>CAZVMD010000163.1:0-15579 GCA_964628555.1 uncultured Myxococcales bacterium | reverse complement strand
GCCTATCGCGAGACGATCACGCAGCGCGCCGACTATAACTACACGCACAAGAAGCAGACCGGTGGCTCGGGCCAGTACGGCAAGGTCGTCGGCTACATCGAGCCGTACGCCGAGGGCGACTTCGAGTTCGACGATCAGGTGGTCGGCGGCAACGTGCCGCGAGAGTTCATTCCCAGCGTCGAGAAGGGCTTCCGCTCGATGTTGCCCAAGGGACGCCTCATCGGCTTCCCTGTGGTCAACGTCCGCGTCGCGCTGACCGACGGTGCCTCGCACGCTGTGGACTCTTCGGACATCGCGTTCCAGGAAGCCGCCCGTGGCGCGTGGCGTGAGGTCTATGCCAAGGCCCGCCCGCAGATCCTCGAGCCGATCATGAAGGTTGCTCTTGAGGGACCGAGCGAGTTCAGCGGTGCCATGCTCGGCACCCTGATGTCGCGACGTGGCATGATCATTGGTACGACCGACGCTGATGGCATGAACACCATCGAGGCCGAGGTGCCGCTCGCTGAGATGTTTGGCTATGCCACGACGCTGCGGTCGGCCACGCAGGGCAAGGCCGAATTCACGATGGAATTCTCGCGCTATGCGCCGGTCCCGGCGAATATTGGCGAGGAGCTGATTGCCAAGGCGCGCGCCAAAGAGGCCGCCGAGCAGAAGAAAAAGTAACCAGGAGGGCGCACATGGATCGCAACGAGATGTACAAGCAGAGCCCACTACGGATCCTTGAGCGCGCTCGCTCAGGGAAAGGGGATGCGGGGGATGCGGCGGCCGTGCACGGCTTGGGACGCGGCAACCTGGGCGTAGTCATGGCCAG
Organism: uncultured Myxococcales bacterium; assembly: GCA_964628555.1. Lineage (GTDB taxonomy): Bacteria > Myxococcota_A > Polyangia > Palsa-1104 > JAEUJZ01 > JAEUJZ01. The sequence continues at coordinate 14,768 of CAZVMD010000163.1, read as the reverse complement.
GGCCGGGGTCGGCAAGACCGCGTTCCTGGTGCATATCGCGCTCGACAGCCTGCTTCGCGAGCGCAAAGTGCTGCACGTATCGCTGGACGCCCCCGTGGATCACGTCCACAGCTGGTACGAGGCGGTATTCCGCGACCTCGCGCAGGCGGCGCAGCTCTCCGACCTGTCGACGACGACCGAGCTGGTGCACAAGAACCGCATCATCCAGGCCTATACGATGCACGGCCATGGCGCCGGGCAGTCAGCCTTTAGCGTCGAGAAGCTCAAGTCTGCGATCGAGCTTCTGGCGCAGCATGCGAGCTTCAAGCCGGATGTGCTGGTCGTCGATGCGTTTGACTGGACGCGGACCAACGACAAAGAGATCGAGGCGCTGCTGGCCATTGCCAAGGCCCACGATCTTGAGCTGTGGATGACGGCGCTGACGCATCGCCACCAGACCGGCAGTGACGTGCCCCAGAGCATTCCGCAGCCCTGCGAGCGCTTCGCGCGCTTCCTGCATCTGGTGCTGTTCCTGCAGCCGGTGGATGGGCACCTGTCGGTCCGCTTGCTGAAGGACGCACAGCATACCGGCGGGGCGGCGACGGATACGCACCTTATCCTCTATCCCGACACGATGCGCTTGGTCGATGACCGTATGCCGATGAGCCCGGTCAAGGATCTGCCCCCGAATGCCTATACCCTGCTATCTGGGGCGGCCGAAGGGGCGGAGGCCGAGTTCGGCATCTGTGCCGAGCGCCATGGTCTGCGCGAAGAAAACATCTCTTTCGAGGGGCACAAGGTGGTTCGCACACGCGGGCTGCGCATGCTCAGCGAGGAAGAGCTACGTGAGGGCGACGTCAGCCTGGCCTATGTCTCGGCGACGATGCATCGCACCTACCACCAGAACGCGACGCTGCGCAAAGTGCTGCAGAGCATCTGGCATCAGGTCAACTCGGCGCAGGAAGTGTTCATCATCGGCATCATTCAGCCCGACGGTACGGTCAAAGGCGGCACTGGCTGGGCGGCTGAGCTAGCGCGGCACCAGCAGAAGTCGCTGCATGTGTTCGATCAGCAGCAGAAGACCTGGTTCTCGTGGGATGCCAAGGCGCGCGCCTGGACTCCGTCGCGGCCGGTGATCAGCCGGACCCGCTTCACGGGGACTGGCACCCGTCATCTGACCCCGGATGGGTCGGCCGCCATCGCTGACCTGTTCCAGCGCAGCTTTGGCCGCGACCGCAGCTAGTCTTCCTCCGCCGGTCTCCGCCGCCGTCCCCGCCGCGTTGGGCGTGTTCCCCTCAATCTCCCCCCTTTAGCTACCAGCCCAAGCCCCCAACCACGTCGCCCTGGCCTGAGCCCGCGTCAGGTGCGTGGCCTTGGCTGGCATGAGTGACGATGGACAAGTCGTTGATCCAAGACAGCTACGCCCACAACCGTCAGGCCTGGAATCGCGAAGTCGAAAAAGGCGAGAACCGCTGGACCCGGCCTGTGGCGCCCGAGGTGATCGCGAGAGCCCGCCGCGGCGACTGGCAGATCGTACTGACGCCGGAGAAGCCAGTGCCGCAGGCCTGGTTCGGCCGCAGCGATGGCAACCTCTCCGGGCTACGAATCCTGGGACTGGCTAGCGGGGGCGGCCAACAAGGACCGATCTTGGCCGCCGCCGGGGCGCAGGTCACGATCTTGGACGCTAGCGATGGCCAGCTAGCCCAGGATCGCGCCGTGGCCGAGCGCGAGGGACTATCGCTAGCCACGGTGCAGGGCAACATGAAGGACCTCAGCGCGCTGCCGAGCGATCACTTCGACGTCGTCTTTAACCCCTGCAGCGTCTGCTTTGTCGACGAAGTGCGCCCAGTCTGGAGAGAGGTGGCGCGCGTGCTGAAGTCGGGTGGCGTACTGCTGACCGGGTTCGTGAATCCTTGGTACTACCTCTTCGATAGCGACGCCTTCGACGCGGGCAAGCTGGTGGTCAGTCGCAAGCTGCCGTATCGCGACATCGACTACCCCGACATGCTGGCCAAGTTCGCCGGTCGCGGCGAGCCCGTCGAGTTCAGTCACACGCTCGAAGATCTGATTGGCGGTCAGCTCGCAGCGGGACTCCTGCTCTGCGATCTGTTCGAGGACACCTGGCAGGAGTGGCGGGCCTTGACCGCTGTGGCCCCGGCGTTCATCGCCACCCGGGCCCGCAAGCCCTAGGCGCTTACATCGGCGCGGCTGCGCCTCCGTCTTGACGAGACGCGCGGGCATCCTCAGCTTCAGCCGCAGAGGTGCCCCATGCTGGTCTCCTGCGCTGTCTGCGAAAAGAGCAATCGCCTGCCCGCCAGCCGCCTGCACGATGAGGCGCGCTGCGGTAGCTGCAAAAATGCGCTGCTGCCGCTCTCCCACCCGCTGCCGCTGCACAGCGCCGAGGACTTCGCGGAGCTGCTGCGCGACTCAGCGACACCGGTGCTGGTCGACTTCTGGGCCGACTGGTGTGGCCCCTGCCGCATGGTGGCGCCTCAGCTCGAAAAGATTGCTCGCGAGCAGGGTCAGCGTGTCGTCGTCGCCAAGGTGGATACCGATGCCCTGCCGCAGGTCGCGGCGCGCTTTGACATCCGCGGCATCCCGACGATGATTCTGTTCCGGAAGGGGCGCGAGGCGCAGCGCTTGTCCGGTGCCATGAACGCTCAGGCCATCGTCGCACGCTTGGGCCTGTGACGGCCGGCTATCCGGTGACCTGCGAGCGGCGCTGGCTCGACTCGGCCAGCGGCGGGATGGCTGCGAACGATCCTGTCTGACTCACCGCTACTCCTGGCTCGGCCAGCACATCCAGCCAGCTGATCTGCAGTGGACAGGGACTCTGGGGCTCGCTGTACAAATCAGGCTCACCCACCAGGATCAGGATGGCGCGCCGTTCGGCTTCCGTACGAAGTAGCTGCCGCAGCCGGCCCTGCTGTCGGAAGCTGAGCCCATGCAGTGGATCGTCCTGCACCAGGAGGCGTGGTGCCGATCGCGCGCCTCGCAGTACTTCCAGTACTCGCCGCTGAAATGGATCGAGCTGGCACAGGCGCAGATCAAGCTGTGACAGGAGGTCGGAGAAGCCGGCGTGCTCGATTTGCTGCAGGAGCGCGGGTAGGCGGCTCCCGGAGTGCGGTCCGCTCCCGGACGGCAGGCCCTCCAGCAGATACTCGCGAGCGCTCATCATCAGGGCGCGGGTGTCGCGTGGCGGCAGGTGCGGGCCAGGGCTGCTCGCGCCAAGCAGATCCTGGCCAGCAAAGAGCGCACGACCCGACACCGACAGGCCGGCGGTATGACCGCCGCACAGGAGGCGCAGCAGCAGGCGGCGCTGGACTCCGCCGTCGACCACCCACAGATGCAGCCCATGTGCCGCCACCTGCAAGGACACTGGCGCAATTACCGGCTGCCCGTTCACCGCGACAGCAAACTCGGACAAGGCCAGCAGTGGCACCGGCGGCGCGGGCACCGGCGTAGGGCGCAGCGAGCTGCTATCGAACGGCGAGACCGTGGGGGTCACAGCCGCAGCGACTAGCGAAAGGCTCGGTGGGCTGCTGGGGGGCGCTTGCATCGGCAGGGCGGCGGTCTCATGCCCGCTGAGCTCGGCGATGGGCGGTGCAGCTGGCGGGCTGCCCGGGGCCGCTTCGCCGGCTTTGCCATCAGCCACTGCTGCCGCTAGCGCGCCTGCGACCCTACCGTCGGCCGCTGGCGCTGGCGTCGGGGCTGTCGATACAGGCGCGCTCAGCTCGGCTGGCACTAGGCCACGTCCGGCGCTCAGCCATTCACGGGCCTCGTCGGCGAGGCGGGCCATGGGGGGGGGCGCGGTGGCCGCTGGCCGGGGCGTCGGAGCAGCCTGGCGAGCCCCGTCTGCCACATCGATCCTTTGCTCCGCCTCGTTCAGCCTAGGCAGAGCTGAACGCAGATGTAGGGCGCTTGCGCTGTGCGGCAATAGCGGTGGCAGCGAAATACGTTTATGTCGATGATGTGCATCGCTGTGTTCTGATATCGGCCTCTGAGCTGGTTTGGCGAGCGTGGCCGGGCCGCGACCAGCGGCAAAGACAAAGTCCTCTAGCGACTTGATCAGTCGGTCGAGCTGAGAGACTGGATACAGCAACAGCACGACGTAGTGTTCCGTCACAACGGTGTAGTAGGCGTGCTGTTCGTTAAGGCAGATGGCCGCCGTCGGCGTAATGCTCTGCCCGGCCCGGCGAGGCTGCGACAGCGGCTGCGAGAGGGTCTGCCCAAGGAGGCCAATCTGCGCCACGCTGTTCGTGCGACGCTCGGCTGTGCGAGTGGTCATGATGGGCCAGGGGCCGCTGGCTGCATCTGGTTGCCACTCGAACAGCCAGCGCTCCTCCGGGCTACCCGGCGGTGTCTCATACAGTCGCGCCGCCGCATCGCCCGCGCGTAGGGTCTCGACTCGCCCGGCCGCCAGCAGCAGGTCGAACACCGAGTAGGCGGGCCGCTCCTCGCCGCTGCGGGCCGGCGGATCCGCATCTTCGCCGATGCGAATCTTGGTCAGATCGCAGTGCAAAGCGATCTGCCGCAGGGCTCTGGCCGTCACCCCACACAGAGCCCGGCGGGCGATAAGGGGAATATTGTGCAGCCGTAGCCCCTCGGCGACGTTCAGCGCTTGGCCGAGCAGCAGCTTGCGCAGCAGGGGCGCGACCGGCGAAGCATCGCGAGTAAACGCCTCATCCATGTAGACCCCACCGGCCACCTGGACGCCGATACCGATCAGGCCGCCGTCGAGGCTGATACGACCCACCGGCTCATCGGCATCGCTGTAGAAGGTCAGCACCCGCGCCCTGGGCAAGGCCGCGACGCGCTCGACCAGCAGCAACAGCATCGACAGACGGCGGAAGTCATCAAAATACATGTCTGTCACGAAGCGCCCCCACAACTGGCAGAGATGAATGAATTGAATTTATCGCGGCATTGCGAATTTTAGGAATTAATGATGAATCGAAAAATACCGAAAAATCACTGCAGGGAATCAAAATATCAGCAAGATATTGTTCTATATTGAGATAGGCGTTTCGCCTATCAATTAATCAGCGTATTAGCGCGATGTAATCTCCTTGTATTTGCGTAGCCGGTGACCGAAAATAGCCGCGGGGACGTGCCGCTAGACACGGGCTGCACGGGGCAGGCCTGGGAGTCCGCGAGAGCGAGGGCGCAACCCCCAGAAACCAGAGGGAGCGAGTCATGATGGCACGGTCGAAGCCGGGCGAAGAGCAGCGGAGCAGCCTACCGTCACCGCGTCGCCGTCTGGTGGTCGTGGATGACCACGTGCTGGTGCGCGAGAGCCTCTGCGAGCTGATGAACCAGGAGCCGGACTTGGCGATTGTCGGACAAGCCAGCGACGCCAAGGAGGCGGCCGCGCTGTGCTCCGAGCTGGCGCCTGACGCCATCCTGCTCGACCTAACCCTGGGCCGGGACAGCGCGTTTACCCTGGTGCCCGAGCTACGAGCCGCGCATCCCGGCGCCGCCATCCTGATCCTGTCGATGCACGACGAGATGGTCTTTGCCGAGCGGGCGCTCAAGAGCGGGGCCAACGGCTACGTCATGAAGAACGAGCGCTTGCCGGTGCTGCTGGCTGCTCTGCGCCGGGTGCTGGACGGCAAGACCTATGTCTCGGAGCGCGTGAGCGAGATGCTGCTGCGCTCGCTGGCCGGTAGCAACGGGGAGGGCCAGGAGCAGTCGCGGCTGTCCCGATTGTCCAACCGCGAGCTAGAGATCCTGCGTTACATCGGCCAGGGCATGAAGTCGGCCAAGATTGCCGCCATGCTGCACCTGTCGGCTAAGACCATCGAAGCCCATCGCGAGCACATCAAAGACAAGCTGGCCGTAAAGACCAGCGCCGAGCTTACGGTCCTCGCCGTCAACTGGCTGCGCGACGGCTTTTTGGATCCGCAGAGTCCCAAGTAGCTCTCGTCGCGAACCTGGCGGGCGCGGCGATCCGCCCCCTGTGCTAGGGTAGGCGCCCGACGCGGGCTGCTGCGCGCTGGTGTGGCGGCTCGTCTGGGGAGCTTCTCTCCGCATACGCCTTGCTACCCGACGGGGGCCCCATGAACCGCTCAGACCTATTTGCGCCAGTCACCTTTCGTAGCGGCGTGACCAGCCAGAACCGCTTGGCGCTGGCGCCGATGACCAATGTGCAGAGCCACAGCGACGGTACGCTGGCCGAAGACGAGCTCAGCTGGCTGCTGCGACGAGCCCAGGGGGGCTTTGGCCTGGTTGAGACCTGCGCCGCTCACGTCAGCGTCGAGGGGCAGGGCTTTCCGGGGCAGCTCGGGATCTTCTCAGATCAGCATTTGCCGGGGCTGACGCGGCTGGCGAGCGCCTTGCAAGCCACTGGCACGCTGTCGCTGGTGCAGCTCTTTCATGGCGGGGCGCGGGCTCCGCAGATGCTGACCGGCCAGCGGCCATTTAGCGCCAGCGAGAACGCTGCCGATCCCGAAAATCCGCGAGCAGCGACCGAAACCGAGATCGTTGCGACCATCGACGCGTTCCGGCGCGCCGCGCTGCGCGCCCACCAGGCCGGCTTTGCGGGCGTCGAGCTGCACGGGGCCCACGGCTACCTGCTGGGGCAGTTTCTCAGCCGGACCCAGAACCAGCGCAGCGATGCATGGGGCGGTGATCTGGCCGGCCGGGCCCGTCTTCTGCGCGAGACCGCGCGCGCCGTGCGGGCAGCGGTGCCGGCGAATTTCCTCGTCGGTGTGCGCCTGTCGCCGGAGGACTTTGGTCAGGCCAAGGGCCTGGACCTCGACGAGACCCTGACCGTTGCCGCCTGGCTGTGCGACGACGGCATCGACTTTCTGCACGCTTCGCTGTGGCAGGCGGCGCGCAATACCCAGAAGCGCCCCGACGAGCATGCGATTCCGCTGCTGCGCCGCGCCTGCAGCTCCGAGGTGCGTCTGTGGGCGGCGGGCTCGGTGTGGACGGTGCCGGAAGCGCTGGCGTTGATCGAGCGCGGGGCGGACGTGGTGGCGCTGGGCCGGGCCGCCATCTGCAACCCCGACTGGCCGCGTCAGGCCCGGGATGAGTCGTTTGCCCCGCGACGGCCGCCGCTGTCGGAGGCTGCGCTGGCTGAGCTGGCGGTAAGCCCGGTCTTCGCGAACTATCTGCGCAATTTTCGCGGCCTGGTCGCCGACTAGCTGGCGGTGCTGCCGAGGCCTGTGGGCGGGCCCCTGTCGTCTGCGTCGGCCTCCGCAATCGGCCCCAACGCCACGGCGCCTTCGCGGTAAAGTGAGCCGAGGGGGATGCATGAGTCACGTACGTTCGATGGGGCACAAGCCGAAGCGGCTGAGCCTGGCCCGCAGGCGCTATCTGGGAAGCTTGGCTGCACTGCTCGCGGGTCTGCTGGCCGCCGCTGACTGCACGTCGGGTGGCGAGACTACCGGCGATATGGGGGGACCGGATGGCGCGGCAACCGGCGATAAGACCGCGCCGCGCTTCTCTGGCCTGACGACCGCGACCGCCACCGGTACGACCACGGTCGACCTGCAGTGGAGCGCGGCGAGCGACGATCGCAGCGCAGCCTCGCAGATCACGTATCAGGTCTTTGTCGCCACGGGATCACTGCGGCAGAACTTCGCCACGCCGAGCTTTCAGACCGCACCGGGTGCGACGATGTACACAGTGTCTGGGCTCGACCTCGCCACCAAGTACTACTTCATCGTCCGCGCCCGTGACGAGGCCGGTAACAGCGACGGCAACCTGACCGAGCGCAGCGCCACCACGCTGCAGCAGCCCGACACCATGGCTCCGACCTTCGCCGGTGCCAGCGGGACCAGCGTCACCGGCAATACCATCACCCTGAGCTGGACGCAGGGCAGCGATGATGTCGCCAGCCCGGCGCAGCTTCGCTATGCGCTGTTTCTCAGCAAGACCGCCGGGGGCCAGGACTTCAACAAGCCAGAGGTGATCACGCCGTCCGGCGTTTCCAACTACACGGTGACCGGCCTGGATGCCCAGACCGCGTACTACTTGGTCGCGCGGGCCCAGGATCCGGCCGGCAACCGCGAGACCAACACCGTCGAGAAAACGGCCACTACCGGCACGATCAGCTTCACTGGGCAGGTGTTTCCAATTTTCAACGGCTCGTGCGGCGGCGCCAACTGTCACACCGGCGGCAGCCCGCAGGATGGGCTGGATCTGAGCAGCGCGGCCAAGGCGCGCATGTCGCTGGTCAACCAGGCCAGCGCGCACTGCACCAGCGATCTGCGCGTCGCGCCGAACATGCCCGACAAGAGCTACCTATTGTGGAAGCTCGGCCTGGGGATGGGCGCCTGCCTGGTGGGGAACCGCATGCCCTCGGGCGGCAACCTCAGCGCCGGCGACATCAACACGATCCGCGGCTGGATTGCCGCCGGTGCGCTGGACAATTAGCCTAGGCGGCCGCGCGCCTGGCCTTGCGTTTCGCAGCCCTACTTCTGACGACTGAGATCGGTGGCGCGCTGCTCAAGCTGGCTGGCGCGTCGCAAGAGCAGGTTAGCCAGGGCCTCAAGCTCGCTACGGGCCCGCTGCAGGGCCTGCTGCTTGGCTGCCGGATCGCCGCTGCCTTCGCTGCGCAGGAGCGAGTCCAGCGTCGACGGATCGGGTCCGCTGCGCGGCGTCGCACTGAAGGTGCTCGCAGCGCTTGGGCTAGGCGGGGCAGCGCCGACCCCAGTGGCCGTATCGGCAGCCGGGGCGGCCTCGGCGCCGGCCGGGGCTCGGGCTCCAGCGCTCTGGCTCTTGCGACGGGCCGTGGCCTGCTCGGCAAACAGGTCTTCATCGACGCGCTGGGCCTGCTCGCGCAGGCGCTCGCGGCGACGTAGCTCTTCACTGCGAGCCTCCAGGCGGGTCACTTCGCGTCGCAGCTTGTCGACCGAGTCGCGCAGCAGATCGGCCTGCTCGCGCAGGCGCTGCGGATCATCGCTGCTCGGGCTGGCGGCGGTCGCTGCGGTAGGTAGCGCCAGCGTGGGCCCACTGCCGCGGTCCGTCGCTAGAGCCTCTACCTGCTCGGTGCGCAGGCGCAGCCACAGCAGGCGCTGGCCAGCACTTAGACTGGACTCGTCGGTGGCCAGGATGCGATCGCACAGTGTGACCAGCCGGGCGCGGGCGGCACGCAGCGCCTCGGCGCCTTGCCGCAGCGCTGCCCCCTCGCGCAGGAGCACGGCCGCCTGGGCTTGCGCCTGCGCCAGCTTCTCGTTGAGCGACAGATCGCGGGCCACGCTCTCGGGCTGCCCCTTTTGCTGCTCAATCTCAGCGGCCAGGCGGGCGGCCTCGGTCTCTCGGCGTCCCTGCGCCTGCTCAGCGACCTGCTGGCGGCCAAGCTGAGCTGCAATCTGCTGCCGCAGTGCCGTGGCCTGGGCTTGCAGGTCAGCCAGGCTGGTTGTCGTGGTCGCTGGGCCGGCGGGCGTCGCCATGGCCGGCAGCGGCGCTGCACTCAGCCACAGACCCAGGCCCGCCAGCAGTAGGCCCAGGACGCGGCTCGTCCTACCAAACCGCTGGGGGGCGGTGGGGGCGAGGGCGCGGGCTGGCAGCGAACGGTTCAACACGATAGCTGCATACTAGCAAGCGAGGTGCCGGCCGACGCCGCCTTGTGCTGTGACGGACAGGTTCCCCCTCGGCGCAGTCGGACCTCAGTTTTCTGAGAGTGGCCGCCGCCATTTCGTGAGGCGCTCGTTTGTCTACAGCGGCGAGACCCAGCGCAGGACCTCGAATGCCTCGGCTAGGTCGGCATCGATCTGCACACCGCGCGTCAGGGCCAGGGCGCGCACGTAGCGCTCGTCGGTGTAGCCGCGAAACTTCTGCGATTCATAGCACTTGAGGGCCCGGATCTTGCGACTCAGATCGTCCTCGGAAAGCACAAAGAACGCCTGGGCCGAAAACGTGATGTTGTTGCGCGGCATCTCGTAGCCCAGCAGCGTTCCGTTGCGAAAGGCGCGCAGGCCCTCGGCACTGACCGTCTGATGATCTTGGTGCAGGTCGTGGCTGCAGGGCAGAAACACGATGTCGGGCTCTAGCTCGCGACGCAGGCGCACCATCTCCTCTAGGATCTCCTGGCGAAACTGGCCCAGCGTGCGCACCGCGTAGCGATAGATCAGGATGCGATCGGGCGCGATGCCCAGATGCTGCGTGGCCTCCCGGACCTCGGTCTCGAGGATGTTCTTGGGATAGCCGGGGGGCACGGACGCCTCAGCGGTGCTAAACGCTGCGTAGTGGACCTCGTGGCCTTCTCGACTGAGGCGGGCGATGGTGCCACCACAGCCGAACTCGCCGTCGTCGATATGGGGCGACAGGACCAGCACACGCTTGGGTCGATCGATGCTCATCGCGGAACTCATGCGCCGCCTCGCTAGTCGCCCGGCAGCTCGCCGCTGGTCTCGGCGCGCGTCGAGGCTGGCAGCGCCGCTTCGGGCAGTGTCGGGTGCGGGCTGGTGTCCTCGGCTCCATCCGGCGGCCCGGCCTCAGCGGCCTCGCTGGCATCGGCGGCGGATCCGCCGGCGGCATCGACGGCACCCAGCGGTCGCACTTCGCTGCCCAGGAACACCTGCGGCACCCCTTCAGGCAGCTGCACGCGCACGCGCTGGCGCAGGATGTCGAGGTCGAGCACGCGGCCAATCCCCATCGGCGTCTGCACCCGCTTGCCGACCTTGGGCAGCCCCTTGCCCAGCTCTTTGTACATGTGGTGCTCGTAGATCAGGCAGCACTTGAGGCGTCCGCACTGACCCGCCAGCTTCGACGGGTTGAGGACCATGCCCTGATCCTTGGCCATGCGGATCGAGACCGGCTGGAAGGCTGGCAGGAACGTCGTACAGCACAGCTCGCGTCCGCATGAGCCGATGCCGCCGACCAGCTTGGCTCCGTCGCGGGCGCCGATCTGGCGCAGCTCGATGCGGACGTGCAGCTGCTGCGTCAGATCGCGCACCAGATCGCGCACCTCGACCCGCTCCTCGCAGGCAAAGAAGAACGTCGCTTTCTGGCCAGGCAAGAGATCGGTGTGCACCAGCTTCATCGGCAGGCCGCGGGCCCGCACTCGCTCTTTGCAGAAGCGGTGCGCGTCGCTCTCGCTGCTGGCCTGGCGATGACGCTCGCTGACCTCGTCGGGACGAGCCCGGCGCAGCACGCGGCGCGGCTGGCCAAGGCTGGGCCGGCGACGGCTGGCCTCGACCACTTGGCCGACGCGCGGGCCGCGCTGGGTGTCGACTAGCAGCCAGTCGCCGACCTCGTACTTCTCGCCGCGGCAGTCGTACTCGCGCGGCAGCGAGGTGCTGCGCGTGCGCACCACGCACAGATCGAAGGCGCGTCCGCTCCGCTCTGGCAGCAGGGGAAACTCGGCCGGCCGGACCTTGATCAGCGAGGGGGGGGGCAGCAGGGCCGCCGCCGCATCCTCCGCCGCATCGGCCTCGTTGGAGCGCAGCCAGGGATCTTCGCCCGGTGGCACGACGGCAGCAAAGCCCGTGCCCGGTGACAGCAGCCCAGGCCGGTGGCTCGACTCGCGATCGCTGGCTGGCCCTTCCTGGGCGTGGAAGTCATCCTCGGCGGGCCCTGGCGTCAGCGGCAGTGGCGAGGAGCCACTGGGGCGGCTCCGCTCACCCCGGCGAGCCTCTGGTCGGCTGCTCTGGGCATCGCTGCGTGGACCCGGCGTGGCATCGCTGCGGGCCGGGCGGCCGCCGTCCTGGCCGGGCGAGCCGGGCCCTCGTCGCGTTCCGCCATCGGCGGATCCTGGACGTGGCCCGCGACCGTCAGCTCGACTCTCAGGGCGACCGTCAGCTCGACCGTCAGCTCGACCGTCAGCTCGGCCCTCAGGGCGGCCATCTGCGCGCGGCTCGCCCCGGGGAGCAGAGCGACCATCGGCACGCTGAGCCGGCCGCCCTTCGCCGCGCTGAGTCGGTCGCCCTTCGCTGCGAGCGCTCGGTCGGTTCTCGGGCCGACCGTCTGGTGCCCCAGGGCGAGCTTCCGTTCGGGAATCTGCTCGCGCCTCCGGCCGCGGCGGGCGGGCGTCGGCAACCGGCGGGCGCTGCCCGGGGCTGGTCGGAGCCTGGCCGCGCCCCTCGCGACCTTCTCCTCGGCCGCGTCCGCCACCGTCCCGCGGTCGCAGGTTGCGTCCATCGCGCGGCCGGCCGCTGCTCGTCGCGGCTGAGCCGCCGCGGCTGCCGCCTTCAGGCAGGGGGGCACCCATCGGTGGCGGGACGGATGCAGCCGAGCCGGCGCTGGGCGAGCCGCTTCCTGCTCCGCCGCCCCGCCGTCGTCGTCGGCGCTCGCCACCCTCGCGCCCGGCGCCGTCACGCAGGTTGCCGCCGCCGGCACTGGGCAAGCCACCGCCCAGACCTTCGGGGCGAGAGCCGGGGGGGCGCAGCGGCCGAGCCTCGCGCGTCGGGGCCGGGGCACGCGGGCCGCTACTTGGAGCGCCGGCCGACGGCAGACGCGGCGCTGAGCTGGGCGGCGCAGCCGGGCCCAGACCAGGGGGCGAGTTGGGAGAGTCGCTAGCGGACATGGCTTGGACGTCCTCGCTGGGGGCTTCGTGCGGCCCGGTTCGGTGGGCTCAAGGCATCGCCGACCTGGCGCAGCATGCGTTCGATGGCGAGCGGTGCCGCCGTATATCCACGGATGGCGTGCTGCGCACTACGGGTTGCCCGCAGGGCAGCGATCAGGCCGCTCTGTGTCGTCGGAGGGAGCGCACCGTGCACGGCTGTGCGGAGCTCGCGCTGAAGGCGCAGCCACAGGTGCTCCAGAATTTCCTGCGCCTGCTCGCGATCGGCGCCGGTGCTGCTAGCCGCCTCGACGATGGCGCCGGCCCGGCCGGCTCGTGCCGCCGCCAGCAGGCCCTCTGCCGCCCCGGCACACTGCTGCAGTCGCTCGCGATCGGCCAGCGCCCGCTGCGCCGCCCCGACGCTGCCTTGGGCCAGCGCCAGGGCCGCTTCGACCTCGCTGTCGGCCACCTGTGGACCTTCGGGCTCTGCCGCTGTCGCCAGCACCTGTCTTAGGTCGGCATCGGCCAGGGGCACAAAGCGCAGGCGCTGACAGCGCGATCGCAGCGTCGGCAAGAGGCTGCTCGCACTGGTCGTGACCAGCACGATATGGGTGTTCGGGCGCGGCTCTTCCAGCGTCTTGAGCAGGCGATTGGCGGCCGTCGCTGCAGTCGGCATGGCAAACAGATCGGCGGGGTCCAAAATGACTAGCTGGGCCCGGCCCTCAAACGGCGGTGACTGCAGCCGGCGGATCAGCCGCTCGACCTCATCGGCGAGGCCCGACAGCGCCATCTCGAACGGGATGAGGTCGGGATGGGCGCCGTGGCTGAGCTTGTAGCAGCTCTCGCAGCGACCGCAGGCCGCGCCCACCGAAGGCGGCGCTAGGCAGTTGAGGGCGGCGAACAGCGCGCGGGCGCAGGTCGCTTTGCCGGTGCCAGAAGGACCGTCGAACAGATAGGCGTGATGCAAGCGGCCGTGCGCCATGGCATCGGTGAGGGCTCGCGTCACCGCGGTCTGACCGACGATGCCGGGCAGGCCAGCCAGCTCGACGAGGTGGCGCTCGCCGGGGGGAACGCCAGCCGGAGGAGAGTCTGCAGACGAAGAGGGCGAGGGAGACGGTGCGCGGTTTCGGTCGCGGGCCATGGGCTAAGTCCGACGAAGCCGGGAGCATATGCCGACCCGCCGCTCGCCAGCAGCAAATTTCACATCGCTGCGCATCGTCCAGCGGCAAGGCCGCACCCCGCCCGGACCGTCGCACTTTGCTGCTGCGCCACGTGGCCCGGCTATGCGATGATGAGCTCGCACGAAAATTCCCATTGTGTTCCACCGACTTACTTGGGCCGCCGTCGTGGCCCAGCCGACAGGGACGAACGAACCATGAGCGCGACGCCAGCTGAGACCACCGAAGCCCCCAAGGGGTACCTGCTAGAAGAGAAGAAGCGCCTGTCCGAGTCGATCCTCTGGGTCCTGCAGCGTCGCTTCTACGACGAGCGCGGCCTGGGAGCCTGGGAGAGCGGTCCGGTTCCGTCCTACGTCACCAGCAACGCCTACATCGCTACGAGCTATGCCCAGCTGGTGCTGTCCTTCCTGCGCGATGCGCTGCGTGGCGGCGGCGGCAGCGAGGGCATGAGCATCGACCCCGGCAAGCCCATCTACATCGTCGAGCTGGCGGCGGGCCATGGCCGCTTCTCGTACCTGTTCCTCAAGAAGTTCTTTGCCCTGCTGGATGCCTCGTCGCTGCGCGGCCTGCAGGTGCGCTACGTGATGACCGACTTTACGCAGAGCAACCTGCGCGCCTGGTCGGCGCAGGCGCTGTTTAAGCCCTACTTTGACTCGGGGCGGCTGGAGTTTGGGCTGTTCGATCTGGAAAAGGACAGCAGCATTCGCCTAGTCCGCAATGGTCAGACGCTCGCGGCGTCTGAGCTGCACAACCCGCTCATCGTCTTTGCCAACTACATCTTCGATACCGTGCCGCAGGATCTGTTCCGCATCGAAGGCGGCAACGTACACGAGGTGCGGGTGACGACGCGGCACGCCAACGCCGAGGCGCCGGACCTGAGCAACCCCGAGGTCATGTCGCAGTTCTCGCTGTCCTATGAGCAGCGACCGGCCGACGTCGAGAACTACTATCCCGAGTCATATCTGAAGAAGCTCCTGCTCTTGTACCGCGAGCGCTTGGCCGATACGACCATTGCGCTGCCGACCGGCAGCCTGCGCGGGCTGGGGCGGCTGATGTCGCTGTGCAATAACCGCATGCTGCTTCTGTCATCGGACAAGGGCTACACCCACGAAGACGAGCTGTTCTTCCTGACCACGCAGCACATCCAGTTTCACGGCAGC
>CAZVMD010000162.1:0-15640 GCA_964628555.1 uncultured Myxococcales bacterium | reverse complement strand
CTGCCGCGATTGGCTAGCTGCAGCGCCTCGGCTTCGAGCATCTCGTTTAGCACCCCGAGGCTCTTTTCCAGCAGGCCGGGAATGCGGGTGGCCTGTATGCGGCGCAGCGCATCGACGAGCAAGAGGTCACCGGCGTAGATGCTGGCCGCGTTGCCATAGATCACGCGGGCGGCCTCAGCCCCGCGCCGCCGGTCCCCCAGGTCGATGACATCGTCGTGCAGCAGGGTCGCGCTGTGTACAAGCTCGACGGCAACGGCCAGCTCGCGAGCCTTTTCGTTGAAGTCACCGCCAACTCGCGCGGCCAAGGCCACGCACAGCGGCCGCAGCCGCTTGCCACCCAGCTGGATCAGGTGCTGCGCGCTCTGGTGCGCCGGGGTGCGATCCTGTAGCAGGGCCCGCAGGCGCGCCTCGACATCGTTGAGGTCGCTGCCAATCCAGGCCCGCAGCTCATCGAGCTTGGCCGAGAGCGTGTCCATGCCCTGCCCGGCCGTCACCTGCGACAGCCGTCCCAGCACCGAGCTGGCCACAGAGGTCACCGGCCCCGCGGCGGCCGAGCCGAGAGCGGTACTGGGTGCAGGCAGAGACGAACGAACAACAGAGTCTTGCGCCAGCGGAGGGTTCACAGAGCTTCCCTTTTCTGCGTCGGTGTTAAGCGGGCCCGACGACCAAGGCGGTGACGGCAGGCGTGCCGCGATCGACCGCTACGAAGTTTTTTTGTCGCGGCCAGGGCTGCGCGGCAGCTGGATCAGCGCGCCAAAGCCCGAGAAGTCGGCGCGGCGCGAGGCCAAGAAGGACTCGATCACTGTCTCGGCGGTCTGAGCGATCGACAGCAGGATCTTGGTCCGCCCCAGGGCCTCACGGGCCTCGCGGTGAGGGATGGTCTTGAGCAGCGCGCTGGCTTCGGCGAGGCGCTCCCGCACCGAGGTGACGAGGAAGCGCTCGCGCTCGCTGACGACCTTGGAGATCATCTTCCAGAAGTCGGTCTCGGCGATGAAGTACTCGCGACGCTCGCCGGGGCGCAGGGCGCGCTTGACCACCGCCCACTCTTGTAGCTCGCCGAGTGCCATGCTCACCGAGCCGCTGGACAGCGCTAGCCGTTCGGCCAGCTCAGCCGCCGACAGCGGCTCGCCAGCTAGGTACAGCACGGTCCACATGCGACCCAGCACCTTGCGAAAGCCCCAGCGCTCGATGACGTCGCCGATGGCATCGGCGATCAGCAGCACGGCGCGCTGCAGATCATCTGCCTGACTGGCAGTGGGCTGCGAACTTGGGCTGTGTGCGGAACCGGCCATACCTTCTGAACTTTCAGAGAAATTTGAAAGGACTGTAGATATTGAACTTTCCAGGTCAAGCAAAAATCGCCATTTCCCGTCGAGAACTTTGGCTTACAACGCGATCTGGCGAAACTCGGGGAAGCTCTTGTCGACCGCTTGCTGGCCGTGGATTTCGATGGCAAAGCCGGCCCAGCGCGCCACCGCGGCGGCCATCACCAAGCGGTGATCGCGGCCGGCGTCAAAAGCCACCCGACGCTCGCGGTCGGCAGCCGAGATCGGCTGACCTGCGATCCGCAGACCATCGTCGCGCTCGCTGACCTCGCGACCGAGCAGACGCAGCAGCGCCGCCGTCTCCGCGATGCGATCGGACTCTTTGCCGCGCAGATGCGGCGCGCCGTACAGCGTCGATTCGCCTGCCGCCAGTCCGCAGAGCACGGCCAGCACCGGCACGACATCGGGACAGCCTGCGACGTTTTCACAGAGCGGTCGCAGGTCCCCTGGCGCGACTGCCTCGACGTGCAGGCCGTCGTCAGCTAGCTGCAGCGGGATGCCCATCTTGGCCATGATCTCGACGAAGCCCGCATCGGGCTGCAGGCTGTGGCGCGGGAAGTTGGTGATGTGGGCCTGCCCAGCCACGGCGGCAAGCGCCGCCACCGCCAGCGCCGAGCTGACATCGGCCTCGGCCAGCAGCGGCTGCGGCTGCAGCACCTGACCGGCGGCAATGTGCAGCCGCCCACCCGCTTGCCGATCGATGTGCATCCCCAGCCCCTCGGCGACGTGTAGCGATATGCCGAGGTAGCCAGCCGATACCGGCTCGTCCCCCAGATCGAGGTCGAGAGCGAAGGGGAGCTGCCAGGCGTTGAGCAGGAGCGCGCTGCCAAACTGACTGGACGATCCGCCGACCAGGCTCAGCGGCCGGCGCGGCGGCACGAAGCCCTGCGCTGAGTGCAGCCGCAGCGCTGCCCCCGACTCGTCCAGGCTGATCTCGCTGCCCAGCTCGTGCAGGGCCTGCAGAAGGGGCGTATGCGGCCGAGCCAAGAGCCGCGGCGAGCCGTGCAGGACAAAGCGTCCACCGCGCCGCGCCGCGTACGCCAAGAGCAGGCGCAGCACCAGCCCGGCTTCGCCGCAGTCGAGCTCGACGACAGCCGACGATCCCACCGAAGCCGTAGCCAGCTGAGACATCGCAGCCTGCATGACGCGCACATCGGCGCAGCCAGACAGCGGCGGCAGGACAAGCTGTGGTGCATAGCCGCGCAGCAGCAGGTAGCGAATCAGGATCGACTTCGAGGGGGGCAGCGGTCCGGCAAAGCGGAAGAGCCGACTCATCGCGGCACCGGCGTCGCTAGCTGCGACAGCACCTGCAGCACTTCTGACTCGCTGATGTCATCGACGATCTGCGCCTGCCCCGGCCGCACCAGCAGGATGAAGCGCAGTCGATCGCCGCTGCGCTTCTTATCGTGCTGCATGCAGGCAAAGATCTCCTGCGCCGCAGCCAGGGTGGCCACACTTGGCAAGCGGACGGGCAGCCCCAGCCGGGCCAGCAGCGAGGAGATCTGCGGCAGCAGCTCGGGAGCGCACAGCCCGCGCAGCCGCGACAGCCGCGCCGCACACAGCAGGCCAAGCGCCACCGCCTCGCCATGCGGCAGGCTGTAGTGAGTCCACGCTTCCAGCGCATGACCAAAGGTGTGCCCGAGGTTCAGCAGCGCCCGCTCGCCATCGTCATAGGGATCGGCCATCACGATGTGGCGCTTGCAGTGTAGCGCCTGCCTCAGCGACGGTAGCAAGCGCGATAGGACCGCCTCGCCATGCCAGCCAGCGCTAGATACGGCGTCAGCCAGCGCCTGCACTGCGCTCAGTCCCTCCCCGCCAGTTAGTAAAGCGGCCTTGACGATTTCGGCCGAGCCGGCGCGCAGCTGACTGGCCGGCAAGGTCTGCAGGCAGTCGATATCGATCACCACCCCGACCGGCTGCTTGAACGCACCGACCAGGTTCTTGCCCTGGGGCAGATCGACGCCGACCTTGCCGCCAATGCTGGAGTCCGTCATCGCAAGCAGCGTGGTGGGTATCTGCAGAAAGGGCAGCCCGCGCAGATAGGTCGCGGCGGCAAAGCCCGCGACATCGCCGACCACTCCCCCGCCCAGCGCCACCAGTAGCGACTGCCGGTCGAGCCGCGTCCGCACACAGGCATCGTAGATGTGTCCGACGCTGGTCAGGCGCTTGTTGGCCTCGCCAGCCGGCATGATGAAGGTCGATACCGAGAGCCCAGCGGCAGTCAAGCTGGCGGCCAAGCGCGGCGCATATAGCTTTTCGACCTGATCATCGCTGACCACCAGCACGCGAGTGGCCAGCGATAGGCCCTGCGCCCGCAGCATGGCCAGGGCCGCGCCGACCTCATCGATCAGGCCAGGCCCCAGCCACACCGGGTAGTGCCCGCCGGGATACTCGACGTGCAGGGCGGGTGCTGCAAGCTGGCTACGGCTCATAGCCAAACCGCCAGGGCTGATTGTCCATCGGTAGCTGCGACAGCTTGGCCTGCCGCAGCGTCACAAGCCGCGCCTGCTGCTCGGCCAGCGAGTCGCCGCCAAGCTTTTCGCACAGCGCATCGGCCAGCACCAAGCACAGCAGAGCTTCCACGATCGGCACGGCCCGCGGCACGTGGCAGAAGTCGCTGCGCTCGTACTGCGTCGGCGCTGCCTCGCCGCTGGCCAGATCGACCGAGGGCTGCGGCGACAGCGTGGTGGCGATGGGCTTGCAAGCCACGCGCAGCACCAGCGGCGCACCGGTTGTGACCCCGCCCTCTAGCCCACCGGAGTTGCGGCCCTCGCTGATGATGTCGTCGCCGCGGAGCACATAGGGGTCCTGCGCCGCCGTTCCTGGCAGCTCGGCGCTGCGAAAGCCGGCGCCAAACTCGACGCCACGCACCGATGGGATCGAGCACATGGCGGCGGCGATGCGGGCCGACAGCCGGCGGTCGGCGTGAACAAAGCTGCCCAGCCCGGCGGGCAGTCCCAGGGCGACTACTTCAATCACCCCGCCCACGGTATTGCGGCTCTGCATATGGCGCTGCACACAGGCCTGCATCCGCGCCGCGCTCGCTGAATCGGGGCAGCGAACCTCTGAGGCCTCGGCGCGCTGACAGCGCTCGGCCAGCACCGCCGGCGTGGTCCCTTCGCTCGGTTCCCAGGCTTCGCCGCCGATGCGCACGACGTAGCCGCCGACCTCGACGCCGTGTTGTCGCAAGAGGACGCGACAGGCGGCCGACAGCGCGACCCGCATCGCCGTCTCGCGCGCCGAGGCTCGCTCCAGCGACAGCCGCAGATCGCGATAGCCATACTTGATGGCCCCGACCAAGTCGGCGTGTCCTGGGCGCGGCACCGTCATGGGCGCGATGTCGCGATCGGTCCAGCGGTGATGATCGAGGTTCTCGATACGCAGAGCCAGCGGCGCGCCGGTGGTCTGCCCGGCCAGCACGCCGCCCACGATCTGCGCATGGTCGCGCTCGATCTTCATGCGGCTACCGCTGCCCATGCCCTGCTGCCGCCGCGCCAGCTGGGCATCGAGGTCGGCCGAGCACAGCGGCAGGCCGGCCGGCAGCCCCTCCAAGATGCCGAGGAGCGCCGGGCCGTGCGACTCCCCAGCAGTCAGATAGCGCAGCACACTCACGGGTTGGCGAGGTGCTTGGCCAAGAACTGCTCCATCGCCTCGTAGAACTCGAAGCGATTCTCTTCGTTGCGGAAGCCGTGGCCCTCGTTGTCTTTGACCATGTAGGGCACATCGATGCCACGCTTCTTGAGCGCGGCCACCATCTGATCCGACTCGGCGATGTTGACACGCGGATCGTTTTTGCCCTGCGCGATAAACAGCGGCGCCCGCATCTTGTCGACGTTAAGCACCGGCGAGCGCGCGCTGAGCAGCGCCTTGTCCTTCACCGGATGACCCACCATCGCGTACATCATCTCAAGCATCGGCTTCCAGTACGGCGGGATGGTCTTGAGGAAGGTAAAGAGGTTCGAGACGCCGACGTAGTCGATGCCACAGGCGTAGAGCTCGGGTGAAAAAGCCAGGCCGGCCAGCGTGGCATAGCCGCCATAGCTGCCGCCGTAGATCGCGATGCGCTTGGGATCGGCGATGCCCTGCCCAATCAAGTACTTCACGCCATCGCTGACATCGTCCTGCATCTTGCCGCCCCACTCTTTGAATGAGGACTCCCAGAACTTGCGGCCATAGCCAGTCGAGCCGCGGAAGTTCATCTGCAGAACGGCGTAGCCGCGGTTGGCCAGGAACTGCACCTCGGGATCGAAGCCCCAGTCATCCCGCGCCCAGGGTCCGCCGTGCGGATTGACAACCACCGGCAGCCCCTTGGCCGGCATGTCCTTGGGCAGCGTTAGGTAGCCATTGATGGTCAGCCCGTCGCGCGACTTATAGGTGATGGGCTTCATCTCGGCCATGCGCTTCTCGCTGATCCACGGCGCGACATCGGCGATCTTGGTCAGCTTGTCGGGCGTGCGCTCGTACAGGTAATAGCTGCCGCGCGTGCGGTCGCTGGTCGTGCGGACGATCAGCACATCCTCGGCCTTGTTCGTCGCAGTGATGTTGATCTCGTAGCCGGGCAGCTTCTGCTCCAGCTTGCTGAACATGGCCTGCGTGTCGGGGTCGAAGCACTTGCGCTCGGCCTTCCATGTCGTAAAGGTCGCGCAGGACACCACCTTGCGCTGACGCCAGTACTGCAGGCTGTCGATGTCGACCTCGGGGTGCTCGAACAGCACCTTTTCTTCTTTCATCGTCGCCGGGTCGACCAGCACCACCGCCTGCTTGTCGCGCCCCAGGTTCGATGTGGCGTACAGCTTGGCGTTATCGAACGAGAAGAACATCGGCGCCAGCGAGTCCTTAAACGACGTCGTCAGCACCTTCTTCCAGGCCGCCTTCGGGGTAGCGCGGAACAGCAGGCTGGTGTTGACGCCGTCGTTGGTGCCAGCCAGCCGGACCTGACCGGCGTGGTCGGTGTACCAGCTTGTGACGTTGCCGGGATTCTCGGCCACCAGGGTCAGCTCACCGGTGGCGACGTTGACGCGATACACGTCGAAGATCTCGGGCTTGCGCTTGTTCAGCCCAACCAGGACCGCGCCCGGCTCGTCGGGCAGGTCATCCACGATCTGGGCCCGCACCTTTGGAAACGGCGTCAGATCCTTGGTCGCTTTGCCATCGCGGCTGACGCTGACCAGGTGGAAGTTTTCGTCGCCGCCAAAGTCTTTGATGTAGACCAGGGCGTCGTTGCCCTTCCAGAAATAGCCGGCAATGTCGCGGCTGGTCTCATTGGTGATGCGCACCGCTGCCTGCATCGGCGCATCGATCGGCCGGACAAAAATGTTCATGCGGTTCTGATACGGCGCCAGATGCGAAATCCACTTGCCGTCGTCGGACAGCGCCACGCGGGAGAGCTCGGGATTGCGAAAGAAGTCGCGCAGCGGCAGCGGCCGGATGCGCGCCTCAGCCGGAGTGGGTCCGCCGCCGCCGACGACGGTGGCCTGGGCCTGCGGGACGGCGAGCGAAAGTCCCAGCCCCAGCGTGAACAGCCCGCCCCACGCCGCCAGCCTAGCCGCTGGCCGCGTGCGCTTGATTTCCAAACTGATCATGTTCGACATGCGATTGGCTCCTCTGCAGATGGCTCTTGTGGTTCTCAGTGCGACCAGACCATAGCGCACACGACACAGCAGTTATTTCCAGAAAGTGCTGCGTGCTCCCTGACCGCGCTCTGCGGGCTCGTGGCACGATGACGGACGGTGCCTGCTTGCCGTCGTCCATCGCCGACTCAGATCGTGGGCCTGCTCCTGGCCCTGGCCGGCCTTGCTCTGCCTGCGGCCATACCCACCGAAGCGCAGGCCCGGGCTCATCGTGGAGTGCGCCCCGCAGCGGCGACCAGCTCCGGACTCTCCACGCACGCCGAGCCGTGGCAGCCACTGCCCCGCGCGACCGCGGCCGAAGTAGCGGTCGACGCCGAGGTCTTGTCGCGCATCGATGAGGTGATGCGCGAGGCGATTGCCCACCGCGAGACGCCAGGCGGCGTGGTGCTGATCGGCCGCGGCGGCAAAGTCATCTTCGAGCGCGCCTACGGCCGGCGAGCGCTAGAGCCGGAGCGAGAGAGCGCCACCGTCGATACCATCTACGATCTGGCGTCCCTAACCAAGGTTGTCGCGACCACCCCGGCGGTGCTGCGCCTGGTCGAGCAGGGACGCCTGCGGCTGGGCGAGCGCCTGAGCAGCTACCTTCCCGATTGGCGGCCACCGGGCTGCGAGCCGAGGGCGGCGGGCGACCCCGAGGTCCCGATGGAGGAGCGAGCCGACAGCATCACGCTGCGCCAGCTTCTGACCCATACCTCGGGCCTGGACGATCCCTCCTCCGGCTTCTTTGCTGCGCTGCTGCCAGGCGGGCGATCGCAGTCGCTGCTCGACCGCGCTGAGCTGCGCCGTCAGCTGGTCAGCGCCATCGCCCAGCGGGGCCTTGTCGCTCCGCCCGGCCGGCGCTTCTTCTACAGCGATCTCAACTTCATCCTGCTCGGCGAGGTGGTCGAGCGCGTGACCGGCGAGCCGCTCGATGAGCTGGTTGCTCGCGAGATCTTTGCCCCGCTGGGCATGCGCGACACTCGCTTTCGCCCGCCGCACCGCTTCACGCCGCGCATCGCGCCGACGCTGTGGACGGGGCTGTCGCTGTTCAAGTCGCCGCGGCGCCAGGCGCGCCGCATGCTGCGTCGTGAGGCCTCGCTGCAGAACGTCACGCTGCTGGCTGGCGTCGCCGGTCATGCTGGGCTGTTCTCGACGGTGGATGACCTGGCGCGCTTCTGTCAGGCGCTGCTCAACGGTGGCGAGCTGTTCGGCCAGCGCGTGCTGTCGCCGCAGACCGTGGCAGCGATGAGCCGCGATCAAGCGCAGCTTGGCAGCGGTGAGCAGCGCGGCTATGGCTGGGACATCCACACCACCCTGTCCGTCCCGCGCGGCGATCTGCTGGCTGGTGGCTACGGCCACACCGGCTGGAGCGGCGGCTCGCTGTGGCTAGTCCCCGAGGAGCAGCTGTACATCATTGTGCTCACCAACCGCGTCCACCCACACGGCGGCGGCGCGCCGAGTCCGCTGCGCGCCAAGATCGCCAACGTCGTTGCCGCCAGCCTGCGCCCGTTGCAAGCCGCGCCGCCCACCGTGCCCGCGCCGATGCCCCCTGGCCGGCCGTAGATATGATAAAGACGCGACGCAGCTTGTTGTTTGTAGCTGTTTACCCCATCGCGCAAGAGGAGCTCTCGCATGGCGACCATCACCCTCAAAGGCAACCCCATTCCGACCAGCGGCGAGCTGCCAGCGGTCGGCAGCCCCGCCCCGGATTTCTCGCTCGTTCGGACCGACATGGCCGAGGTCAAGCTCGCGACCTACACCGGCAAGAAGAAGGTCCTTAACATCTTCCCCAGCGTCGATACGCCGGTCTGCGCGACCTCGGTCCGCACCTTCAACCAGCGCGCCGCTGGCAAGGGCGGCGTGGTCGTGCTGAACGTCTCGGCTGACCTGCCCTTCGCGCACAAGCGCTTCTGCGCCGCCGAAGGCATCCAGAATGTCGAGAGCCTGTCGACCTTCCGCTCGCCGTTCGCCAAGGACTACGGCGTCACCATCGCCGGCGGGCCGCTGGCTGGCCTGTGCGCTCGCGCCGTAGTGGTGATCGGCGAAGACAACCGCGTCCTGTACTGCGAGCTCGTCCCGGAGATCGCGCAGGAGCCCAACTACGACGCCGCCCTCGCCGCTCTCGGCTAGCCTCCCGCCTTTGCCGCAGCCCCACTCCACGCAGCCGCCGCGCATCCGACCGGCCGAGCCCAGCGATCGCGGCGCGCTCCGTCATATCCACACCAGCGCCTTTGGCCGCCGCGACGAGGCCGATCTTGTCGAGGCGCTGATCGCCGAAGGCTATGCGCGGGTCTCGCTGTTGACGACGCTGGGCGATGAGCCAGTGGCCCACATCCTGTTTACTGCGCTGCCGCTTTTCGCCCTGGATGCTGCGCGGACCGTGCCAGGGGTAGCTCTGGCGCCTCTCGCTGTGCTCCCCAAGCTACAGCGCCGCGGCTTGGGCGCCGGCCTGATCCAGGCGGGACTTGTCGCCTGCCGCGAGCAGGGCGCGCAGGTCGCCGTGGTGCTCGGGCACCCGAGCTACTACCCGCGCTTTGGCTTCTCGGCCGAGCGGGCTCAGACGATCTCAGCCCCGTGGTCCGGTCCCTCGTTTATGGCCCTGGAGCTTCTGCCGGGCAGCCTGGCCGGCGGCCCGCTTGCCGCGCAGTACGCCCAGCCGTTCCTTCGCCCGCCGCCTGCCCAGCACTAAACGCAAATCACTTGCATGTAGTAAACACGGCCGCGTCACCCCGACGAGCCCGCCTACGGGTGGGCGACAAACGACGCGATGGCCCGGGCGTAGTCGTCGGGGCAGAGGATGGCCGGCGCGTGCCCGCCGCGGTGAAAGACGTGCGTCGCGGCCGTCGGAAACGCCGCCCGCAGGGCCTGCGTCGCAGCCTGGGTGACGATGGGGTCATCGTCGCTTTCGATCAGCAGCACCGGCCGCGCCAGCCCTTGCCCGTTCAGCGCCGGGCCGGCATCAAAGTCCGCCGCGACTCGATATCGGGCCGCTAGCTCGGCGGCAGAGACGCCGGCCACCGCCTCATCGAGGTACTGCGTCCAGAAGCCGCCCGCCTCGCCGCCGCCGATGGCGCGCAGGCTCAGCTGGCGCAGCAGCCAGCGCAGCAAGCGGGCCGGCAAGATCGCAAAGAGCCGCGCCGCCCGACGGTTGGCGGCAGCGCGCTCGGGTCGCGGGACCGAGGTATCGGCCAAGATCAGCTGGCTGACCCGGTCGGGATAGCGCAGCGCAAAGCGCTGGGCCACCAAGCCACCAAACGACGAGCCCACGATCGCCGCCTGCCTGACCCCTTCTCGGTCAAGGATGCCCGCGATGCCGGCCGTCAGCTGATCCACCGTATCGGTCGCGCCGGGCCAGCTGAGCACGATCACCCGATGCTCCGCCCCCAGCAGGGTGGCGATCTGAAAGCTCAGCTCAGCGACGCCCAGCAGGCCGGGCAGGATAGCGATCGTCGTGCTGCCCTGTCCGATGACCAGGTACGAAAACGCGATGTCAGCCACGCGCTCTGTCCGCGGCACGTACAGCCGGCGAAACTGCGCTAGCTGACTGGCCAGGGAAGCCTTGGAAGCGCTGCTCATCGGGGTCCCTCCCTTCTGATCGAGATGCTTGGCAATAATTCAAGCACGGCTTCAATCAATGATTCAATCATTGTTTGAATTATGGCGCAGCCAGCTCGGCCAGGCAAGCCGCCGGCCTGAAGGCCTCGGAAAGGCAGAAGAAAGCGACGCGCCCAACCTGCGCGCGGGTCAGCAGAGACGAAGGTGAAAGGGAAGGCGGGGAAGGCAGCGGCGATGAAGAAAGCGGCGTTGCAGAAGGCGGAGCTACGAGACCGGATCGTGCCGGTTGCTCCGCACATGCGGATGCGCGGTCGGGTTCTGGCTGTAGCTTGTCCAGGGGAGCTGGGCGTCGCCGAAGGTATCGACGCGCTGCATGGTGATGCACTTTTCGACGGGGCAGACCAGGCTGCAGAGGTTGCAGCCGACGCACTTGTGCTCCAGGATCTCGACCTCGGTGCGGCCGCGGGCGTCGGGCTTGGCGCCGATGGCTTGGTGGGCGCCGTCGTTGCACGCGGTGTAGCAGAGGCCGCAGCCGATGCAGCGGCTCTGATCGACGTGGGCGATGACGCGGTAGTTGAGGTCGAGCTGTTCCCAGCGCTTGACGCGGGCGGTGCTGCGACCGACTAGCTCGTGTACCGAGCGCAGGCCCTTGTCGTCGAGATAGTTCGACAGGCCATCGCACAGGTCATGGATGATGCGGAAGCCGCGATGCATGACCGCGGTGCAGACCTGCACAGTGGTCGCCCCCAGCAGCAGGAACTCGACGGCGTCGCGCCAGGTGCTGATGCCGCCGATGCCGCTGATCGGCAGGCCGCCGGTCTCTTGCGCGGCCGCGGCGACCATGTTGAGGGCAATTGGCTTCACGGCTGGGCCGCAGTAGCCACCGTGCGACGAGGCGCCGTGGACATCGGGACGCGGGGTCAGCGAGTCGAGGTCGACGCCGGTGATCGAGTTGATGGTGTTGATGAGCGAGATGGCATCGGCGCCGCCTTTCTTGGCGGCCCGCGCCGGGTAGGTGATGTCGGCGACGTTGGGGGTCAGCTTGACGATGACCGGGATGCGCGCGACCTCTTTGACCCAGCTTACGATCTGGCAGGTGTAGTCGGGGACCTGGCCGACCGCCGAGCCCATGCCGCGCTCGGACATGCCGTGCGGGCAGCCGAAGTTCAGCTCGATACCGTCGGCGCCGGTGTCTTCCGCGCGGCGGACCATGCTGTGCCAGGTCTCGCGCTTGGACTCAACCATCAGCGAGACGATGAGCGCGTGGCGCGGATAGCGGCGCTTGACCTCGGCGATCTCGCGCAGGTTCACCTCTAGCGGCCGATCGGTGATGAGCTCGATGTTGTTCAGGCCGAGCATGCGCTGGCCCTGGAAATCGACGGAGGAGTAGCGCGACGAGACGTTGATGATCGGCTCGCCGAGCGTCTTCCACACCGCGCCGCCCCAGCCGGCGTCAAAGGCGCGCATGACCTGATCGCCCGTATTCGTCGGTGGCGCCGAGGCCAGCCAGAAGGGGTTGGGCGACTTGATGCCACAAAAATCAACTGACAGATCTGCCATCGTGTCGCTCCTTACGCCGCTGCCTGCGGCAGCTTGCCGAGGATGTCCTGCACCATCGCCTGCGCTGCCCGCTTGCCGGCCTCGACGGCGTTGACGACTTCTTGACCGCCGCTGACGCAGTCGCCGCCCGCGTAGTAGCGCGGGTTCGACGTGCGTCCGGCCGCGTCTACCTTGACCACGCCGCGCTCGCTCTGCACCGGCAGCATGGCCATAAGCTCGGCGCCGCGCTGCCCGGTGGCGCGTACCACCAGGTTGCACTCCAGCAGCGAAGCAGCCCCAGGGGACGAGCCGCCAGCCACGGCCGCGCCGTCGGCATGAACCACCTGCAGCGCGACGCCGCGCAGCGTGTGCTCATCGGCGGCGACAATCTTTTCTGGTCGCGCGTAGTAGACAAGCTCGGTGCCGTGCTCCAGCGCCAGATGCACTTCGTGGGCATAGGCCGGCATCTCGCCTGGACCCTTGCGATACAGCAGCCATACCTTCTTGGCGCCGGCTCGCACCGCCTGCGTGACGACGTCGATGCTGGTGTTGCCGCCGCCGATCACCGCCACGGCTGCGCCCTGTAGGCTGCGCCGCAGGCTCTCGGCGGCCGGGGCGATCGGGCCGCTCGTCGCGCCGCTCTGCTTTAGCAGGGCGATAAACTCCAGCGCATCCCAGACCTGGCGATGCTCTTCGCCGGGTAGGCCGATGCCCGGGATCGCGCCCATGCCGACGCCGATGAACAGCGCGGCATGACGCGCTTCTAGCTCGGCCAGCGAGACATCGCGCCCGACGCGCACACCACAGCGCAGATCTAGACCGGCGGAAAGCAGTGCCTGCACTTCGTCCAGCGAGACGCGCGGCGTCATCTTGTACTGCGCCACGCCGTAGGTATTCAGCCCGCCTGGACTTGCTGCCTGCTCATAGATCACCGAGCCATAGCCCAGCCGCAGAAGCTCGGCCCCGCAGGCCAGCCCGGCCGGACCGCCGCCGATAATTCCGACGGTGGCACTGCTCTTTTTCGCGGCCGCCTGGACGATCGGCAGGCCGCGCGACAGCGCATGATCGGTGGCATAGCGCTGCAGCGAGCCGATGTTGATCGGGCGGTGCTGATCGTTGAGCACACAGGCCCCTTCGCACAGCACCTCGGTCGGGCAGACGCGAGCGCAGCTATTGCCGAGCACATTCTGGGCAAAGATGGTCCGCGCCGATCCGATCGGATTGCCGGTGCCGATCTGCTGGATGAACAGCGGAACATCGATGTGTGTCGGGCATGCGCGGGTACACGGCGCGTCGTAACAGAACAGGCAGCGGTTGGCTTCGGCTAGCGCCTCGTCCGACGACAGCGGCGGCTTGATCTCTTGCTCCAGCGCCGCGAACCCAGCGTGTAAATGAAAAGTCCTCGCCATTGTGGCCGCAACCTACCACACGCCTCCTGCGACCTGGCCACAGATAAATGGGCGCGAAAGTCCCCCCCGGCCCGAGCGCAGAAAGATTTTTCAGATCCTTCACCAAGCCACGGCGTTTCAGACCCGCACTGCGACGCAAGCGCGCCGGCCGCCGCCCTTGGCCACGACGCGCTGTGTCAATAGCTCTGGGCTGCGCCGGCCGATACCGCATCGGCTGGCCGGGCTCGCACTCGCGAAAGTGGGAGGCTTCATGCGCCGTCTGTCGTTGCAACCGATCCGTCCGCTTCTGGCTTCGTTCGGCTTTTTTCTGTCTAGCGCAGCGTGGGCCGGGCTGCCCCCCAAGGCAGAGCCGGCCTGTGGCAAGCCGCAGGCTGCCGTCGAGCCGGCCGCCAAGCCCGATGTCCACGTGCGCGCCGCCGCCAGCCGCGGCCTTGCCTACCTATCCACGGCCAGCCAGGCGTGGACGACCCAGCACCGCTGCTTTGGCTGTCACGTCCAAGCGGTCACTATGGAGGCGCTCTCCGTCGGCAAGAAGCACCAGTACGAGGTCGGCAACAAGGATCTTGGCGCGATGGTGCAGGCGCTCAAGCTGGGCGTCACGGCGGGCGGCCACACCACCGGCATCGCCTTTGAAGGCTCAGCCTGGGCGCGCTACGACCAGTGGATCGGCAACAACGAGACCGATCAGCTGCTGCGCTACGCCAAAGAGCTCCTGGCGGTGCAGGCCCAAAGCGGCGCGATTGTCGACGACGATCGCCGGCTGCCGGTGACCGGCGGCACGCTGCAGACGACGTTCCAGGCGGCCCAGACCTGGCGTCAGGCCTATGCCCGCACCGCCGATGCCAAGTGGCTGCCACCGCTGCGCCGCGCCGAAGCCTACCTGGCGACGCAGATCAGCGCCTGGCAGAGCAAGGGACAGAGCGCCTATCTGCAGGACCTTAACTTCGTGCTCCTGGGCCTGCTGGCCTCGGGCGTGACGCGCACCGAGACCTCGGTGCAGCAGCTGGTCAAGATGCTGCTGGTGCGCCAGAACGCCGACGGCGGCTGGGGTCTAGAGAGCGGCAAGAGCGATGCCTTCGCCACCGGCCAGACGGTCTATGCGCTAAAGACCGCCGGCTATTCCGATCACGATCTGCCCGTCGCCCGCGCCATCCGCTTCGTGGTCAGCAAGCAAGAGCAAAGCGGCGCTTGGCGCACCTACAGGAGCGGCCAGGGCGGCGCCGAAAAAGCCGAGACCATGTGGGCCGTGCTTGGCCTGGTTACCGTCGATGTCGCCAGCCTAGCGGTGCAGGGCCTAGTCGATGGTCAGCATGTCGAGCCGCAGATGAAGCTGCAGGTCAGCGCCACCGACAACGGCGGCGGCGGCATCCAGCAGCTTGAGATCCTGGTCGACGACCTGCCGGTGGCCAGCGGCTGCGGCGCCAAGCTCGAGCACGTCCTCGACGGCAGCAAGCTGGCCTCGGGCAAGCACCTGGTCGATCTAGTCGCGCACAACGGCAAAGGCCAGGTCAGTCGCCGCCGCTTCGAGGTCTACGCCGGCGAGGTCTTCCTGACCGATGTCGGCGCCCGCTTCGACGAGGGCAGCGGGACTTCGATCATGTCGCTGCGCAACATCGCGCCGCAGGCCGAGCAGAGCGGCGCCGTCGAGCTAGAGGTCTTCCGGGCTGAAGGCAGTGGTGAGCCCAAGCCGGGCGCCCGCGTCTTTGCCGACACCAAAAAGGGCCAGCTCGGCGGCCTGTCGTTCAGCTGGAACGGGGTCGGCAGCGACGGCAAGCCACAGCCGCGCGGACGCTATCTGGCCAAGCTGTCGTTCCGCGATGCCGGCGGCCGCATCCGCCAGAGCGAGATGGCGCTGTTCGTCCACGACAGCGAAGCCATGCAGCAGAAAAACTACGCCGAGGTCGAGGGCCAGGTCTCGCTGCGCGGCGGCGCCAGCTCGGCCAATACCCTCGTCGAGCTCGTTGATGACAAGGGCCAGGTCGTGCAGCAGACGCGCACCACCGACCAGGGCAACTACCGCTTCAAGACCGTCGATGGCGGCAAGTACCGCGTCCGCGTCAAGAAGCACGGCTTCTCTGATCTGGAAGCCCCCATCCAAGCCGCCCCCGCCGCCGCCCCGACCAAAGCCAGCATGAGCTGGTAAGGCGCCGCCTAGGCCGCAAGCGGCAGCGTGTTCAGTCCGTGTAGCAGCAGGTTGGGCAGG
>CAZVMD010000161.1:0-15701 GCA_964628555.1 uncultured Myxococcales bacterium | reverse complement strand
GTGCCACCTTGCCAAGGTGGACGTCGAGGGTTCAAGTCCCTTCTCCCGCTCCAAGCTGAAACGAAAAAGGCCAGTCAGTGACTGGCCTTTTTTATTTTGCAGTACGCCTCGGGGGATTACTTCTTCTTCTTGGCCTTGCTGGTAGCGGCGGCCTTCGCGGCAACCTTCGTTCCCTTCGGCTTGGCGACAGCGCCTGTGGCTTTGCCCGTGGCTTTGGCAGCCGTCCGACTGGTTCCCGTCGCGCCGGCCTTGCTGACGACCGCTGACTTGGCCGCTGTCGCTTTGTTGGCGGCGGAGGCGGCTTTGGCAGCGCTGGGACCTTTCGCTGCGGCGCCAACTTTTGGAGCCGCGGCCGCCTTGGCGGCCACCGGAGCACTGGCAACGGCCGGAGCCACAGGGGGGCTCGCAGGCGCTTTAGCCGGCGCCGCAGCGGGCTTGGCCGGGGCCGACGGAGCTTTCACGGCCGTCGATGGCTCGGGGGACGCGGGGCGTTCAGTCCGGCCACGGCGTGCGGCGCCAGCCGCGGCCGGAGCGCTGCGCTTGGCCTCGGCTTCGCGCTTCTTCTCAGCCTCTTGACGCTGCTCCGCTTCGTGCCTGAGCTCAGCCTCACGCTGCGCTCGCAGGCTGTCTAGCTGCGCCTGCCTGTCGGTCAGACGACCGGATAGCTCGGCGATCTCGACCTGCAGGCGACGCTCAATGGTCTCTTCAGACGGCAGCTCACCTAGCCCTGCCCGAAAGAACAGCGACACAAACTCCGGCCCCAGCGCTGCTTTCTCAGCGGCGATCTTGCTGAGCAGGCGATGGGCGTCCCGGCGCTTGGCATTGCAGGTGTCCCAGAAGGCGCGGCGCGCGCCACTGCGGAAGTCGGTGGCCCGCAGCTTCGCATCGGCCAGCGCATTGCGGGCATTTTCCGACGCGGTCAGCAGCGCACGCAGCTCCCGCGCCAGGTCCATAAGCGGCTTCTGCCCTGCCTCTTCCAGCAGCTCAGGCCAGTCGCGCAGCGCATCGACCTCCCCGGCCGCTACCTGCGCCTTGAGCAGGCTCGTGGTCCGGCCGGCAAATAGGCGAGCCGGCACGGTGGACTCTTTGCCAGCCAGTGCATCGGACAGCGTAGGCTCGACTTTGTCGAGGAAGCGCAGCAGGTTCCGCCCAACCTGACCGACACGGTTCTCGGCGTGCATCAGCGACTCGGCGAACGAGCGCTCGCGTGACTGCATCCCCAGACACGCCTTACACAGCGCCTCTGCATCCGGCAAAAGGGCGCTCGCCTCCGGGTTTAGGCGGGCCATGGTCAGCGTGTAGTACAGCTCCTCGTAGACCACGCCCAGAGAGGCATCTTCGGACAAGAGAATCGGCATACAAACCCCCGGGTACTCGATACGGAGACAAGCGTACCACGTCCGGCAGGTCATATGTAATGAAAGTTACAATAAAAATTCACTATCCATCGCCCCCTGCGCCTTCTCAGCTCACCGACGGGACTGAGCGGCCAGTGTTCGATCGGCTCTGCCGTCGCTGCGGCGGCCGGCTGCCAGAGGGACGCAGCGCACGGTCCAGCGGGCCTGGCGAGCGCCCTGCCCCAGCCCCGCGGTCGCGCTTGTAATCGGCCTGCGCTTGCCGCAGCGTGGGGGAACATGCCCGGAGCCGGACACCCCGTTCGCGCCATCGTGACCATCCCACCCTATGCGCCGTTTCTGTCGGAAGTGGCGGCCCATCCGCTGGTCTGCGGCCTGCGCCTCAACACAGTGATGCCGACGAAGGGCGATGAGCCTCTGACGGCGCTGCTGTCTCGGCTATCGCAGCTTGGCCCGCCGCTGTGGGTCGATCTGAAGGGTCGGCAGCTGCGCGTGGCCCAGGCCGCGATGCCGCCGTTTACCGAGGTGCGCTTGAGCCATCGCATCCGCCTGCGGACCCCTGCCGATGCCTTCTTCTGCGACGGCAAGGAGCATGCACGCGTGGTGGCCGTGGAGGGCGACCGGCTGATTCTGCTCGACGGTCCGCGACGCTTTATCGGCCCGGGCGAGTCGGTCAACATCGTCGATCCCTCGCTGCAGATCGAGGGCTCGCTGACGGCCAGCGACCGCGCCTATCTGCAGGCCATGCGCGAGCTTGGGCTCTCGCACGTCATGCTGTCGTTCGTCGAGCAGCACAGCGACGTGAGCGAGCTGCGCGAGCTCCTGCCCGGGGCGGAGCTGGTGCTGAAGATCGAGTCCAAGCGCGGCCTCGACTGGGTGCGCGATGGCTATGCCGCGACCGGCCGCGGTGACCCGACCGCCCGGCAGCCGCGACTGATGGCGGCGCGCGGCGATCTGTACGTCGAGGTCTACCATCCGCACGCCATCTTGGGGGCCCTGCGCCGGATCCTGGCTGCCGATCGCCACGCCATCGCGGCCAGCCGCATCTTCCCTTCGCTGGCCCGCGGCCCCAGCGCCGTGCCCGACTGCGCTGATATCTCGGACGTCGCCTACCTGATCACGCAGGGCTATCGCACCCTGATGCTGGGGGACGAGGTCTGCCTGCGTCGCGACAGCGTCCTGGCCGCGCTAAACCTGCTCGATGCCGTGGCCAGCGAGCTACGCCCCTACGCGGACTAGGCCAGGCGCTGCCGATGACCGCCCCTCTCACCCTGGCCCTGGCGCAGATCAACAGTCGGATTGGCGACTTCGCTGGCAATCGCGCGCAGATCCTGGCGGCGGTAGCCACAGCCCGCCGGCAAGCCGACGATCCAGCGACGACGCTCGTGGTCACCCCCGAGCTCGCGCTGTGCGGCTACCCACCGCGCGATCTGCTGTACGACCCGGACTTTGTCCACGAGGCGCTGGCCGCAACCACCCAGCTTGCGGACGAGCTCGATCGTCACTTTCCCGACGGGCCAGCGGTGCTGTGCGGCACCCTGGTCCGCGCCCCCGCCGCAGCCGTGCAGCAGCCGCGCCACCCGGGTCTTTACGACGCAGCGGTCCTGCTGGGCGGTGGCGAGATCCGTGGCGTGGTGGCCAAGCGGCTGCTGCCGGTCTACGACGTGTTCTATGAGCCACGCTGGTTTGTGCCCGGGCCGGTCGGTGCTCCCCTGCCCTTCGCCGGCCATCGCCTGGGCGTGCTGCTCTGCGAGGATCTCTGGGATGAGGACTACCCGCTTCATCCGGCCCAAGAGCTCGTCGCGGCGGGTGCCGATCTGCTGATCTGCCTGTCGGCCTCGCCGTATCGCCTTGGCGTGCGCGCGCAGCGGCTGCAGCACGCTCGTCGTGCCGCCGCCCTGGGCGTGCCGCTGGTGTATGTGAATGCGGTCGGCGCCCAGGACGAGCTGATCTTCGACGGAGCCAGCCTGGCCCTCAGCCCGCACGGCGACATCGTGCGCGAGCTGCCAGGCTTCGCCGAGGCGGTGACGTCGATCCCGCTCTCGCAGCTTCACTGCCCCGCCAAGCCGGCCACGCCGGACGGCGCGCTCGCTTCACCCGCAGAAGCGGCTGAGCTGCTCTCGGCGCTGACGCTGGGCGTGCGCGACTTCTGTCGCAAAAACGGCGTGCGGCGGGCCTTCGTCGGGCTGTCGGGCGGCGTCGATTCAGCACTGGTGCTGTGCATCGCCGTCCAGGCGCTGGGAGCCTCCGCGGTGACGGCTCTCAGCCTGCCGTCGCGCTTTAACGACCCGCGCTCGTCCCAGGTCGCGCATCAGCTCTGTCAGGCGCTGGGCGTGCGCTGCGAAGAGGTCTCGATCGATCCGCTGCTCGCCGCCAGCCAGGCCCAGCTAGCCCCGCTGCTGACCGCCGAACCTGCCCCAGATCCAGCGGCCGATACGACGCTGGAGAACGTCCAGGCGCGGCTGCGGGCGCTCGTGCTCATGGCCTATGTCAATCGCCGCGGCGGCATCCTGCTCAACACCAGCAACAAGACTGAGCTCTCGGTCGGCTACAGCACGCTCTACGGCGACATGGCCGGCACGCTGGGCGTCATCGCCGACCTGACCAAGCCGCAGGTCTATGCGCTGTGCCGCCACATCAACGAGCACGCCGCTCCACCCGGGCCGATTCCGTCCTTCATCCTGGACCGCGCGCCCTCCGCTGAGCTTCGCCCCGACCAGGTCGATCCGTTTGACTATCCCCGGGAATCGCCGCGCATCGAGTCGCTGGTGCAGCACGACGCGCCGACCGCCGCAGCCCCGGACGACTCGGCCGCCAGTCCAGCGGAGTGGCAGCGCTACCGTCGGCTGCTGCGCAGCGCCGAGCACAAGCGCTGGCAGTTCGGCATCGTCCTCAAGGTGTCCGAGCGAGCCTTCGGCAGCGGCCGCATGGTTCCCGTCACCCGAGCCCGCTGAGCCCGCCGCGAATTTTTCCCAGGCGCCGTCGCGCCCTTGATCCAAAATACGATCAAGCAGCTTTTCTTCGTCGCTGACTGCGGGGAAGGCGCCGGACCAGCCAGCGCCTGGTGGGCTGCGCAGGCTCGATCGCCACCGTCTGGGGGACTAACTAATGACACGACATCGCTTATTTGGTTGGCTTCTGTGCACTGGCCTGGCTCTAACCAGCGCGACCTGCGGCAGCGAGACCGCGGCTTGTCCGCCGATCTCGGGCAGCGATCGTGACCAGGATGGCCTGGACGACAGCCTAGAGCAGTGCGTCGGCAGCGACCTGCTTAACCCAGACAGCGACGGCGATGGCATCTCAGACGGCGTCGAGTACAGCTATCCCAAGATCTGCGTGGCGGCGAACAGCGCGGCGCAGCGACGCAGTCCGGTGCCTACCTGCTCGACCTCGGCTGACTGCAGCGAAGGCGAGAGCTGCCGCGGACTCGATCCGACCCGCAGCGATAGCGACGGCGATGGCGTACCCGACGCGCAGGAAGACATCAACTTCGACGGCAGCATCGATCCCGCCATGGGCGAGACCGACCCTCGCCTCTCGGACACCAACGGCGACGGCGTCCCCGACTCGATGGATGGCTCTGCTATCTGTCGCCCCGACGGGCTGGGCATGGTGGTACAGCAGAGCCTCGGCCCGATCCAGGTCGGTCACGATCCGCTGTTCGGCACCGCTCGCCCGATTGCCGGCACCACCACCAACAAGAGCGCCATCGCCCTCGACGAAGACGCGACGGGGGTAGCCGCTCTGGTCGTCGCCACACCGGCCCTGGCCACCACGCTGACCGACGACCGCATCGCTGCCGAGCGAGCCGTACGCACCGCCCTGACCGCGGCCGGCTACACGGTGACCGACGTCTTTATCGGCCGGCAGTTCACCACCCATGAGCTAAACCCAGCCGTCCAGTCGACCCTGCGCGTCACCCGCACCGCGGCCTCCAGCGCCGGCACGCTGCGCGACCTCGTCGTCAAGGGCCTGTCCGGCGGCACCGCTCCGACGGGCGGCGGCACTGGCCCGGGCAGCGCATTTTACGCCGACATCACCACCGTGCGCCGCGCCGGCAACAGCTACAACGACCTCATCGTCGCCTTCTCACCGACTGCGCTGTACGACGACAACAGCAAGCTGACCGCCATCCGAGTCACCGACCTGGTCAACGGCAGCGGCGTCGCCGAGGCCGGCAAGACCCTGGACTACAAGTGCCAGTACATCGTCGCCAATCGCTTGCCCACCGCTGACATCATCTGGACCGTCGATATCTCGCGCTCGATGGGCGGCAATCAGTCGCGCCTGGCCAGCACGGCGTCCACCTTCTTCCAGCGCCTGCAGGCCGCCGGCGTCGATTTCCGCGTCGGCGTCTTCAATGCCTTCAGCACGCTGCCCAGCCTGGCCACCACCACCTACGCCGGCTTCCCCAGTGGCTTTGCCTTTACCCCAGGGACGGCCGGGGACGGCCCGCTGCAGATCTGTCGCTATGTCACCTCGCCCGAGTCCGGAGCGCAGGGCTTCTGTCCCCTCGACAATCCCAGCAGCAAGGACATGGCGGCGCCGTTTGGCATCCCCGATGGCAACAACGCCAACGAAGAGCCGGTCTCGGCCGCCATCCTCATCGAGGAGCAGTTCACCAAAAACGGAAGCGATACCAGCGTCACCAACCCCAACTGGAAGTGGCGCCCCGACGCGACCAAGGTCGCCTTCTTCGTCACCGATGAGAAGGGCGGCAATGACTTCGGGCGCTATATCAAGACCGCCACCATCCCCGGCTCTAGCCCCGCTGCCCCCTTCGCCCCCGGCGGGACGTACTCGGGCGCTGTGCTGGCGAATGTCGTCAAGTTCTTCAAGGACCGCGGCGTCCTGACGTTTGGCTCGGTGCCGGTCACGACGAACCTGTGCTCGGCCAACCTGGTCGCCGACCTAGCGCGCTGCGTCATCGAGGGTGGCGGCGGTGCCTACCTCGACGTCGACAACTCAACGGACCAGGACGTGCAGTCGGCGATGAACCGCCTCGTCGATGCCATCGCCGGCGCCTCCAGCCAGTTCAAGCTGAGCCGCACGCCGATCACCCACACCATCAAGGTGACGGTGAAGAACCAGAACGTGCCGCGCTCGCGCAAGGAAGGCTTCGACTACGACACGGCCTCGCGCAGCATCGTGTTCTACGGCACGCAGTACCGGCCCCAGGTCGGCGACCCGGTGTATATCTCGTATCGGGTCTGGGCCACCTCGTCTGGTTAGCCGCCTTCTACACGCGGTAAGGAAGAGCGAAAACGAGCGACAGGGGGGCCGCTCTAGGTCCCCCTCCCCCGCCCAAGTCGGAGGAGCCCCCGTCGCTGTCAGGGAGACAAGAAGCCATGCAAAGGCAACGCGTTCGCACCACATCGAGCCGCTCGCTGCCAGGTCTGCTGGGGCTGGGGCTTAGCTTGGGGCTGGGGCTGCTGTCGGCCTGCGGCTATACCTCGCAGTATCAGGCGCCCAGCGATGGCCGGGCTCGCGTCGTCTGGGGCAAGGATGACGACCCTGTCATCGAGCTCTCTGGTTCGCTGCCCGATGCCACCTGCGCCACCGCGCTGCAGCAGATCACCGGACACTCGGTCATGCCGACGACGGCTGGCAACATCGACCTGCCGGCCGCCGCTCCGACGGGCTACTCGATGGCGCGGAGCGAGGGCTACTGGGCGCCGCGCTACTACGGCCCGCAGATCATCGTGGTGCAGCCGGGCTTTGCGCCGCTGCTGCCGCGTCCGCCGCTGTTTTCGCCCTCGCTGGCCATCACCGAGGCCATCCTGCGCAGCCGAGGTCCCAGCGGCGGCATCGGCAGCATCGGCCACCCAGGTGCCGTGCGGGTCGGCGGCGGCGGCGGTGGGCCCAGTATCGGCCGGGGAGGAGGAGGCGGGGGTAGCGGACGCCTGGACGGTGCGGCCCTGGCGCTGTTGGCGGTGGCGATCATGGTGATCCCGGCCATCGATATCGGCCTGGCCGCCGCCCGCCCCGAGTCCAGCCGCCAGAGCGCGCGGGCCATTGATCTCGTCAACGCCTACAACGATCTGATGCGCAGCCCCGGGGCCCCGTGCAGCACCTTCAGCCCGCCCCTCGATGCGCCGCCGGCCGATGCTCCCGGAGGTGCCCCATGAGTCCCGCCCTCGCCTGCCCGACGGCCTCGCCCAGGCAGCGACGCCGCGAGCGCGGCATTGCCCTGGCAGTCCTCGCGGCTCTGTCCTCCGCCACGCTGAGCGGCGGCTGCGCTTCAACGCAGTACGCACCGCAGGTGGTAGCGCGCGGCGAGCTAACCCTGCGCTACGACGGTGGCTTTCAGGTCTATGCCGGCCACGAGCGCCTAAGCTCGGGCCTGAGCTACCCGCACCTGGCCCACTACGTCCGCTGCGTGCCCGAGGCGCACAAGCACGCGCAGAGCGCTCGCCGGAGCGGCATCGGCGCCATCACCACCTCGATCCTCGGCGGGACCATGGGGGCGGCTGGCCTGGTCGGCCTGGCCGGCCTCGCCGATCAGGACCGCCTCGGCCTGTGGCTGGGGCTGAGCCTGGGCCTATCGACCACCGGCCTAGTCTTTTCGATCGTCAGCTGGCGCCTGAAAAACCACGCCAACGGCCATGCCCACGACGCCGTGAACTTCTACAACGACGCGGTAGGCAGCCTTGGCGCGACCTGCGACGACCTCCGCTATCCGCCGCCCGCCGGCCCCCTGCCGGCCATGCCGCTCGCCCCCGCTGACCCCGCCCCCGCCAGCCTACCGCCCCCGCCAAGCACCCTTTAGCTCACGCCAGCTTGTAGCTCACGCCAGCTTGCGCGCCTGCGCCCTTGGGCCGCGCAGCCCAGCCTCGCGGCCGGCAAGCGCGCGAAAGTCCCAGGCAACTCGCCCAAAGTGCTGCCTGGTCGCGCCGTTTGTTAGGCTGAGGGCATGTCGGGGGACGCATCCGGGGAGGGGCAGCAGGCCACGAGCATGGCCCGCCGCTGCCCACACTGTGCCAGCCAGTATCCGTACGAGCAGGAACACCACTGCCCCACCGCGCTCGCCGCCACCGCCGCCCAGAGCGACAGCGGGGCCGGATCGCCGACCAAGCCGACCCTGCCCGAGCCAACCCTACGTCGTGAATCGGACGATCTCATCGGCGTCATCCTGGGCGATCGCTACGAGATCCAAGAGCGGATCAGCCGCGGCGGCATGGGCGTCGTCTACAAGGCGCGGCACGTCGTGCTGGACAGTCCGCTCGCCGTCAAGTTCCTGCTGCGGCCGCAAGAGGAAGAAGCCCGCCATCGCTTCCTTCTAGAGGCCAAGCTGGCGTCCAAGATCAGCCACCCCAACACCGTGGCGATCTCTGACTTTGGCGTGCTAGCCGACGGCCGCTCGTATCTGGTGATGGAGCTCTTGCGCGGGCCCACGCTGGCCAAGGTGCTCAAGAGCGCGGGCCGCCTGGATGCCAAGCGCGCCTGCCAGATCGCCCTGCAAATCGGCCGCGGCCTACACGCCGTCCACGATCAGGGCATCGTGCACCGCGACCTCAAGCCCGAGAACATCTTCCTGCTGGAGCACGACGGCAAGGGGGACTTCGTCAAGATCGTCGACTTCGGCATCGCGCTGGTGCAGGGCGCAGTGACC
The DNA here is from genome assembly GCA_964628555.1 of uncultured Myxococcales bacterium. Taxonomy (GTDB): domain Bacteria; phylum Myxococcota_A; class Polyangia; order Palsa-1104; family JAEUJZ01; genus JAEUJZ01. Next base: position 6,734 of record CAZVMD010000161.1, on the reverse strand, counting down.
GTGCCTGAGCCGACGGGTGAGACGCCTGTCGCTACAGCCAGCCCGAGGCAAGAGGCCGCTCAGCCGACGCCGGCGAGCCGGGCGACGACTGCAGAGCCAGCGTCGCTGGGCGAGCGGACAACGGCGCCCTCGGCGCTGAGCGCCGGCGAGCGCTACACGCTGCCCGGGACGCTGCTGGGCACGCCGCTTTACATGTCGCCGGAGCAAGTGCGAGCTGGCGCGATCGATGCGCGCGCCGATCAGTATGCGCTCGGCTGCATCCTGTACGAGATGCTGGTCGGTGAGGTCCCATTCACCGCGCCGACCGTCTCAAAGCTGCTCTTTAAGCACCTGACCGAAGCGCCAGAGCCGCTGCGCAAGCGACGGCCCGGCTTGGCGATTAGCGCCTCGCTGGAGGGGCTGATCCTGCGCCTGTTGGCCAAGGATCCGGCCGCTCGTTTTCCGTCGATGCACGCAGTTGAAGAGGCGCTGGAAGGTGAGCTCGCCGCCCTGCTGCCCCGACCGGGGCTGGCCGGGCTGAGTCGAGCCACGCAGGCGCTGATCGTCGCCCCGCTGATCCTCTCAGTTTTCGGCCTGGGCTACGCCGTGCTCCGTCTGAAAAAAGCGAAGGACGAGCCGGAGCAGCGCCTCAGCGGTGCCGAGCTCCTCGCGCTGCGCCAGGAAGCGATCGCGGCGCTCAAGCGCGATCTGCAGTCTCCTGCTCCAGCCCTGCGTCGCGGCGCCCTGCAGCGCTTGGGGCAAGGCGGCGAAGGCATCGCACGCAGCGACATCGAGCCGCTGCTGCAGGATGCACAGGACGAAGTGCGGGCGCAGGCGGCGCTAGCGCTGGGCGGGCTCTCGGATCGCCAGGCCGTGGGCAGCCTGCAGCCGCTCTTGGCCGCCACCCAGCCGGTGCCAGTGCGGGTCGCAGCAGCGACGGCTCTTGATGCTCTGGGAGACGGCCAGGGACGCTCGTTTCTGCAGCGCGCGCTGACGCAAGAGCACGGCGATCTGCAGCTGCGCGCCGCCTATGTACTGTGCGATCGCGGCGAGGCCGCCTCGCTGCCCGTCCTGCGTGATCATGCGGTCAAGAGCCCCGACGCCGGCTCGCTGCCGATCTGGGCCCGCCTGCTGCACTGCGGCGATGCCGGCGCCAGCCAGAAGCTGCGGGCCGAGCTGACGCAGGCCCCGGAGCGAGCCCTGCTGGCCGCTGGCCTGCTCGCACAGGAGGGCGATGCGCAGGGTCTTGCCTACCTGCGCGCCCGACAGCAGAAGAGCGCCGCCGATCAGCTCAGCGTGGCTCGCTTGCTGTCCCCGCATGGCGATGCCGCCGCGCTCACGCTGCTGCGTCGCGTGGTCAGCGATCGGCAGCCCGCTGCTGCTGCGCTGCAGGTCGCCGCCGAGGGTCTGGCCAACTGCGGTGAGCGCGAGGATCTGCGTCCCCTGGGGGCGCACTTCCGCCGCGCGCAAGAGCCCGAGCTGCGTCAGAGCCTGGCCGCCGCGATTGTGCAGATCGCCGATCATGAGCCCAGTGCACTTTCGCAGCGCGGCCTGCTGTGGGCCCAGGCGGCGATCTTGAGCGATGACTGGATTACGCGCCGCGGCGCCGCCGATGTGCTAGGTGACAGCAGCGCGCCCGAGGCGGTACAGCTCCTCTCGCAGCTGAGCAAAGATGGCGATGCCCGCGTGCGCCGCAGTGCCGTGCGCGCGCTGGGTCGCAAGCGCGAGCGGCCGGCCCTGCTGGCCCTGGCGGGAACGCTGCGCGATGACGATGCGCAGGTCCGCAAAGAGGCGCTGTTCTCTCTGGAAAAAGTCGCCGAGCGCATGGCCACTGGCGGCGTGAGCTCGCTGGTCGGTGAGCTGTCGGGCTGGCTGGCAGACTTGCTGAAGTCCGGCACGCAGGAGGAGCAGCTCTTAAGCAGCGGGCTGTTGCTGCGCCTGGGCGATGAGGGGCAGCGCGCGCTGTTTAGCAGCTTCCTGACCTCGACCGATGAGCTGCTGCGCAAGCTGGCGGTGCAGAAGGCGCCGCCTGAGCCAGCCCTGCTAAGTCCGCGGGTCGGCGATGCCGCCTATGGTGTGCGCTTCGCGGCGGCCGTGCGCTTGGCTAGCCTGCTTGGCCAGCCGGCTGCCCCGCAGAAGGAGCCGCTGCAGCAGGTGCTCACCGAGGGTGTGGCCCATGGTGGGGCGGACGCCGTCCTAGCCTATGCCGGCCTGCGCAAGATCGGCATCAGTGGAGCCGAGCCGCCCAGCCTAGAGGCGACACTCAAAGGCTCGGATCTGGAGACTCGCTTGGCCGCAGTCGAGGCCAGCGCGCTCCTGCCCGTCGATCAGGCCCTGGGACTGCTGGCCCAGGCGGGCCAAGATCGGGAGCCCCAGATCCGTCAGCGCGTGGCCGAGGTCGTGGCGGAGCTTCCAGCCGCCGCACCGCCCAGCGTCAGCCCAGCTCCAGCGAGTACGGCAGGGACTGCGGCCTCGGCCCCACCGCCTCCGCGCCTGGTCGCCGAGAGCGCCGCCGCACAGTCGATCCTGCGCCGTCTGTCAGAGGACGGCGATCCGCTGGTGCGCTCACGGGCGCAGGTCTTGCTGTCCCGCGTCCTGCTGCCTCGGCAGCCGCAGACCCTGGTGCGCCGAGCCGGCAGCGTCGAGACCACAGCCGCAGCGCCGCGAGCCAGCCAGGCGTCGCTCGATGGCGGAGCGCCGACGGCAAGCGCCGCCGCGACGACGCCGACCAGCCCCCCCGAGCCGACCACGGCCCCCAGCGTCCCCCCCAAGGCAGCCGTGGAAAACGCTCCCGCCAGCGCCGCCGCGTCCGACCCCGCAGCGCCTCGGCCAGCCCCGAGCAGCGACGGTGCAGATGCCACCAGTCAGCTGTTTGAAAAGGTGCAGCAGGCCCTGGCCAAGAAGGACACCGAGCGCGCCCGCAAAGGGCTGGCGAAGGCCCTGGCCAAGTGTGCCAAGGCCGCCAGCGCATCGCCGCTGTGCGCCAAGCTGGCGTTCGAGAGCACGGTCTCGCTGGGCCAGACCTATGAAGGCAAGAGCTTCTGGGTCGATGCGATGCAGGAATATGAGCAGCTGGCAGGAAAGGCCGCCGCGCTAAAGCTCTCCAGCGAGCAAGTAGCTGCGCTGCAAGCCGCGATGACCAAGCTCAAGCCCAGCCTGGGTCTGCTGGTGATCTCCAAGCAGGTCGGCAAAAAGTGTCAGGTGATTCGTCGCTGGGTCAAGACAGGCATGACCCAGATCGACATCAACGGCGAGGCGCAAGCGGTTGAGGTAGAGGCCGGTGAGACCAAGAACTTTGGCACGTGTCGTTAACCGCCTGCGCCGACTGCGGCAGGATTCCTGCGCTCTGGAGTGCGGCTTGCAGCGGCTGCTCCTGCTCTGCGCGCTGATCCTGCTGTGCGCCTCCCCGACCAGCTCTGCCGGCCCGCGGGCCCCAAGTCACGAGGATCGGCTAGGTCGCGCAGCACAGCTACTTCAAGAGAAGAAGTACGGCGATGCGCACGCCGCGCTGATTGCGGCCTATCGCGATCGCGCTGACCCGGCCGTGCTGAACCTGCTAGCTCTGCTGGCCGAAGCCGAGGGCCGCAAGGTCGCGGTGCAAGACCTGTTTCGCCGCTTCCTCGCCGCCCCCGAGGTGCAGAGTGCGGCCGATGCCAAGACCGTGCAGGCGCGCGAGCACGCCCAGAGCGCGCTGGCCACGCCAGTGCTGCTGGCCGGACAAGTGTCGCTGTTCGGTCCGCGTGGTGCGCTGGTGTTTCTCGACGATCGCATCGTCGGTTCGCTGCCGCTGCCGCTGCCTTTGCTCTGCGAGCCCGGCGGCCATCGCATCGCCATCGAGCAAGGGAAGCGGCGCCTGCAAGGCAAGGTCGCGATTCGGGCCGGCCATCAGGCCGAGATGCGGCTCGATGCAGACTCGGGCGCAGTCCTGGTGACGCTGCTGCCGGCGGTGCTGCTGATTCAAGACGAGCTCGCGGCCGAGGAAGCGGCTCGCTTTGAGCGCGCGGTGCAGGGAGCGCTGCAGGCCTCGAACTACATCGTGCTGCGCGCCGAGGTCGCCTTGGCCCAGGCGCAGCAGACCGCCGCCTGCTTGAACGATGCGGCCTGCCTGTCCGCTCTGGCCGAGGGAAACGGCGTCAGCTACTCGCTGCGTGTCACATCCAAGCCGCAAGAGAAGCCCGGCGCGCGCCGGCTGTCCGTGTCGTTCTTGGATCGCAAGGTTGGCATCGTCGGCGCACTGGCCGAGCAGACCTGCGAGGCCTGCACCGCGGAGGCGAGCAGCGCGCTCGTCGGGCAGCTAGCCAAGACTGCGCTGCTCACCGGCATTGCGCGGCCGCGAGGCACGCTGGTGGTCAAATCAACGCCGCCGGGCGCCGAGATCTTCGAGGGCGAGCAGCGCCTGGGTGTGACGCCCTATCAGCGCGCCGCCTATGCCGAGGCGCACACCCTGACCCTGCGCCGCGCGGGCTACCAGCCCGAGGTGCTGCCGATCACCGTCAGCGCTGGACAGGTCACGACCGCCGAAGCCGTGCTGCGCGATCTGCCCGAGCCGGCCCCGGCGCCACTTCTGCCGGTCAAGGAGCCGCCGCGGATGAAAGAGATCCTGGTGGCGCGCACCCGTACCGAGCGCCTGCCGCGCTCGCGCCTGCGCATTGGCCTGGGAGTCGCGGCCATGACGTTGGGCCTGGGGGTGGGGGCACTGGGGATCGGCGCGCTAAACCTGCACGGCAGCTGTGTCGACCCGCCCACTGCGCCAAACGGCGCCTGTCGCGAGATCTTTCAGACCCGGCCGGCCGGGGTGGCGCTGCTGGTGCTGGGCGGGGTGCTGCTGGGGGGTGGCGCCGTGCTGGTCGCGCTCCCGGGTCGCACGCAGACCATCACCGAGTATGACAAGCGGCTGGTTCCTGCGACGCCGCCTGAGCAATAGGCGCTCTCTGTCCTCCTTTCTGCGCGCGGTCCTGCGACCCGCCGGGGGTTCCCATGAAGAACTACGCGTACTTATGGCTGCTGCCGCTGTGTCTTTTGGCCTGTGATGCGCTGTTTCGACCGCTGCGCGGCAACAATCCCGACAACTGTCAGGTCAACCCCAGCCTGTGTAGCAGCGGCCAGGTCTGCGATGCCGTCCTAGAGCGCTGTGTCATGGCGGCGATGAGCGACCTCGGTGGCTGCCCGCCCTGTCCAGCTGGACAAGCCTGCAGCCTACAAAAAGGCGTCTGCGAGCCGCTGGTCTCCTTCGATGTGCTCTCGGTCTCGCCGCGCACAGCTACCGTCGGCAGCGCGCCACTTGTTACGCTGCGCGGCATCGGCTTTGAGGCGGGGATGAGCGTCACCTTCAACGGCACGGCCGCCACCAACGTCACGGTCCTGGCGCAGGATCAGGCGACCGCTCAGGTGCCGGTGGTGACGCAGGCCGGGCCGGTGCGCATCGAGATCAGCAAAGCGGGCATGAGCATCGGTCACGACGGCCTCTTCGGCTATGCCTGGCTCAGCATCAACTTCGTCGCCGACACCCTGCTGCCGACCGATATGGAGACGCCAGGCGCGCTGGTCCTGGCTGACCTGAACAATGATCAGAAGCTGGATGTCGCGGCGATGCATGGCAGCAACGTCTCGACCTACCTGTCCCTCGCGCAGGCCTCGACCGCCAAGAGCACATTCAATATCGGATCCACTTCGCTAGATGGTCAGCTGCACAGCGCCCAGCTCAACAGCGAGCCTGCTCTAGATCTTCTGTACTTCGATCGCGGCATCCCGCGGGCGCTGGCAATCCTCAACAGCGGCAACGGCAGCCTGAGCACGCCGCCGCAGACCCTGAGCCTGCCCAGCCCACTGCTGGCCAGCGCGCTCGCCGACCTCAACGAAGACGGCGCGCAGGACCTGGCGCTGACCAAGTCGGGGCCGGATCAGCTGTACGTGCAGCCCGGGTTGGGGGGAGGCGTCTTCAGCGCGACAGCGAGCACGATCATCGGCGTCGGACCGCAGGCCTGCGCCTTGGCCACGGGGCTCTTCAACGGCGATATGCGACCCGACATCGCCCTTTTGGAGTGCGGCGGGCAAGGCGTCCGCGTGTACCTAAACATGGGCGGTGGCAACTTCAGCGCACCGCTCAATACGCCGACCCGACAGGGCATGTCTGCGCCGCTGCACATGGCCGTCACAGACTTCAACCTCGACGGCCGCCGGGACATCCTGGTGCTAAACGGCAGCGCGGGCATGGCTGGCCACGTGTCGGTCTTGCTCGGCAATGGCAACGGGACGTTTGCCAACATGGCAACGGTGAGCATCCCCAGCGACTACGCCAGCCTGGTGATGGGGGATGTCGATGGCGATGGGCTGCCTGATGCGCTGCTGGGACTCGCCAGCACGGTCAGCGCGAGCAATATCGCCGTGCTGCTAAACGACAGCGGCACCACGCTCAAGCCGCCCCAGATCTTCACCACCCCGGCGAGCCATCGCAGCGGCTTTCACACGCTGGTAGTGGGAGACGTGACCGGCGATGGCAAGGCGGACATGCTCTACAGCGCGGCCGCCAAAGACGTGGTGCTCCTGCGCAACCAGAGCAACTAGTCGGCTAGGCGCGACCCTCCCCCCAAGCAGCGCGACAAGCGGCAGCGCTCCGTGCTCCCGGCTGGCGCCGGCTGGCTCCCCGTCTGGGCGTGTCCGACGGGGCGCAAGAGCTCGCTGCGTGGACGCAACAATCGGCGCGCCTTTCGCTACGATCGTCGACCATGCCGACCCCGCGCGCCAAGTCTGCCAAG
>CAZVMD010000160.1:0-15732 GCA_964628555.1 uncultured Myxococcales bacterium | reverse complement strand
TATCAGCTGGCCTCGATCTTGGCCGCCACGCACAGCGCCAACATCGTTCACCGCGACCTCAAGCCCGGCAACATCATGCTGGTCCGCGATCCCGATATGCAGGCTGGCGAGCGCGTAAAGCTCCTCGACTTCGGCATCGCCAAGCTAGCGCCGGAGGCGGGCAGCGATGGCCTGACGCGACCGGGCATGGTGTTTGGCACACCGACCTACATGTCACCCGAGCAGTGCCGTGGCGCCTCGGAGGTCGATGGTCGCTCCGATGTCTACTCGCTGGCCGTGATCCTCTATCAGATGCTAGCCGGCAAGCCGCCCTTTCCTGGCGAAGGGGTCGGCGTCGTTGCGATGCACCTGTGTGAAGATCCGCCGCCGATTGAGTCGCTGGTGGCGGGGCTTGAGCCGGGCATCCTGGCGCTCGTCCGCTCGATGCTGGCCAAGAAGCGCGAGGATCGCCCGAGCATGGATCAGGTGGCGCAGACGCTGAAGCTGCAGTCAGCAAGTGGCAGCGCCTCTTATCCGTCGGTGCAGCTGTCGCCGAGCGTGCGCGCCGCCGCGGTTGCTGCCACCTTGCCGATGCCGGGACTGCCCAGCGAGCCGAGTGGCTCGTTGTCTCACCCCAGCATGCTCGGTCGCATGGTCGGCCAGCAGGTCGAGCAGAAGCCGTCCGGCTCGCTGTGGTGGACGCTCCTCCTCGGTGGCTTGCTGCTTACGGCGAGCGGTGGCGTCACTATCTGGCTGCTGCGGCCGCCCAAGCCGACGCCGCTCAATCGCGCCCCCGCGACGCCGAGCAAGCCCGAGGGCGAGCCCAGCGGCGAGGCCACCGGCAAGGCGGTGTCCCCCACCCCGCCGCTCACTCCGAGTGCCGCCGGCCTGCGACCGCGCCCGACCGGCGACAAGCCCAGCGACAGCCGCCCGGCCAGCGACAGCCGCCCCAAGGGCAGCGGCAAGACCAGCCGCACGCCGAAGACCCCGACGGCCGCTGAGTCCAGCGCTCCCTCGCGCATCCAGATGCTCGATGACTAGGAGCGACCACGCACCTGGCCCACAAGCCGGGTCTTCGCCAGTCGTCGAAAAGCCAGCGGCCAGCCACCGGAGATCCAATTGATCCTCGCCGGTCGCTGGTGATACCGTCGTTAGCACCGGTCTATGCAGCAAGCGCAACAACTTGGCCGCTATCACCTGCTCGACAGGATTGCCTTTGGCGGCATGGCAGAGATCTACCGCGCGAAGACCGCGGACGCCGCAGGTCGCCTGCACCTGATGGCGGTCAAGCGTGTGCTCGCCCACCTCGTCGAGGATGAAGAATTCATCCACATGCTCATCGATGAGGCGCGGCTGACGGCGCTGCTGAAGCACCCGAACATCGCCCGCATCTATGAGTTCTGCAAGACCAGCAGCGAGTACTTCATCTCGATGGAGTACGTCGATGGCAAGGACCTGCGCGCCCTGCTAGAGAAGGCTCGCCAGGCGCAGGAGTTCATTCCCGAGGAGCACCTGGCGTACATCTGCATGCTGGTGGCGCGCGGGCTGCACTTCGCGCATCACCTGACCGATCGGCAGGGCACCGCGCTCAACATCGTCCACCGCGATGTCTCGCCATCGAACGTGCTCATCTCCTATGCCGGTGAGGTCAAGCTCTGCGACTTCGGCATCGCCAAGGCGGCCGGCGCTCGCTCGCAGACCAAGACCGGCGTCATCAAGGGCAAGGTCAAGTACATGTCGCCGGAGCAGGCGATGGGCAAAAAGCTCGACGGCCGCTCCGACCTGTTCTCGCTTGGCACGCTGCTCTACGAGATGGTCGCGCTGGCGGCGCCGTTTCATGCCCAGACCGAGATCGAGCTCTTGTTCGCGGTGCGCGATGCGCGCAAGCGGCCGATCCGCGAGCTTCGCCCCAACATCAGTCAGGGCCTCGAGATCATCATCGAGCGGGCGATGGCCAAGCAGAAGGAGCGGCGCTTCCAAGACGGCGAAGAGTTTGCCGAGTCGCTGCGCGCCTTTCTGCTGGAGCGCTATCCCGGCTATGGGCCGGCCCAGCTCTCGCGCTACATGCTGACGATGTTCGCCCGCGAGCGCGAGCGCGAGCAGCGGACCCTCGATGACTTCGTCATCACCCCCGGCAAGATGGAAGCCTTCGGCGAGAACCTGCTCGCCGATGTCATGGGCCCCGACGCCGAGTACACGCAGTTCACGGCGGCGTTTGGCGAGAAGCTGTCGCCGGCCGAGGTCGAAGCCAGCGCACCGCTGCCCAATCCGATGCAGCAGATGCGCGTGCTGTCCTCGGTCAGCATGCCCGAGCTCCTCGATGCGGAAGAGATCGATCCGGATGGCGCGGACGAGCTCGACGTGCCGACCTTCCAGCGACCCCGCATGTCAGCGGCGGAGATCGGCCTCTTGGAAGTCGATCCGGTGACCGCCTCGCCTTCGGCTCAGACCATGCCGCGCGGCATCGCTCCGGCGTCGGCCAAGACCGCACCGCCGGCTGGCCGCGCTGCCTCGCCAGCCCTTCCGAGTGGCAACGAGACCGCGATCTTGCTGCGTGACGGCCCCGGTCTTCCGAACCTGCACAGCGAGTCGACCTACATCGTGGGCGACGAGCCCGGTAACGACGGCGGCGACGACGGTCTGCACGCACAGCAGACGCATATCCTGTCGCGCGATCAGGTGGAGGCGCTGATCGCCAAGCGCCTGGGTAAGCCGGCCCAGCCGACCCCAGTGCTGCAGCCACTTGCCCCACCGCAGATCTCGCAGTCGCTCTACCAGCCGCCGCCGCGGACTTCGACGCCGTCGCAGGCGATGCCGCAGGTGCCGGCCGCCCCGGTCCTGCCGACTTCGCTGGCCGACGACTCTGACCTGCACGCGGCCTCGACGCAGATCCTCAGCTTCGACAGCCTGCCGGCCAATATTCGCGATGTCTTGCAGCGCCGCTCGGGGGGCCCGGCGCAACCGGCTGCGCCACCGGCTCCAGCCGCGCTATCCAGCCCACTACCCGTAGCGCCACCGCCGGTAAATCAGGCGATGAGCCTGCAGCCACTCGACAGCGATGTGCACGAGCTGGCGACCGCTCACCTCGACTGGTCGCCCATCGATCAGGCCCCGCGGGGAGAGCTACCAGCGCCGCCCGATCCGTCGCTAGTGCAGCCAGTCCGCGGCGCGCCCATGCCCCGCTCGGCGACCGGCGCCCAGGCCCCGATCTCGCCGATGCCGCCCCGCTCAGCAACGGGTGCGCAGGCACCGATCGCAACCACGGCTCCCCGTTCGGCAACCGGGCTGCAGGCGCCGATCCCGACAACTGCTCCCCGCTCAGCGACGGGTGCGCAGGCCCCGATCCCGACCACTGCTCCGCGCACGGTGCAGCCCGCGGCGCCGCCAGCTCGCGTCCCGGTGACCCCCGAGCCGATCACCCTGCCGGCTGCTTCTTCGTCGCCGCCGGCCAGCCCGGGGGGCGCCAGTCAGAGCGCTCCACCCACCCGGGGCGCGGCAGAGTCGGCACCACGCCGCCCGCTGCCGCCGGACAACGAGCCTCCGACCTGGACTTCTGCGCCGCCGCGGGTCGCCGCTCCGATCGCCGCGCCGAGCCCCGAGCCGCCGGCCCCACGACGACCGACCGCGCCGCAGGTGCCGGTGACTCCGGCTCCCAGCGCCGCTCCGCCGCGCGTCGCTACACCGGTCGGCAGCGGTCTGCGCATGAACAGCCCGGCCCCTCTGCCCGAGCCGCGTCTGCCGCCGCCCGAGCCGCCCTCGCCCGTGGCCGTGCCGACGGCCGTGGTGATGAGCAAGGACGACGGCCAAGACGAGGAGTGGGAGAGCCTGCCGCACCTCGACAGCACGATGATGGCGCGCGGAGGCGAGCTGCAGATTCCGTCGCGGCCAGCGGCGCACGTGATGCCGCGGACCGCCGCGGCGCCCGCCCGCCCGCTGGCGCCGCGAGGCCGAGCCACGGCCCCGGTGGTGGAAGACTACCCAACGATCCCGCCGTCGAGCTTGCTCACGGCAGAGGATGATGGCTTTGATGAGGATGGGCCGCCGACCTCAGAGCAGAAGGTCGAGCCGATCACCGATGCTTCACTGACTTCGCCGCCCGCTATCGCCGCGGCGGAAGAGGCGCCGACCCCGGCCAGGCTAGCCGCCCCAGAAAAGGGACTGACCGCGAGCAAGCCAAGTCTGGCCAGAGGCACCTCCGCCAAGCCTGCAGCCATCGAAGAGCCCGTCACGCAGCCCAAGTCAAACCAGGCCTGGCAGCGCCCAGAGGTGGGCAAGGGCCTGGGGCGGGCGGTGGACAAAGCAGCCCCGCGCTCTCCCGACAAGGTGCCGGAAAAGCTGGCCGAGAAACCCGTCGAGAAACGCGCCGAGAAGCTGGTCGAGCGGCCGGCCGAGAAGGTCGCCGAGAAGGTCGCGGAAAAAGTACCCGAGAAGCCGGTGGAGCGCTTCGACGACCTCGGCTTCGACCCGCAGTCCGACTTTGCCGAGGACACCGACAAAGGCGGCGGCCCCAAGGGCTTTGGCGGCGCAGCGGCCGACGGTGTCGATCCTGCGCCGTTCCTGACTGGCTCGACGGCTCCCCCCGCCAAGAAGCTCGACTTCCTGGGCAAGCTGGGCAAGCCGCCGGGTAGCTCGCCGCGCGTGCCGACCTCGGGCGGACGCCCAGGTGCCTGGGACAACCTGCCGCGCAAGAAGTAGCTGGCTCGGCGGGGCCTGGCTCGGCCTAGCGCGTGCGAATCAGTAGGGGCGCCCCCCCCTGCCGTGCCTGCACCTCGCCGATCGCCTGGGCGGCAAGGCCCGCGGCGTGCAGAGCCGCGAGCGCAGCCTCGCTGGTGTCCTGCGGCAGCGCGACCAGCAGGCCTCCCGAGGTCTGCGGATCGAACAGCACCTCTTCATACGCCGCATCCAGGTCGCCCTCGATCGCAAGCTGGCTGCGATAGGCGGTGCGGTTGTTCTTGGCGCCGCCGCAGGTCACGCCGGCCGCCGCCAGCTGAAGCGCGCCGGGATAAAGCGGCAGGCGCGGTACGTCGAGGCAGAGCCGCACCGGGTCGCGCTGGGAGCGGGTCATGCCCAGCGCATGCCCGACCAGAGCAAAGCCGGTGACATCGGTCGCGGCGTGAACCGGGAAGCTCGCCAGCACCTCGGCCGCCCGCTGGTTGGTCGCGGCCATGCCCGCGGCGCCGCGCTGCAGGTCAGCCGGATCCAGCGAGCGCCCCAGCAGCCCGCGCCGCACCGCGCTGACTAGGAGCCCCGTCCCCAACGGCTTGGTCAGGAGCAGGACATCGCCCGGCTGCGCACCGATGTTGCGCCAGATGCGCTGCGGGCAGACGACGCCGGTCACGCTGAGGCCGAAGAACAGCTCCTGCGCGTACACCGAGTGCCCACCGACCAGCGCCACACCGGCCTCGGCCAGCACGGCGGCGGCCCCGGCCAAGATCTCCTGCGCGATGTCAGCGGGCAGGGCGCGCGGGAACAGGCACAGGTTGATGGCGCAGAGCGGCCGCCCACCCATGGCATAGACATCGGAGAGCGAATTCGCTGCCGCGATGCGGCCATAGCCCTGCGGATCGTCAAATGGGGGCGTGATGAAGTCAGCCGTCGTCACTACCGCCTGCTCATCGTTCAGGCGCACCACACCGGCATCATCCCCGGTCTCAAGTCCGACGAGGACGTCATGTAGCAAGGCCGCGTTGTCCGACCGACGCACCGCTAGGCCGCTGCCCAAAAGGAGTGCTTGCAGGTCACCCGGACCCACTTTGGCCGCTCAACCACCCGATGAGGCAAAGCGAGTGATGGCGCGCGGATCGGGGCGCGGCTCAGCCGCCGTGTCCGGCCCAGTCGAGGTGGGCGAGGGTGGCGACGAATTCTTCATGCGCCCGGCACGCTAACACATGATAGGTTTTGCATACTAACCACAACCAAAACCTGCCCCAGCGACACAGCAAAGCCGGGGCCTGCGGGGAGGAGACCATGCCCAAGATCGAATTCAGTCAAGCCCACAGCCTGGATGCCGGCGAGCTCAAGAAGCGCCTCGACGGCATGAGCAAAGAGCTCGCCGAGAAGTTCGACCTCAAGTCGAAGTGGCTGTCGGACACCAAGGCGGAAGTCAGCCGCAGCGGCGTCACCGGCAACATCAGCATCGAGCCGAGCAAGGTCACGGTGGCCCTCGATCTGTCGTTCATGCTGTCGCCGATGAAGGGCACGATCGAAGAGAAGCTGCGCGCCAAGCTCGCCGAGATCTGCAAGGCCTAGGCTGATGAACTTCGTCTTCTCGCACGACTTCGACATCGACGCTGAAGGCTTCTGGAAGATGTTCTTCAGCGAAGAGTATGAGCAGGCGTTGTGGAAGCACCTGAAGCTGCACAATCCCAAAATCCTTGAGCGCAAGGACGAGGGCAACACCTATCGTCGCAGCGTCCGCTTGGAGCCGGAGATGGAAGTCCCGGCCTGGGCTGCTTCCATGGTCAGCAACACCGGCTACATCGAGCACGACGTGCTGCACCGCGATCGCAACAGCATGGATGTGCGCATCGAGCCGCTGATGATGAAGGATCGCTTCACGATGCACGGCGTGTTCAAGGTCACGCCGCTCGGCCCCGGCCGCTGCCGTCGTGAATTCAGCGGCGATGTCAAAATCAACGTCATGCTCGTCGGCGGCAAGATGGAAAAGTTCATGGTCGACCGCATGCGCGAAGGCTATGACGCCGCCGCGGTGATGACCCGCGACTACATCGCGCGCAAGAAGACCGCGCAGGCCTAGCCCCCGACTTGCCTACCTCGGCCCGTCCGGGCCGCCGCCGTTCACTTTCGAATACTCACTCGCTCTTCGCTCCCGGTGCCGGGCTCGATGACCAGGCAGGACGGAGCGCCGTTGAGAGTCTGGCGCGACATGCCGACGTCGATCAGCGCCAGGCGATCGCCGGCCCGCAGCGTGATGCCGGTCTCTTGGATGGTGTGGCCCATCACGATGCGGCGGGCCCCCTGCGCTGCGAAAAGCTGATCGAGGTAGCCCGACAGCGTCGCCGGCGGCAGCGACTCTGCGAGGCCGCGGAACCACAGCGGACCTTCCGGATCGGCCCCCACCCCCAGGCGCGCCTCGCGCTCGCCCCGAAGCTCAGCGCGCACGAGCTCGTTGAGCTCGGCGATGTTGCGACTGGCATAGCGCGGGCTGATGCCACCGTGCATAAACAGCGTGCCGTTGACCTTGACGATGGCGTTGTGGGTCAGGATCCAGCGACCGTACTTGCCGTCTTTGGCGAACGCTGCGCGGTACTTGGGATAGGTCGCAAGCGGCTCACGACCGACCGGCGTGCTGCGCGGCCCCTCGCCGAAAGCCGCCAGCTCGCCGTCGGAGACGTAGCGTAGATCGCCCATCATGGTCATGTACTCGTGGTTGCCGATGAGCGCGTGCACACGGCCGCCCGCCTTCGGCGCCTGCGCTTCCAGCGCCATCAGCGCATCCATGACCTTCTTCGAGTCAGGCCCGCGATCCAGCACATCGCCGGTCTGCACCAGATGCGTCGCGCCGCCGCTCCAGCGAAAGCTGGCATCGATGACCTGACACAGCTTGAGCACGGCGACAAACTTGTCGTAGTCGCCGTGGATATCGCCGACCGCGACGATGCGCTTGGCCCCCTCGAACACCGAGGGAATCGTCGCTGCGGCCGGCGGCTTCAGCGGCACTGGCTGCGCGTCCCCACGCACCGCGACCGGCGCCAGCAGCGTAAGGCCGCAGAGGATCAGGCAGACCTGGCAGGACCGCCCCCAGCGCCACTCCCCGCCTCTCGCCGACCCAAGTTTGGCAATCGCACGCATGCCGCTAGCGTACCCAAGCTGCGCCGCAAGCTCCATGTTCCTGCGCGACCAAACCAAGTAAAGTGCGCGCCATGTCGCTGTCCCCCACCTCCCCGGCTGTCGTCGAGTCGCCGGCCCGCTTCACCGTCGAGCACGATCCCATCGAGCTGTTCCTCAAGCTGTTTGCCGATGCCAAGACGCGCGAGCCCTTCGACGCCACCGCCGTTGCGCTGGCCACCGCCGATGCCCAAGCCCGCCCGGCCGTGCGCATGGTGCTGCTCAAAGGCGTCGAGGCGGGCAGCTTCGTCTTTTTCACCAACTACGGCAGCCGCAAGGCCCACGACCTGGAAGAAAATCCACAGGCTGCGCTGTGCTTTCACTGGCCGACCCTGGGCGTGCAGGTGCGCGTCGAAGGCGCGGTGAGCCGCGAGGCCAGCGAGAGCTCGGATACCTACTTCGCCAGCCGCCCGCGCGGCAGTCAGCTCTCGGCCTGGGCCTCGCAGCAGAGCACGCCGATGGCCGAGCGGCAGACGCTGCTCGCCTCGTACAGTGCGGTCTGCGAGCGCTTCGGGCAAGATCCGGTGCCACGCCCTGAGTTCTGGGGCGGCTACCGCATCCGCCCGGAGCGCATCGAGTTCTGGGCCAACCAGCCCTATCGGCTGCACGACCGCCTGCTGTACCGCAAGAGCCCGAGCGGCTGGCAGACGACGCGACTGTTTCCCTAGAAGCGAGGAGGCCCGCTTAGGCGAGACCGGCCCGCCGCAACAGGCCCGGCATTCGCTCGGCGGCGTGGGCTCGCAGGCGCTCGACATCGAGGCCGGTCTCGGGCCGCAGGTTCCCGGCCTGTACCAGCAGGCGGCCATCGACGAGGACGTGGCGAACCTCGGCCGGCGTGGCGGCGTAGACGACCTGCGACTCGACGGCATGAGCCGGCTGCAGGGCGATGGCGCGGCGATCGATCACGATCAGGTCAGCACGCTTGCCAAGCTGCAGCGTCCCAATCTGCGACTCCAGGCCGAGTGCTCGCGCCCCGCCCAGGGTGGCTAGCTGCAGCGCCTGCGCCGCTGGCAGTGCCGTCGGGCCACGACGACCTTTCTGCAGCAGCGCGGCGAGACGAAGCTCGCCCAGCCCATCCAGTCGATTGTTGCAGGGCGCGCCATCCGCCCCGATCGCCACATTCACGCCGGCCGCCAAGAGCTCTACGATCGGCGCAGTCCCCGAGCCGAGCTTGAGGTTGGACGAGGGACAGTGCGCCACGTGCGTGCCCTGCCTGGCCAAGAGCGGCAGCTCTCCTTCGTCGAGATGGACGCAGTGAGCGAGCACCGCGCGCTGCCCAGCTAAGCCCAGCTCGGCCAGCGCCGCGATATTGCCCAGGCCATAGCGGGCTCGCACCAGCGCGACCTCATCTAGCTGCTCGGCGGCGTGCGTGTGCAGACGGGGCAGGACCGGCGCTGAGCCAGCATCAGCCGAGGCCGCAGCCAGGCGCTCGCCCACCCCGCGCAGCAGCGCATCACTGCAGGACAGCACGAAGCGCGGTGCATAGGCGTAGTGCAGCCGGCCCGCCGCCGCGCCATGCCAGCGCGCGCACAGCCGATCGGACTCGGCCAGCGACTCGGCCGTGCTCTCGCGCAGCGCCGGTGGCAGCTCAGGCCCAAAGTCCATCATCGCCTTGCCCAGGGTGGCCCGCAGCCCGATCTCAGCGACGGTCTGGCACAGCGCATCCTGATGGCGCACCGTGCCCATGTCCAAGATGGCGGTGGTGCCCGACAGCAAGAGCTCCGCGCAGGCCAGCTGGGCCGCCAGCCGGATGTCGTCTTCGGCCAGCGCCGCCTCGTACGGCAGCACGCGCAGGCGCAGCCAGTCGAGCAGGCTCAGATCGTCGGCCCGCCCGCGACACAGGGTCTGGCACAGGTGGATGTGCGCCTGCACCAGGCCGGGCAGGACCACGCTGTCGCGGCAGTCGAGCTCAGGGACGCCAGGCGAGGAGGGTAGCTCGGAACCGATGGCGGCGATGCGGCCGTCCTGCACCAGCAGGTCAGCGGCTCCCGGCGCGCGCTCAGCGGCCACCGGCAAGAGGACACCACCGCGCAGAAGATAGGAGTTAGCGGCCTGGGCTTTCGTCATGGGCATCGGCCTTTGGCACCGGCTGGGTATCTGACTGGCTGCCGAGGTTTTCAGTAAAGGCGTGCAGCGTCGCCGGGACAAAGGCATGCGGCAGGAGCTCGCGCAGGCGCAGGACGCGCACCTCTCCGGCCAAGCCATGCGGGCCGCACAGCACCACCGGGCAGTCGGCGGCAAACTCGGCCAGCGTCTGGCGACACATGCCGCAGGGTGCAGCCGGTGGCGACAGCTCGGTGCAGACCGCGATGGCGGCAAGCTCGCGCACCCCGGTGTTGATGGCGCTGACCACTGCGCTGCGCTCAGCGCAGATCGACAGGCCGTACGAGGCATTTTCGACGTTGGCGCCGGAAAACACCCGCCCATCCGCCGCCCGCACCGCTGCCCCGACCAGAAACTGCGAATAGGGAGCGTAGGCGCGCTGGCGGGCCGCAACGGCGGTCAGGACCAGCTCGGCGAGCTCGACCGGCAGCCCCAAGCTGGCCTCCACGCTTGGCTCAGGCATGGCTGGCCTCCGCGGGTGCTGCTGGCTCGGCTGCGGCTAGCTCGGTCAGGATGCCGTCGAGCAGGCGGATAAAATCGGCCCGGGCATGGGCGGCGGTCTCGGTGACCTCGTCATGCGAGAGCGGCTGCGGGCTGATGCCAGCGGCCAGGTTGGTCACGCAGCTGATCCCCAGGACTCGCGCCCCCATGTGTCGGGCGGCAATCGCTTCCGGAACCGTTGACATACCGACCAAGTCGGCGCCCAGCGTACGCAGCATGCGGATCTCGGCCGGCGTCTCGTACTGCGGCCCCAGACAGCCGGCGTAGACCCCGCTGGGCAGCAGCAGCTTGCCGCCCGAGGCGACCCGCTCGGCGGTCGCCCGCAGGCCGCGATCGTAGACCGTGGTCATGTCGGGGAAGCGCGGCCCCAGGCTGGCGTCGTTGTGCCCGCGCAGCGGCGAGTCGCCCATCAGGTTCAGATGATCGCGCAGCAGCACCAGCTGACCTGGCAGCAGGCCGGGAGCGATGGCGCCCGCCGCATTGGTCAGAAGGACGATGTCGCAGCCAGCCCGGACCAGCGCCCGCACCGGCAGCACCACCGTCTGCAGGCTGTGCCCCTCATAGGCGTGGACGCGGCCCTGCATGGCCAGCACTTCCAGTCGGCTGCCCGGGGCTTGGCCATAGACCAGTCGCCCCTTGTGACCGATGACGCCCGAGGCTGGAAAGCCGATCTCGTCGTAGGCGATGCTGCGGGCCGCGCCCAGCCGCTCGGCGTAGTCGCCCAGGCCCGAGCCAAGCACCAGCGCAACGCGCGGGCGGGCGGCTGCACCGATAAAGGCGCGAATCCGATCGGCTGCCGCTTGCACGGCTTCGCCGACCGGCGTGGTGGCAGGTTTGCTGTGGACTTCCGGCCTCATCGCAGGACCTCCAGGATCAGCGGCCGCGGACTTACAGGCTCGGGGCCAACGGTATAGGCCCGCTGCAGCAGCGCCCGGGCCCTCTCGATGCGATCGGGCGGCAGCGTCGGAGCGCCGGCAAAGTGACAGAGCGCCTGACCGGCCTGCACCGGCTCGCCAACCTTGCGATCGAGATAGATATAGGCCGCTGGATCGATGGCATCTTCTTTGCGTTCGCGCCCAGCCCGCAGCGCCACGCCGGCGAAGCCCACCGCCTCGGCATCGATGTGCTGGACGTAGCCGCTCTCGGGCGCCGGCACGGTCAGCGCGCCGGTGTGCAGGTTGTCGAACAGCCAGGGCTCGTTGGCATCGCGCAGGTCGATGAGCGCCCCTTGCATCGCAGCGCAGCGCTGCAGCCGGGCCAGGGCCTCGCCGCTCTGCACGGCCTGATCGACGCGGGCCAGGGCATCGGCTTCGCTATCGCCGATCCCGGCCAGGCGCAGCATCTCCGCCCCCAGGACCCGATTGAGCTCGGTCAGATCGGCCGGTCCCTCGCCGCGCAGCACCGCGATCGACTCGTTGACCTCGGCGGCGTTGCCGACGTAGCGGCCGAGCGGCTGATCCATATCGGTCAAAAACGCCGTCACGCGCTTGCCGGCCCGACGCCCGATCGCGACCAGCGTCGCGGCCAGCTGCGCGGCGGTCTCGCGCGTCTTCATGAAGGCACCGCTACCAACCTTGACGTCCAGCACCAGGCCATCGATGCCCTCTGCCAGCTTCTTGCTCATGATGGAAGCGGCGATCAGCGGGATCGACTCGACGGTGGCCGTGACATCGCGCAGGGCGTAAAGCAGCTTGTCGGCCGGCACCAGGGTCTCAGTCTGACCGATCAAGCTCAGGCCGGTGCGGCGCAGCACGGTGCGGAACTCTTCGGTCGACAGGCCGGTGGTAAAGCCTGGGATCGACTCCAGCTTGTCCAGCGTGCCGCCCGAGTGGCCCAGGCCGCGGCCCGAGATCATCGGCACCCGCACACCGCAGGCCGCCACGGTCGGAGCCAGATGCAGCGAGACCTTGTCACCGACGCCGCCGGTCGAGTGCTTGTCGACCTTGACGCCGGGGACATCGGACAGATCCAGCACCTCGCCCGAGTGCAGCATGGCTTCGGTGAGCGCGACCAGCTCACTTTCGGCCAGGCCGGAAAAATAGATCGCCATCAGGAGCGCCGAGGCCTGGTAGTCGGGGATCGCCCCGCGACTGTAGTCGGCGATGAAGGCCGCGATGTCTTGGCCCGGCAGCACCTTGCCGTCGCGCTTGCGACGAATGATGTCGACGGGATTGTAGGAAAGCGAGCTCATGTGGGGCCCTGGTTAAGTGGGAAACGGCCAGTTAACCGCAAGCCCCCGGGCAGAGGCAAACTTCTGTGCTTAGCGAATCGGTGGGTACGGCGCGTAGCGCGGCGGATCGAGCTGCACGAACAGCGGACGATACGGCTCGACGGCCGGCGGATCGGCGGTGCGCAGCGGCGGGAAGACCGAGGCGCCGACCAGCGTGGCGACGCGCACCGGGTTATAGGACAGGCGGCGTCCCGGATCGGCGGGCCGCAGCGGCGGATAAAGCGGCGGGTTGCTGGGGACATCCGGCGACTGGGCGCCCCCTTCGGCGATCTGCCACAGCAGCACACGCTCGATGCCGACCAGGCCCAGGCTGGTATAGGTGCCGGGCAGCAGATCGAGCTCGCCGCGATAGAACTCGCCGGCTGGCACACGGCCCGTGCGAACGTGCCACTCGCCCTTGCGGTTCAGCGTGCCCCACGGTCCGCGATCGACGACAAACGCCGTCGTGCACAGCCCGGTGCGCGGCAGACAGATGCCGATGCGTGCGCCGCAGGGCAGCGTGCGATGCGCGACACCGCGGTTGCGCATATAAGCGAAGGCCTTGCTGCCATAGCGCTGCTCCAAGCGCCCGCGGCAGGCGAACGTGCCAACGTTGTCGTATGGATCGCCGGCGTATCCGTAACGCGATGCGTTACCCGACTTGATTGCGGACAAAAGCGACATGGCGAGCAGCAGCGTCATGGCGTCTTCCCCCCTCCGCGGACCTGACCCTGCACCCTGGCTGCGCGCGCTCGGTCGCATGTCTCGACAGAGGCCCGACCTCTGGCCCCAAAGACCTTGCAGACTGGCAACTTAGAACCCCCATGCAGAGCAAACATCAGACAAGTCCGGCTGTCAGAATATCAGGAAGGTCCTTTCTATCGGCTCAATAAAAGGAAGGAAAATGACAAAATTTTCATCGATTATTCTATCTGTACGATAGCCGCTCACCGGCGTTATGCGCAGCTCTGCCGGGCTCTGCGTACGACCGCGTCCGGCCATGACCGAACAGTTGACCCCGGGGAGAGAAGCTTGCTTTGATGCGCTTATGCTGATGACCTTCTTTCGCGAGGAACACGAGATCTTCCGCCGCTCGGTGCGGACCTTTTTAGAAAAAGAAGTCGTGCCCCACGTCGAGGAGTGGGAAAAAGCCGAGCTCTTCCCGCGCGAGATCTTCAAGCGCTGCGGCGAGCTGGGCTTCCTGGGCGCCCACTACCCCGAGGAGCTGGGCGGCGCAGGTGGCGAAAAGGGCGACTTCTGGTATAGCGCCGCCTGGGCCGAGGCCCTGGTGCACGGCCGCTGCGCCGGCCTGGCCATGGGGCTCCTGGTGCAGACCGACATGGCGACGCCGATCATCGGTGAGCTGGGCACCCGCGAGCAGAAGGAAGAGTTTCTGATCCCAGCGCTGCGCGGCGAAAAGATCGCCTCGCTGGGCGTCAGCGAGCCAAATCATGGCAGCGATGTCGCCTCGATCAGCACCACCGCCCGCCGCGTCGGTGATGAATATGTCATCAACGGCGCCAAGTGCTGGATCACCAACGGCACGCGCGCTGACTTCATCACTCTAGCGGTGCGCACCGGCGCCGAGGGCTCGGGCTACGGCGGCATCTCGCTGGTGCTGTTCCCGACCGACACCAAGGGCTTTAAGGTCACGCGCAAGATCAAAAAGATCGGCAACCACGCCTCGGATACCGCCGAGCTGTCGTTTGAAGACTGCCGCATCCCGGTGCGCTACCTCCTCGGCGAGGAAAACGCCGGCTTCTACTACATCATGATGAACTTCCAGGGCGAGCGGCTGGTCGCCGCCCTCGGTGCGGTGGCCGGCGCGCAGCAGGTCCTCGACGAGACCATCCGCTACACCAGCGAGCGTCAGGCCTTCGGCCGACCGGTCCTCAAGTTCCAGGTGTGGCGCCACACCTTTGCCGAGCTAGCGACGCAGATCGAGGCGGCGCGCTGGCTGTCCTACCGCGCCACCGACCTGTTTAATCGCAAGGAAGAGGCGGTAAAAGAGATCACCATGGCCAAGCTCTTCGCCGGTGAGCTGGCCTGCAAGGTCGCCGATCGCTGCCTGCAGGCGCACGGTGGCTTCGGCTACGCCGAGGAGTTCCCGATCTCGCGCTACTACCGCGACATCCGCCTGATCACGATTGGCGGCGGCACCAGCGAGATCATGAAAGAGATCATCTCCAAGCGCCTGGGCTGGGGCTAGGCCATGCGGCTGCTCGTCGCCGATGCGTTTAGCGCGGCGCACCTCGACGGCTTTCGCCGGCTGGGGCTGGCGGTCGACTATCAGCCCAACATCAGCGCGGCCGAGCTGCCCAAGGTCATCGGCCAGACGCACATCCTGGTCGTGCGCAGCAAGCAGGTCAGCGCCGCGGCCATCGAAGCGGCCAGCGCGCTGTCGCTGGTTGTGCGGGCTGGCGCCGGCGTCAACACCATCGCTCTCGATGCCGCCAGCCGGCGCGGTGTCTTCGTTGCCAACTGCCCCGGCCAGAACGCCATCGCCGTCGCGGAGCTGACGATCGGCCTGCTCGTCGCGCTCGATCGCCGCATCCCGGATCAAGTGCAGGACCTGCGCCTCGGTCGCTGGAACAAGAAGGAATACGGCCGCGCCCAGGGTCTTTACGGCCGCACCCTGGGCGTGATCGGCGTCGGTGCCATCGGCCAGGCGGTGATCAGCCGGGCCCGCGCCCTCGGCATGAACCTGATCGCCTGGTCGCGCTCGCTCAGTGCCGAGCGAGCCCGCGCGCTGGGGGTCAGCCGCGCCGAGAGCGTCGCCGCGCTGTGCAGTCAGAGCGACGCCGTCACCCTCCACGTCGCCTACGCCAAGGAGACGCACGGCCTGGTCGGTGCCCGTGAGCTAGCTGCCCTGCGGCCCGGCGCCCTGCTGATCAATGCCGCCCGCGCCGAGGTCCTCGACAGCCAGGCCCTGCGCACCGCCATCGCCGAAAAGGGCCTGCGCGTGGCGCTCGATGTCTTCGATCGCGAGCCCGACAAGGCCGAGGGCAGCTTCAGCGATGACCTCGTCAGCCTGCCCGGCGTCTATGGCACGCACCACATCGGCGCCTCGACCGAGCAGGCGCAGACCGCGA
>CAZVMD010000159.1:0-15816 GCA_964628555.1 uncultured Myxococcales bacterium | reverse complement strand
CCGGAGTCTGTCCAGGAGTCTGTCCAGGAGTGGATCCGCCGTCGTTCTTTTTACCCTCTGGGGTCTTGCCGTTTTTGGGATCGGTCGTGCTGGAGGAAGCGCCCGTGTCGTCGGTCAGCTTCTTCTTCTGCACCTTGTCCAGGATGACGGCCAGGACCGAGGAGTTCTCTTGCAGGATGGTGCCGCCCATCGGCGCGCCGCCGGTCTCTTTGGGCGGAATCATCTTGTCCATCAGGCCGCCGACCGCATCCTGGTCCCCGGGCTTGAGGCCGGGCAGCATCGTCGTCGTGTCATCCTCGCCGCCCAGGAGCGGCGTCTGCAGGAGCTCCAGGTAGGCCATGGTGATGTTGCCGATGGCCTTCATCCCCAGTCCACAGAACCCCAGCAGATCGCCCGCCGTCAGCGTTCCCGCCTGCAGCTTGGCCGACACCACCGACGCTTGCTTGAGCGCGGCTGCGGCGGTGTAAAGGACCAGCGGCACAGCCAGGGGGCCCATCATGAACAGCGGCATGATGGTATCGGTCGTCGACTTGAGCGTGTCCGACGCGACCTTGGCCGAGGTGCTGTAGATCTGCAGCGCGTTGCCGCTCTGCAGAGACTGCTGCATGGCATCGATGGCTTCGGCCTTAAACGGACTGTTGATGGGAACGTTCGGGCTGACGAACCGCGACCAGTTGTTAAAGGCGCTGTTGAAGGTGTTCACGCCCGACTTCATGGCGTCGACGCCAGGCTGGGTGCGCTGCCCCAGCATGTCCTGCGTGTTGGGAGGCAGGGTGGAGCTACCGGCGTAGTAGGACTTGCCGCCCTTTTTCAGGTCGCTGGTCGAGCCCCACATGCCGGCTGCGTTCATGTTCAGGATCGCGCCACTGTCGGCGCTGCCGGCGTTGCCTCCGGCCCCGGCGCCGTTGTTCATGCCGTTTAGCGCCCCAGCCCCTGACAGCGCCCCGCTGGCTGCCATCGGGGCGGCGCTCGCCCCCTTGGCCGCGTTGACGCCGCTTGTCGAGTTGCTGGCTCCGGTGGGTGGCACCGGAATCGCCGACATGATCAGGGACGGCGTCAGCACCGAGATGGTCGGCGCGTTGAGGCTGATCGACACCGCCGTAGCGCTGACATCCGAGCCAAACATCTGCACGCCGGTCGCGGCTCCGACCAGGGAGACGCCGCCGCCGATCGCCATCATCGTGACGCTCTGCATGGCGCTGGTCGAGACCGAGAGTCCCGTCGTAGAGACGCCGTTGATGCCGCACATGCTCAGCGAGCCCGGGGTAAACAGCGACAGTCCCGACATGCCGTTTATGCTGGTCGAGCCCATGCTCCCGTAGGTGCTGCCGGTCGTCGATTGCATGCGGATGTTGTCCGCCTGCACGGTGAAGTTGCGCGCATCAATGCTGACGCTGTCGGCGGTCTGACGAATCACGCTGTCGCCGGTGGCTCCGCTGACCCGGGTGGTGATCGTCGTGCCGTCCATGGTGATCGACTGCTGGTTGATGCCGACGGCATCCAGCACCTCCAGCGTCAGGCCCTGCGTCTTGTCCATGAACATGCGCAGGTACAGCGGTCGCACGGCCGTGCCCGCGCCCGTGGGCTGGCCCGCCCCCCCGCTGCCCCCCGGCGGCGCCGACGGATCACTCGCAGGAGTGGTCCCGTTCATGGCCGCACCGGTCCCGGCGGCATGCTCGGCATGCTTGGCGTACTCGGCGTACTCGGCGTACTCGGCATGCTCGGTGTACTCGGCATGCTCGGCATGCTCGGCATGCTCGGCGTAGCTGGCGTAGCTGGCGTAGTTGGCGTTCTCGGCGTAGTTGGCGCAGCTGGCGCGCTCGGCGTACCTGGCATGCTTGGCGCTAGGCCACCGGGCAGCGACGGTGAGCCGAGCGGCGGCACGGCTGGCATGCCGAGGGGCAGGACCATCTTGCGGCCGACCGGGGTCCCCGACGTGATGCCCAGCGGCGGCGTGCCGACCTGCAGCAGCATATTGCCTTCGGCGATCTTGACGACTTGGTTATCAAACTGATTTAGCCGCTCTATTTCAAAGATCGGCTGGTTGTTTTCATACCAATGAACTACGCTGGTGCGATTGATCGGTGTCTTGCCCAAGAGCAGCTGATCGCCCTGGGTGTCCTGCGGCAGCTGGGCGGTGGCGCGCCACTCGCGCATCTCGCAGATCATGGCGCGGTCAAAAAACATATTTACCAACACCCGCTCATACTTATACAAAGGAAAATAGAACTGGCCTGGCAGTGTATTTGGGTTATAGGGCGTGGTGATGACCTGATTGCCAAATACTGGCATCATGACTTTATATCTTGGTATCTGGCTTAGTAGCTCGGGGTAAAACTGATACGTCTCTTCAATTAGCGTACCGGCTTCGCTGACCACCCGGCCTTCAATGGCGACGGGATAGCGCGGCAGCGTATAGAGCGGCAGCCGTAGCTCGGTATCGCTGGCCAGCTCCAGCCAGGCGCGGGTGCGCAGGTCAAAGGTCGCCGGCACCAGCCCGTCGTAGACCGCGGCGACGTCGATCTCCTGCCGCTGTGCCGACAGGGTCAGGCGATAGACGCGACAGACCTCCAGCGCCGCTTCGGTGGGAATCGCGAGGTCTTCCGCTTCCAGATCTTCTTTATCTAGCCGAAAGTCGATGCCCGCCCCGGGATAATAGGGCTTGCTGGGAAACGCGCGATAGTGCATCACGAACTCGGGCTTCGGCATACGAAACGCGGTTGTCCGGTCGCGCACTTCGGTATCAAAGTCTCGCACGATCATGGTGTTAAAAAGATGATCGTGGCGCAGCGTCGGTACTTTCTTGATGTTGTCAACTAGTCGATTCTGCACTCTCTCAACAAAGTCATTTAGGACATTCTTCTGATATCGTGGGTATTCGGGATAATACGTCGATAATCCCGAGAGGTCACGCGGAATTAAATCGAATACGACCGGCCGCGGCTTGCTGCCATGAATCTGATAGACGCGGCGATTATAATCATAAATAAATATCTTATCCATCTCATCAAGGCGCCACATTAATAAGTCATAAAAGCTGGCGCGCTCGCTCGGGCGGTGCTCGCTGTCGCAGCCGAGGAAGATCATCGGTCGCACCTGTCCGAGCTCCAGGTCGGGATACTCGATGAGGATGTGGGTGGTGCGATAGCTGTCGATGACCTGGCGCAGCGACTTCTGCGTGAAGAGCTCGCAGGGGAAGTGCTGCCGCCACAGCACCTGCGCCGCGTCGGCAAAGCGAACGATGTAGCGGCGATAGGACAGCGGTGCATCGCCGAGCTTGGCGACGTGCTCAGACAGCGCGCGCTCAGAGACCAGCGCCTGCAGCTCCAGCGGCTGCGGCAGGCTGTTGATGTCCTGATCCAGCCGCGCCGCCTGCAGCGTCAGGCGCAGCTTGATCAAGTCGGGCGCCCGGAACAGCGTCAGCAGCGCGTCGCGCTGCTCACTGCGCAGCGCGATGTCGTCAGAGACGAGGATGCTCAGCTCGCCACTAAAGCCGCTGCTGCGCAGATCCAGCGATAGGTGCTGCACGTTGTGGCCGGCGAGCAGGATCGGCCTCGGCGCCGTCACCGAGCTAAACTCCACCCGCAGCACCAGGCCGTCGCGATAGCTGGGGGCTTCGTCGTGCAGCGCCGCCGCCAGCGGCCGCTCGCCGCGGCTCGGGTTACGGGGCACGACGCACCTCGGTCAGGCTGCCTAGCTCGACCTGGGCGGCGCCACTGACCAGGTTGAAGCGCACCCCCAAGCGAAAGGGCTGCTCGCCGCGCGCCGTGCGCAGACCGCCGGTCAGAACGATGTGCAGGGTCAGCTCGGCATCCCGACCCAGGGCCTTGATCTCGCGCAGGCGGAAGCGCGGCTCGTACTCGGCGATCATCTTCTGCATCTCGCGCAGGATGGAGAGCTGCGTGCCCTTGCGGCTCTGCTGCCCCAGGTAGTCGCCGATGCCGAAGGCCCGCAAGGGCGAGGCGTACTCGGGACGCGCGTTGAACAGCACGTTGAGGTTGCGTATGACGCTGCTGGCCGTGTCATCGATCGGCGGGGCTTCCAGGAAGCGGTTTAGGAAGGACATGGCTGCCTCCTAGCGCCAGTACAAAAAGACGTTGGCGCGCTCCAACACCGGATGCACATACAGCGCCAGCGAGGACTCGCGCAGCACGTGATCCCACTCGTCTCCGGTCTGCAGCTGGTAGAAGTCAACCTCGGGCCCGAAGGTGTGCTGAAACGGCGGCCGCTCGACGTACTTAAACGGCACACCGCGCAGCACCAAGCGATGCACCAGAGCCAAGCGTGAAGTACACGACAGCTTGATGTCATCGATGGTGATGCGGCCGTGCAGCGTCGGTCGCTGCACCAGCAGGAACATCTCCTGCGCGTCCTTCAGATCGGTCGGCAGGCCGCTTAAGGTAAAGAGGCCGTTGCTGCGACTGAAGCGCAGGTGGGTCGAGCGCGCGTACACCGGTCGCAGCGCCTGCTGCAACAGGCGGAACACGGTGCCGAAGCAGCTCGCTAGGCTGTCATGCTGGTAGGGCAGGACCGGCTGATCGGGAACTACCTCGTGAAAGCAGCAGGCTTCCAGATACAGCTCGCGCAGCGCCGCGTGCAGCTCGTAGGGGTGCAGCGATACGCGGCTGCGCAGATCAGAAAGCAGCGACTGCATGCGGTACAGGGCGCACAGACAGCGCCGGATCGTGGCCAGGCGATCGGGGCGCAAGAACGTGTCCTGTAGCTGCGCCACCAGCTGGGGTTCGAGCGCGCTGACCTGTGCTTCTAGACTGGCCAGGGCGGGCTGCAGATAGGGCGTGCTGCCGACGTGCAAGAGCGGCGGAATGTAGCTTGAGGCCAGCGACCAGCTCCCCGCGACGCCCTTTTCAAAGTCGCCCAGCCGCAGCACAGCGCGCGAGCCCTCGACGCTGTCATTGATCGAGAGCGTTGCCCGCTGCAGCAGGCGCTCGACCACCCGCGGATCGCTGTCATAGGTGCGGTTGCCCTGGCCCGAGACCGCATCGGCCAGGACATGCAGGTACACGCTGACCCGGGTCGCCGAGGTGGCCGACAGCGACAAGGGCCCCAGGCTGCTGTTGCCGGGCACGCTGACCAGGGCCCCATCGGGCAGCACCGCCGCCAGCTCTCCCAGCGCCAGCACACCGTCCCGCAGCAGCGCCTCGTTGTACGATAGCTGCGCGATGCCGTAGCTAGGGAGTCCGGTCAAGCGGGCGCGGAATTCACCGACCGCGTCGATTAGCTGCTGCAGCGCCACGAAGTGCTCGGGCAGGACGGTCTGCCCGAGGAACCAGCGCACGGGTGCGATCTTCAGCGTACTCATAGCGATTCCAATCCCTGCAAGAGCCTCGGTTTCGTCGCAGTTTCCCGCTGCCTGGTCGCAGTACGGCGCCGGGGGCGCGCCGCGCTCGGCTACGTCGTCGGACCGGTGCGGCCCCAGTTCTTGGTCACCTTGCGGGTCGAGGAGGTGGCAAAGAGCAGCGGCTGCACGATCGGCTTGGGCACCACTTCCAGATCGAACTCGTAGTTGATCGGCGACTGCACGTCCGGATCCGCTTCCGGATTGATCGTCATCTTCAGATCCGTGCCGTCTTTTTTGATCTGGCCCTTGACGCCCGTGGCGGTGGCATCGGTGCTGGCCTGCGCCGAGTTCGAAAACGCCGCGTAGTACTTTTTCGCCAGCGGATCGTACTCGTAGATGACAAAGCCAATCTCGACGTCGATGTCGATCATCGAGGCGTAAAGCAGGGCCGAGAAGGCCTGCTTGCCGGCGATCGATAGCAGGCCCTTAAAGACCAGCGGATCGGTGTCGCCCATGGTCCAGCTGATGTTCTTGAGCACGGCCACCACATTCAGTGCGCCGGCCGTCGCCGTCGCCTGCGTGGTGATGCCGCTCGCGGCGGTCACGGCCATCGGGCTGTTGACGGTGAAGTCGGCGGCGAAGCTCTCGGTGCCGATCTTCAGCATGGTCAGAAAGCCGATGGTCTTCTGAAAGTCCTTCTTAAAGTTGAAACCCTGGGTCGGATCAAGCTCACGCGTAAACTCTGGCATCGAAGACTCCTGTGATGGGGACTAGCCCAAGCGGGACTCTAGGCGCAGCTCGACATCCATCCCTTCGAACTGCACGTGCGGCAGGATGGAGATCTTGCAGTCGTAGTACCCCAGCCGGCCGGGCTGTGGGTTGACCACGACCTGCGCGGCGCGAAATGGGAAGGCGCGCATCGTCGTATCGTCGGGGCGCACCTCGGTCGTGACGTACTGCTCAAGCCAGGTCGACAGCACGCTCTGCACGTACCCAGCGGTCGAGATATCGCCGATGTTGTCGCGCATGATGCTCTTGACGTAGTGAGCGATGCGCGCCACCGAAAAGGTATAGGAGAGGTTGCAGACTAGCTGAGCGTTCTCGGAGTCCTTGGGGTCCTTGAACTTCTTCGGTCGCTTGATCGACTGGGCGCTGAAGAAGGTCGCCTCGCCCGCTCCCTTGCGATAGACCAGAGGCATGATGCCGTTGCGCGAATACTCCAGCTCACGATAGTCGGGAATGCAGATCTCCACGGGGATGCGCATCTCGTCCTGACCGCGGACGTTGTACATGTCGACGGGCAGGCCGGTGACTAGGCCGCCACCCTTGGGACCGCGGATGTACTGGCACCAGCCGCTGGTCTCGAAAGACTGGATGAGGTTGCGAGCGAAGAGCAGCGCGGCACTGCCCCACAGATAGTTTTCCGACTTGCCATCCGCGAGCTCGTGGAAGGGCAGGCCGGTGCTGGGGTTGGTCTCGGGATTCCACGGCAGACGGACGACATAGCGGGGGAAGGTCAGGCCCAGGTAGGCGGCCTCTTCCGTCTCGCGCAGCGACTGCCACTGGGCATAGCGGGGCTGGCTCAGCAGGCCATCCAGATCCTTGATGGCTTCGACCTGCTCCAGGCTGTTGCAGCCCAGAAACTGGGGCGCGATCGAACCGATAAACGGCGAGTGACTGGCGGCGGCGATCTTCGACATGCTGCGCAGCCAGAACAGGTCGCGGGCCGAGGTGGTGAACTCATAGAGCCCGAGCAGGCAGCCGTAGGGGCGACCGCCGTACTGGTCATACTCGGCGATGTAGACCTTCTCAAAAAAGGAAGAACCGAAGATATCGCTGGAGTTGTTCTCAAAGTCCTCGAACAGCTCATCCTTGCTGACATCCATTAGCTCAATCGTCACGTTCGACTGAAAGTTGGCGTGCTCGACCAGCTGATCGATGCCGCGCCAGGTCGCTTCGAACTGCTGGAAGGACGGGCTATGAAAGACTGCGTTGAGCTGCTGATTGACGACCGCGTCGATCGTCCGCACCGCGTCCATGACCCGGCCCTTTTCGTAGCGGCCGCCGTCGTGTTCGGTGTTGTGCAGGATCGCTGCCAGTCCTGACAGCAGGCGATCTTCAAGGCTTACCTGCTCGTTGACCTCGGTGAAGTCAGCCCGGATCATCGGGGTCAGGCTGATCTTGCTGGCGTCCATTTCCATGCTCTGGACCAAGCGTGCAAGCAGGCTACTGCCGGGCTCGGTGGTGTTCTTACTCTGGGCCATCGATCACTCCTTGCGAGTTGCGGAATACACGCGGAACTAGGGATTGGGTTTGGCGGCCGGCAGGGCCTTGTGCTTGCTGGGCAGCTGGTAGCTCGCCAGACCTTCCAGCTCCTTCTGCAGCTTCTTGAGCTGCTCGGGACTGCTCCAGATCTCTTGCACCAGGCGGCGCAGATCTTTGCGGTTGTCGATGTTGGCCTGGACTTCCAAGAGCAGCTTGCGCAGCAGCAGCAGCGCCCGCACCTTGGGAATGTTGGCGGCGACGGCTTCCGGACTCAGCGACTTCCGGTTGGTGATGGGCAGATGGACATCGAGCTGCTCTTCGCTGTTCGCGTCGATGAAGTTCTCGACCTTGAAGTTCACCGACATGCGCATGTTCTCCATCACGCTGTCGATGTTCTTGCCGTCCAGCGACCGCAGGCGGCGACTGTCCAGATCGACCTCGCGATCGATCGACGAGCCACCCGAGAGGTCGGCCAGGATCATCAAGCGAAAAGGCAGTTCCAGCATCTGCGCTGAGCCGTTGATCTCGGTCCGGTAGCGCAGGTTGATGCGTGAGCGCGGAATTTCATCTTGGATCGACACGCGGACACTCCTAGCAAGGGGGACACCGCTCTGCCCCCGGATCACCCCGGTCCGGCGGCTGCGGCTTTGGGTTGCTGCGGCAGGCCTGTGCAAGGGCTACGCCAGCCCCTCCGCGATGCCGCCGCCTCACCGGCACCAGCGGGACGACGGGACGGCGAGCCGAGGCGGGCCGCGTGGGGGCACCCAGCTGCGCGCGCCAGGTCGGAAGGAAAGAGCGCGCACGCGTGCGCTCTGCGCGCGCTCACAGCGCGCACACCGGCTGGCCGCTTGCGCGCGCAGGCGCTGCTTTGCTCGTGAGGCCGGGGCCAGAAGGTGCCCAGCTTCCTTCCTAAATAGGGTCAGGCTGCGGGCTGGCACAGAGCCTGCTGTGACCGCGAGCTAAGCGCAAAAAGAGGAGTCGAGCCGTGCAGGTATTGATGTGAGCCCGCCGCGTGATCCCCAAGCCCCTTCTGCCCGGACGGTTCCCAATCGTCTGGCGGAGCAGTTCGATCGTTCGCCCGCCGAGTGCCTGACCTTGGTCATCCTGTGGTCTGCCCGCGAGCCGCAGCGGACCGGCGAGGTGGCGTTTCTACCCGAGGACATCCCAGTGTGGATCTTCGGGCGCGATCCGCGCAACGCCCTGCTTGAGCGAGAGCGCGCGACCCCCTTTCGCACCGGCTCCTTTGAGCTGTATCCCGATCCGCTGCGCGCTCCGTTCGACAGCGCTGACGAGCCGGAGCCGGAAGCGGCAGCCGGCGGCGGTCTACGCAGCAGCGCCAGCCTGCCCAGTCAGCTCAGCTTCGGCCGCCCACTGCCTCCCTCCCGCGACGGGGCTGAGGTGGTCTTTGGCCGGCAGCGTCCCGAGGGGCTGGAGCCCGATCCAACCCCCCATGTCCCCATCATGGGCGAGAGCATCTCGCGGCTGCAGCTGACGCTGACCCATCGCGATGAGGGCCTGTTCGTGCAGAACATTGGGCGCTGTCCGCTGATGGTAAACGGTCGCACGATGCAGGCCGCCCACATCCAGGTGGGCGACACGCTGTACCTGCGCAATCAGCTCCTGCTCTTGTGTACGCGCCGTCCGCTGTTGCTGCCGCGCCTGCGCGCCTACCCGCTTGAGCGTGTGCAGCCCTTTGGCGCTCCCGATGCCGACGGCATGATCGGCGAGAGTCCGGCCCTGTGGTATCTGCGCGAGCGGATGGCGGCCTGCGCTCGCAGCGATCAAAACGTCCTGATTGTCGGTGACAGCGGCAGCGGCAAAGAGCTGGCGGCGCAGGCCATCCATCGCTTGTCGAGCCGACGCGAGCGACCGCTGGTGGCGGATAACATCTCGGCGATTCCACCGAGCTTGGCGGCGGCACTGCTGTTCGGCAACAAGCGCAACTTTCCCAATCCCGGCATGGAGGAGCGGGTCGGACTGGTCGGCGCCGCCGACGGATCGATGCTGTTCCTCGATGAGATCGGCGACATGCCCGAGGAAGTGCAGCCGATGTTCCTGCGGGTCGCGGATCGCCAGGGAGAGTACTTTCGGCTCGGCGAGGAAGGGCGCATCCGCCGCTCGGACTTTCGACTGGTGGGCGCCACCAATCGGCCGGAGCGCATTCGCTACGAGCTGAAGCGGCGCTTTCAGCGCGAGATCCGTGTGCCCAGCCTAAATGATCGGAAAGAGGACATTCCGATGTTGATCGGACACCTGCTGCGGAGTCAGGTGCGGCAAGGCGATCTGAATGCGCTGGCCTTCTGGGATGAGCGCGGGCAGGCGGCTCGGGTCCATCCGCTGCTCATCGATCAGCTGGTGCGGCATGCCTACATCACCAATGTCTCCGAGGTCGAGTTCCTGCTCGGTCATGCGATGTCAGAGAGCGGCGGCGAGGTCATTGCGCCGATCCGCGGTCCGCTGCCGGGGCACGGCGTCACTCGCCAGACGCCGACGGGACTTTTGGCCTCGCCGGTGACGCCGCGGCGGCGATCGGTGTATGTCTTGCCGGCGCCACAGGATGCCCAGCGAGCCCTCAACGAGACCGGCGGCAACGTCGCCCGCGCGGCATCCCTCCTGGGCATGAGTCGGCACCAGCTAAACCGCATGATCCGTCGCCATGCGCTGCAGATCCGCCGTCCCGCCAGCCCCGCAGGGTCGGAGTCAGAGACGGAGTAAGCAGCGGCCCCAGCCGGACGGCGGGCAGCGGAGCGAGCGCAACCTCGCTAGCTGCGCGGCCACTTCAGCGGCGCTGCTGCGCTGCGCGGCAGGTCCAGGCTGAAGTTCGGCTCTGCAGCGGAAGAGACCCGCAGGGCCAGGGCTTTAGCGCCGACATGCACACGGATGGCCCGCGCCAGCGCCTGCTCGGCATCCAGCGGATAAGGGAGCTGACTAGCGCGCGTCCGCTGCAGGGCCAAAAAAGGAGTCTGCTGCACCACCGCCAGCGCCTGTCCCAAGCCGGGGCGAGCCAGCAGGCCGAAGCTGCGCAGGCAGCGCTTGGCGTCCCGCTTCCCCAGCTCCAGCGTGGTGGCTGAGAGCACCGCCACCGCCAGGGTTCCCGTCGGGAGGACGCTGACGCGCAGCAGCCCTTGCAGCGGATCTTTTTCGGCCAGCTCCAGGGCTACGGGAACGCCATTTTTTAGGTATGCGGAGACCCCCCACCACAGGCTCCGTGCGGCTTTCGAGTAGCGCTCCCGACCTTTGGCATCGAGCCCGCCATTGAGCTCCAGAAACCACAGCAGCGACTCGCGCAGGTCGCTGGGCAGGCTCTTGTGGGCATGCAGCCAGGCCCGCAGCGCGGCCTCGGGCAGGGGCGAGGCCGCAGCGAGAGGGGCGGACAGGCTGCTCACCTTGTCCAGGGGATGTTTCAGGAGCAGGCTCTGCCAGGTCTTAGCGTAGAGCATGCCCTGGGCGGGCGAGTGGGGGGCGCAGGCCGCAAAGACCTGCCCAGCCAGGAGCTTGAGATCGAGATCGCACTCGCCGTTTTCGTCGCGGGCAAAGACGGCGGCATACAGCGCGCGCCGCGTCTTTTCCTGGGCCTGCTCAGCGCGGCTTTGGGGTCGGCCGCGGCCGGGCGAGTCCTCCTGCGCTTTGTCGCCTGGGTCGGGCAGGGCGCGGGCCGAGTCCTTGCCATAGAAGACGAGCCAGGCGGCATTGTCCGGACCGCCGAGCTCAGGTCGGCTGTAGAACACCTTGGGATCGCCGATCAGCGCGTAGTAGATCGCGGCATAGAGCATCAGCCAGGGAGCGGTGTTGGCAGGAACGAAGCCGCGCTGGACCGCTAGCTGGCCAAGGCTTCTCGGCACGCGAAAGTAGACTGGCGGCAGGCTGGTGGACGGCTTGGGGCGAGCCGGAGCATGCATGCGCACCACCACCGAGCCATCGTCCAGGGCACGGAAGGCACCCATGACCAGCTGCGCACCGGAGGACAGTCCGCCGAGCAGCGAGGAGAAGCAGGCATGCAGGGAGTCGTCGACGCTGCGGACCCGCAGCAGGGCATCGAGATCGGCGAACTCGGGCGGGCGCGGAAACAGCGCCCCCGGCTCGCTGTCCGGGCTGGCCGATGGCCCCGGCTTGTCCGCCGCGAGGGCTTTGGGCAGCGCGGCATAGTCGCGCGCTTGCAGCTTGGACACATCCAAAAGTCCGTCGCGATCAAAGGTCGGCGCCATGGCGGAGTGACTCCTAGCGGTTGCTGTCAATCCAGGACAGGGCGTACTCCGCAACTGCTTCCCAGCCGGGCTGTCCGACGATGAAGTGACAGCGACCAGGAAAGGCTTTGAAGTCCGTGATCGAAGGCGACGCCGCGTGGGCAGCGTACTCCGAGCGCACCAGGCTGATCGGGATGATGTGATCTTCCTCGCCCGCGATAAACAAGAGCGGCGCCCGCGGACGAGCAAAGTCGATCTGGGCAAACGCGGTGGTCGGAGCCTGGCCCACCCGACGCGACTCTGGCACCGCGAAGCGCTCGTAGGCAGTACTCTGCGCCTCGGCGTCCAGGCAGTTCACAAAGGCATAGGCAAAGTCGGACTTGGAAAGGAAGATCGGCTCGTCCAGGCTGGCTCCCGGCTTGATCGCCGGCCAGTTGCTCTTTAGGAACGAGTAGCGCAGCGACAGCACGCCCTTGGGCGGCGCGGAGTCAATGACGATGCCGGCCGCGACCAGCCCCTCTTGCAGCAGGAGCTGCGTCACCAGGCCGCCCATCGAGTGTCCGACCGCAATCGGCTTCTCGCCGCCGAGTCCAGCGATGGCGCGGCGGTAGGTATCGACGATCTGCTCCAGCGTGAGAGCGGCTAGCTGCTTATCGGGATGCGCGCGGCGCTGCTCTTCCACGGGCTTATCGTGGCCAGGCCAAGCCGGGGCCAGCGTCTTATATCCCTTGCTCTGAAAATAGGACTCCCAGGCCTGCCAGCTTTCCGGCGTGAAGTACATGCCATGGATGAAGACCACGGTCTTGCTGGGACCGATCCGCGCCGCCCCCGCGCTGCGCGCCGAGCGGATCTCAGCGGGGGTGCTGCAGGCGGCCGTGCTGGCCAGCAGGCCCAGGCCGAGGGTCAGGGCCGCAGCGCGGCGGAAGCGGTGTTGAGCGTGGGCCGGGGCAGGTCGAGTGTACGTCGCCATGGCGGGGACTCCTTTGCGCGGAAGCGCGTTTTTGCGTCGAGCTGGAGCTATCGTACGGCGGTCCCCGCCTGCTTCACCTCAGATCGCTTCATCAGCGCTTTGTAGTCTTGGGAGAGGTCCAGGAACAGCGTGTCGTTGGCCTCGCCGCGGCAGCCAGGTCCCTGGCCGAGCAGGCGCCACTTCATGCCTGAGGTCGGCGAGATCGGCGCGCTCAGCGCCCGGGCATCGTGCTTATGGCCATATTGATCACTCTTGCCGGCTTCTGAGCCTTCACAGCCAATCAAAAGCCCGCCTGGGAGATTGTCTTGTCCCGGGCGATAATAAATATACAGGTGTCCATGCTCGCCATTTGCCGATATTAGACGACGGCTATGTGGATGGACTTTGCCATGGCCAAATAACGGCAGGTTGATGCCCAGGTGCTGGCTGCGCTTGGTCAGCTCTCTGGCCGCCGTGGACAGGCCTTTGTCTTCCTTCAGGTGCTTTTCGCGCTGCAGGATCGTGACCGCCTCGGGCAGCGTCGAGATCCCGTGCGAGGCAAAGGGGCGGGTCAGCCGGCGAAACCTCTGCGGCACCAGCCACTCGAAGACCTGGGTCGCCTCGTCGCCCGGCGGGAGCTGCACCAGCACGCGACCACCGTGTGACAGCACCGACGCGACGGGAAAGCCGGCCATGCCGCGGGCCCAGGTCTTCCAGGTAGCCTGATTCTGCTCGCGGTACAGGAGCCCGCCGTGGACCAGCAGCGTAAACAGCCGCGACACCAGGCGCCGGCAGGCGGCATCGCCAGGATGGCGCAGGACGCCCTGCCAGGCCTGCACATCTAGGTCGATCTGCTCCTCGACGCTGCGATCGCGCTGGCTGAGCTCAGCGACCAGGGCCGCAAGCTGAGCCCGCGAAGGCGGAATTGTGCTCGGCAGGAGCTCTGCCCCGTTCCAGGTAAAGGACGCGACGGACTTATCGGCGAGCGAAAACAGCAGGTCGCCCAGGGTCGCAAGCTCCGGCGAGGAGCCAGCGCACACGAGCTGCAGCTGCTTTTTTGCTTTATCGCTCTTAAAGGTTCCGGCAAAGACCTCGTGCTCGCGCCGGGATTCCGCAATGTGCTTATATTCTTCTTTGATAGTGGCGTTTTCTTTGCCAATCAAAAGCACCGGCGCCTTATCGAGCTTGCTGCGCAGGGTCAGCCAGAAGGTGCCGCGGCGAAACCACTTGTGCATATTGCGCTTCTGGTGCTCACGGAGCTTGCTGAGGTCTCGGATCTCGGGCTCTCGCTCGGCGGCGCCGGGGCTGGGCATGCTGCACTCCTAGGTCCGGCTCAACGCAAGAAGCACGCCGGGCCAGCCGGCTGGCTGCGGCACGTCGCCGGGCGCTGCGGATCGCCCGCTTGGGAACGCCGGCCGGCCGCTCCATCCCAGTGCGCGCGCGCCCTCCGCCAGCGCGCGGCCACTGTGCGCGCAGCCCGTCTTCACCCTCAGGCGCCTCCGTGTAGCCGCCGCCCCAAACCCGCCGCCTAGTGCCGGAAAGCGCGGGTCATCTGCGTTGTAGGTGTCGGGGTAACGCGCGGGTGGGAGAGCGCTTGAGAAGACCGCGAGGGCGCTCCGGCCGCCTCGACGTGGTAGAGGCGGAGGGAAGGAGGCGCGACGCGGATCGTGGACAAGACGATCCGCGTCGCATGGAGCCGCCCTGGCACCACCCAAGGCCGTCCACGCGGCACGCTGTCATAGTCATCGGACGCAGGCAAGCGCGACGCGCTGTCGGCGGTGCGCGGAGCTGTCGACGCTGCGCCATTATGGCTGTGCCCGCTGCGGCCGGCTGTGCCCGATTTCCGACGACGATCTCTGCCCCCACTGTCCCTTGCGCTTCTGTGCGCCGTGGCGCCCCAAGGCCCCCGCGCCGTCGCAAGAAGCGACCCCATTTCGCTGCGACTTCTGCGGCGAAGCGCGAAGTCTGTACACTCGCCGCGTCCCCCTCTTTGTCTTGCGACGACGCAGGCGCCACATTCCCAGCAGAAAAAGGAGTCCGCCATGATTCCTGATGAGCTGTGCGCACACATCCAGCGGCTGCATACGCAAGAGAAGTGGACGGTGCATGCCCTGGGCAAGCACCTGCGCCTGCACCCCTCGCGCTGCAGATGACGCTGATGCGATCGAATGTGTTCGAGCTGCCCGCACTCGTCGAGCTGGCGGCTAGGTTGGGGGTTCTGTGCGTGCCTGCCTATCACCTGTTTTCATTCACCGCGGACATCGATGCAGAGTCCATCGTGGCAGAGCCTGCCCTCTGGCAGCCCGTCACAGACAGTGCCCGAGAAGTCGCGCTTCGTCTGGGAGTGCAGCTTCACATCGCAGAACCCGCCGCGGCAGACAGCAGACCTGCTTCGCTGCAGCGCATCGCCTGCCACTTGCCATGGCATGAAGCCTGGATTGACTACGATGGTGCCGTCCTGCCCTGCCATTCACACGGCGGCGACCAAGCCGGCAACATCCTGCAGGCGAACTTCTCGGAGATCTGAAACGGCCCACTGGACCAGCGAATTGGCAGCGGCTTCGCGGCAGATCGTCCGACATGGCACTGCGACGGCTGTGGCATGTGCGATCGCCGTGCGGATCGATCTACGGCCACGGCCGTGCCCTATGACGCGGAGAAGTTTTGCAGCGCAGCGCCCCCCCCCCGCGCAGCGGCCTGGCGCAGATCCGCTGGCGCGGACGCATGCGCCCTTTGATCTTGCTGGGCGTCGCTGACGCTCCGTGAAACGCTGCCCTGCTGCCACTGTCGAGTCTCCCCTGCGTGGGGTCTGCAGGGCTTTAGTGGCCACTCTTACGAGTGGGCCTGGGACAGGGTTTCAGCCGACCACGAGTAGCTGGCCCGTTCTTGCCAGCCTGTGTGCATCCCGTGCCCGCCCGCGTGGAGCCTTGCAGCCTCGTCTTTCCAGCCTTGCTGCCCTAGCATCCCCATGCCGCTGCCGTCGAGGTCCCGTAGAGCTCCGGCCGAGCCAAATCGCCCGAGAAACACGTTAGTGGATCAATCTGTGGATCAAGTCGCATGCTGCGTGCTAGATCCCCGTCGCAGATCAGCGTGCGGCGAGACATCACCTGGATGTAATT
>CAZVMD010000158.1:0-16118 GCA_964628555.1 uncultured Myxococcales bacterium | reverse complement strand
CGACGTAGTCCATGGCCAGATACAGCTCGCCATCGACCAGGTTGGCGTCGAAGACCGGGACGATATTGCCGTGCGAGAGCCGCACCACGACCTTGGCCTCGTCGCGAAAGCGAGCGACGTACTCTGGGTCGGCTAGGTGCGGTAGGACCGTCTTGATGACGCAGAGCCGCTCGAATCCTCGCTCGCCAGCACTCGCTAAATACAACGCCCCCATGCCTCCCTGGGCCAAGGGAGCTAGGAGGGTGTAGCGACCGAATTCTCGCGGGTACTTATCGGCCACAGTGGTTTTTCTATCCTATCACAGCCCCGGCATCTGCCTCGTGGGGGCGCCCCCTAGGCATGCCGTGTGCATCTGTCCGAGCCTCCGGACAGATCTCGGACATTTCGGACGCTGGTGTCCGGAATCCGGACGGGGCTGATGGCGGCAGCGCTGAGCTCGACGGAAGCGCAGCAGCCAGCCAGCGGCACGCGGTGTGCAAACACCCACCGGGCATGTCACCCGCATCGCTATCCCAAGAGCTGCTGCGTCAGATCGATCTCCTAATTACTTCTGTCTCCGACGACTGGGCGCTGTGCCAGGGCTTGCTGCGTGAGCGCGAGCGCTTGGCGGCACACCTTCACAACACGGTCGAGCCCTGGCTGCGCAGCTGCCAGCTGTCGCCTGGCCGACCGAGCCCCCGCAGACAGCGGCCTCGACCCCGGCAGATCCTCGAGAGTGCTTGTCAGCGTCAGCACCGGGCTCGTCGGCACGGCTACTTGAGCCTGCGCGGCATCAGCTACCTTGCTCTCGACGCGGAGCTGATCGATGCGCGCATCTTCGATCGCCTGCAGCTATTGGGGCGACGGGCCATCCGTGTGCCCGTGCCGCCGGGACTGCAGGTCTACGCTTCGTCGTCTTCGCCTTCAGCCGGCGGCGGCTCGACCGGCGTGGTATCGGGGGCGATGCGCTCGGGAACGCCGATAGGGGCGGGGTGCAGCCCTGGACCGTCACCACTGCCGTCACGGACGA
The DNA here is from genome assembly GCA_964628555.1 of uncultured Myxococcales bacterium. Taxonomy (GTDB): domain Bacteria; phylum Myxococcota_A; class Polyangia; order Palsa-1104; family JAEUJZ01; genus JAEUJZ01. Next base: position 15,109 of record CAZVMD010000158.1, on the reverse strand, counting down.
AGCGGAGCAGTGTCTCCACCAGCCTGGCTTGGGCGTGACGAATGGACTCCAGGCGGCGGCCACGGAAGCCTTGCACAAAGATGCAAAAGACCAAGACCCCGGGCCGATCCCCGACGTATCCCGACAGCACCGAGACGCCGAACAGCGTGCCGGTCTTGGCTCGCACTTGCCCGACGGAGCTGCCGTGGAAGCGATGATGAATCGTGCCATCAATGCCGCCGACGGCCAGCGACTGCACAAACTCTGGGCCCACATCGAGCTGGTGATAGAGCTTGTGCAGCAAGAATCCCAGATCGGCTGGCCGCAGGCGATTGGAGTGCGTCAGACCCGAGCCGTTGATCAGGTGCAGGCGCTCTGGCCGCAGCCCTTGCTCCGCCGCCCACTCCGAGACCGCCTGCGCGCCTTTTTCGAGGGTACCTGGCAGGCCAAATCGAGCCGCACCGAGTGTCTTGAAGACGATATCGGCGATGTAGTTGTCACTCTCTTTGTTGACCGTATGGCAGATCTTCGACAGCGGATCCGACTGATGCTCGGCCACGATCGCCAGTGGCCCGGCCGGCGGTTCGCTGATATGCACGCCACCTGTCACGGTGATGCCAAAGTCAGCCAGAGCTTGCGTCAGGATCGCCTCGGCCCAGCTTGTGCTGCCCCCCAGCCGGCGGCGGGCCTTGGCATTCGCTGCGCGGCTGCCGATGCGTCCACGCACCGTCACCACCAGCTGTCCATCGCGCCGAGACACGTCGAGGCTCAGGCGACTGCGCTTGCCTTTGACCGTCTTGACCAGATTGTGCACGACAAAGTACGGCGAGCGCGGTTGGACCCACACGGTGGCCCGCTCGCCGACGCTGTTGGCCGATGCATAGACCGTGAAGCGATCTCGATTGAGGATCATCGCCCCAGGGCCGTAGCTAGGCCCCTGGCCCTGGGTGGTCAGCACGCCAACGTCGCGGATCTGTCCATCGAGTCGCACCTGTCCCTCGATGCGCTCGATGCCGGCGTTGCGCAGCTTGCGCACCAGCTCGGTGAGACCCTCTGGACGCAGCGTCGGATCACCACTGCCCTGCAGGAAGACATCGCCGCGCAAGATCCCGCCGTTGGCCAGGACCTGCTCCAGTGACTGCGTCGACAGCAGCACGGTGCGATAACGAAAATCGGCTCCCAGCGTCGACAGCGCAGCTGCGGTCGTCAGGATCTTGGCGTTCGAGGCCGGGTTAAATGGAGCGTCGGCGTTTTGGCTATAAAGCTCGCTGCCGTCCTGCGTGTTGATCACCGACACGCCGACCCGGACCTTGCGGAAAGCCGACGTTCGCAGCTGGTCTTGGAGCTGCTGGCGCAGCGACAGCAAGCGAGGGCCAGTCGCCAGCTCTTCGGGGGGGCGTCCGCTACCCAGAGGCTCGGCCGCTGCAAGCCCTGGTTCGCCCAGGCCGAGCGCGGCTCCGCAGAGCAGCGAGACGATCGCCAAGCGAGTCCACATCGGCGATCTGTGATTGGCAGCCAGCACCGAGGCGATTGTCTTATAGACCGATGCCCGCCGCCAAGAGGCGCGATGCATCAGCTCAGCTGCTTGCCTAAGTCGAGGCTGGCAAACCGCTCGGTCTCGTTGCTGTAGTCGAGGAAGAGGAGGTAGGCCGCTACATCACGGTGGTCAAACTTGGGATGGGCGAGGAGCGCCTTGGCGGCCGAGAGAAGTCGATCCTCAGGTACGTCCTTCATGAAGTCGGCATCGGTGAGGCCTTTTTGGTGCGGCACGCCGATTGAGTCGAGGAAAGTGACTAGGAGCTCGGTCTTGGTCTGTCGCAGCCACTCGAAGAGGAACAGCTTGCAAGGGGAGGGCTTCTCCGAGCTAACGCTCGTCCACAGACGACGAGCCCAGTCCTCGTTGCGCTTGCGGATGCTGACCTGGGCCGCGGTGCGGACTGCCGCAAGTCCCCCTTCGAGCATGGACTGCTTCATCGCAGCAGCGTTGAGCGACATGAACATCTCTTTGAAGCGAACTTCGCCAAGCTGGCGACAGATCTCGTGAGGCAACATGGGCACCAAGCCTCTCAGTGACAGTTTGGCCGCTGGTTATCGCCGGTGTGGCCTGGCGGCGTCAAGTGCGGGCAGCGCGGGCTGCCAGCGGCGGATGGCTGACGAAGCGAGGCGACCTTCTGGCTGGACGCAGCTGCGACGGCCGAATCGGCTACGGTCATCTGGCGCGGGCCGTCGCGGTCTTACTTCCGCTGGGCTGGTGTCGCTGGCGTCGGTAGTCCAGCACTCCGGGCGCAGCGAAAGCCGATATCGACATCACGGTAGCCTCGGGGCAAGGCGAGGCGATTGCTGGCTCGCGGCAGTCCCAGGATCGAACAGCAGCCACCACCGCGGATTACCCGTAGCTCAGCGGCCGCGGTCTGGGGGGAGCGATCCGCCCGATCGGGTGCGAAGCCGTAGCGGCCGTCGACCCACTCCCAGACGTTGCCAGCCAGATCGAGGGCCCCATACGGCGACGCTCCACCGCCAAAACTGCCAACTGGGACCGGCTTGCCCGGTGCCCCATCTTCGGCACAGCGGCCGTCGCCGCCAAAGTTGCCGAAGTTGCCGCGCGCGCAGGAAAACTCGTTTCCCCAGGGATAGGTCCGGGCATCGACACCGCGTGCGGCCTTTTCCCACTCTGGCTCGGTCGGCAGCCGGCGGCCGACAAAGGCGCAGTAGGCGACGGCATCGTCATGACTCACACCAACGACGGGCAGCCGTCCATCCCCGGCTGCGGTCTGGCTGCTTGCCGCGCGACACTTGCCCGCAGCCACACAGCGCGCGTAGGCCGCGACGGTGACCTCGGTGTGATCGATATAAAACAGCGGCAACAAGATGCGCCGCGCGGGTCGCTCATCCTCTTCGCCGTGGTCATCGCCGTACCAGAACTCGCCGGCCGCGACGGTGATCTCGTCCGGCTGGCGGCTAGCCGCTGACCCCATGGTGGGCTCGGCGGCAGCGGGGGTGGCGACCGCCAGCAAGCCGCCCAGCGCCACGAGCCAAAGAGACGAAGAGGAATCAGAGGACCATTGCCACCGCATGGGCCGCTTGGACGTAGCGCAAATCAGCGCAGGAGGAAAGCCTGATGACGGATTCGCTCAATGCCGCGTATTTGCAGCTGGACACGGGCTTGCCCGATGCCACGGCGCGCTCGCTGTTTGCCCAGCGACCGCTGCATGAGCGGCCGCGGGAACGTCTGAGCTTCCTCGGGGCTGCCCAGCTCAACGACGATGAGCTGCTCGCCCTGGTGTTTGGCTCGGGCGGGACGCTGCGCCTGGCTCGTGATGTGCTCGATATGGTCGGCGGGCCGCCCGGGCTGCTCCGCGTCGGACTCAGCGACCTGCAGCGCAAGACCGGGGTTGGCCCGGCCCGAGCCTGTCAGCTCAAGGCCGCCCTTGAGCTGGGGCGGCGAGCTCTCGTCGCTGAGCCACTCTACGGTCATCAGGTGACGTCGGCCGCGCAGATGGCTCGCCTGCTGCAGCCCGAGCTAGGCCAGGCCGAGCAGGAGGCGATGCATGTCTTTGGCCTGGATGCGAAAAATCGCATTCGCTGTCGACACATCGCGGCCCTCGGTCAGGTGGATCGGGTCCACGTCTGTCCCGCTGACGTCTTCCGCCCGCTCCTGCGTGAGTCGATGGCCGGCGCGCTGATCGTCCACAATCACCCGAGCGGCGATGTTCAGCCCAGCCAGCCAGACCGCCTGCTGACGACCCAGATTCTGCAGGCCGGACTGCTCTTGGGTATCCCGCTTATTGACCACATCATCGTCGCTGCCAGTGATTACTTCAGCTTTGCCGATGCTGGCTGGCTGCTGGTGGCCAGCTCGTCGGCTTCGGCGGCGCTAAGCGCTCCGGCCGGCTCACCGTTGCGGAACAGCACGCGAGCCGCTGAGGAGACTGCGACGCGGGCACCGGGAAATAGCACACCAGTTAGGTTTAGCGGATCCGCTGGACTGACGATCACTTCGACGGGAGAAGCCGCTTGAAGGGGCTGCTTCTGAATCAGCTTCAGCCCTTCCAGGGCCTCCGGACTGGCGAACTGTTCGCCCGACAAGCCGGCGACAAAATAACCGCTGCGTACCAGCCCGCGTGCCTCCATCCGCCGCAGCAGGCGCGACAGCACCGAAAGCGGTGGGCCACAGGGCTCGCGCAGCAAGAGCTCGCGCACGAGGATGCCGTACCGACGGAGATAAAGAGCAACCCAGGGCTCGAGAATGGCTGGATTTTCCCAGTCGGCCTCCGCCCCGAAGACCGCATCGGCACTGCGCCAGCGGGCCCCGGCCCCGCCGCTCGTCTGTGGCGCCGCCGAGCCTTCGAGCAGCGACCAGCGGCCGGCCCCCAGAGAAGCCCCCGCGGTCATGCGGGCGCTGCGCAGATTGAGGTGCGTGACCAGCAGGCGCAGGCCCGCCGCGCCGTCGGCCGTCACCAAGCCGGCGGCCGCCAGCTCGCCGAGAGCATCAAGTACCGCCTGAGGTGCCTGATCAACATCCCGGGAAAGCTCGGTAAGAAAGCGTGCTCCCCGACGGAAGAGTGCGCCGCGCACCGCCTCGGCAACGGGCGACAGCCCCCAGCCGGCGTGCCCTCCGGCTGTCTCGGCCCCATCGGCGTGGCTGGGACGGGTCGGTACCAGCCATTCAGCGTCACTGCGCCGCCACAGCGACAGCGGAGTCACCCGCGAGAACCGCCCCTCACCGGTGGTATGTCGCAGCCGGCCCCAGGCCACTTCGCCAGACAGACACAGCTCATCGAGCCAAGTGGTGCTGTAGCTGCGCAGGCGCAGGGGCAGAACCGCTTCTTCCCAGGCCGCGGCGGCCAGGATGTAGCCCTGCAGCTGTTCAATGATGCGCAACAGGCCCGCCGGCCCCTGCAGCTGCGTACCTGGCCAAGCATGCTGCCAGCGCGCCAGGAGCTGCCAGTACTCCGCGGCTGTGGCCGGGGTGTGCTCGCGGGCCAGGCGCTGTCGGGTTTGACGATGGATCTGCGCCAAAAGCCGGCGGTCGCAGAACTGTGGGTTTTCTTCCGTCGGCTCGGGGGTGGGCAGCAGTCGCCCACGCATCGCCATGCCCTCGGCTTCCAGCCGCAGCAAGGCTGGGAGTACCGTCGAGACAGGCAGATGCAAGGTCGCGGCCAAGGCGGCGGTGGCCCACGGCCCAGTCACTGCCAGCCAGCCACGCACGATCTCGGCCGCGACTTGCTCTTCGGCTCCGACTGCCGACAGATCGATACGCAGGTCGGCAAGCGGTGGTGGCTCGGGCTCAAAGCTTGGCGACGGTCGGTCAAGGACGGGGTTCTGCTGCAGGGTGACAAAGAGGTGCCGCACGGCCGCTACCCGCTCGCTGGCCACCAGCGCAGTCAGCGAGCCGCAGCGCAGCAGCGTGGCTCGGCGTCCAGCCAGCAGCGGTCGCGCCAGCTCGACGCAGCTCGCAAGCTGCGGCTCTGGCAGGTAGTAAAGCGTCAGCAGCGCATCATGCAGCTCATCGGCATCGCGCATCCGCGGCCAGGCCTGCGCGCGCACTGCCGCCACCGCTTGCGGATCCAGCCCAGCCTCGGGAGTATGGGCCAGCACACTGTCGACAGTCAGCTGACCTGGTCGCGTCTTGACGGCCCGGGTGCGGCGCTCTTCGGCAGGTGTGTCGTCCAGAAAGGCGTACGGCGCGGCATGGATCAGCTGCAGGCTAAGCGGCGACGGCTCAGCCGTATCCGCAGCGAGTACGCGGACCTTGCCGGCCTCGATATCGCGCAGCAGCGATTCCAGTCCGGTGATGTCCATGACTTCCAGCAGACACTCGCGCATCGTCTCGCTAACCAGGGGATGGTCGGGGATCTCGATGTCGCCGCCGGGCAGGTTTTCCGGGCAGGCCGCAGCGTGTGGAAAGACCGCGCCCAGCAGATCCTCGGTCATCACCCGCACGATCGGCGGCGGCAGCTTCTTGCCACCCCGGCGTCGCGGCAGGCTGAGTGCCCGCGTCGCGACGTGGCGGAAGTGGGGCTGAAAGATTGGGGCTCCCAAGACCGCCTGCGACAGCACGTGCCGCACGCTATGGGCGCGCAGAAACTCCCACACGCTCTCCAGCGGAAAGCTGTGTGTCTCACCCAGGGAGAGCAGCACTCCATCGTCGGTGGCCGCCGCCTGCAGCTCAAAGTTAAAAGCCCGGCAGAAGCGCTTGCGCAGGGCCAGGCCGAAGGCGCGGTTCTGACGCGCACCAAAGGGCATGTGCAGGACCAGCTGCATCCCGCCGCCCTCGTCGAAAAAACGCTCGGCGATGAGCATGTTCTGAGTCGGCAGCTGTCCCAGTGCGGCGATGCCAGCCGCAAGATAGGTAAGGATCTGCTCGGCACCATCGCTGGGAACGCCACACTCATCGATCAGACGCTGGCGCAGGGCACGCTCGCAGGCCATGGCGACCGCCGTCGGCTCGCGTGGCGCCGCGGTCCTGGTCGCATCGAGTGGCACGGCGAAAAGATACGGCTGCTGCGGTGCAGTTGGGGCCGGCGGCGCTGGCAGGGGGGGCGGTGTGTGCAGCGCGTCCTGAACCTCCTGGCGCAGCTCCGAGACCGCCTGCGACAGCTCAAAGGTGCGGCCAGGCGCCTCGCCAGCCCAGAACGGCACGGTGGGGGTAGCGCCATTGGCATCGGCGACATAGGCCCGGCCGCCGCGCACCCCTCGCAGCCGCCACGCCGTCGAGCCGAGCAGAAAGATATCGCCGGGACTGCTCTCGACCACGAACTCTTCGTCGAGGCGTCCGACGACGATCTCCTCGCCTTCGAGCACCACTTCAAAGTCGTTCGGCTCGGGGATGGTGCCGCCGTTTTGCGCCGCAAAGAGTCGCGCCCCGCGGCGACCGCGCAGCCGGGCGTTGACACGATCCCAGTGCAGGTGGGCCGTCGGCCGTCCGCGTCGCGTTGCCACCCCCTCGGTCAGCAGCAGCAGCAGCGCGGCATAGTCCTTGTCGCTCAGGGTGCGGAACGGCCAGGCGCGACGGATCAGCGCCAGGAGCTCCGCCTCATCGACCCCGTCCGGGCCGGCGGCGGCACAGATGGCGACAATCTGCTGCGCCACGACGTCGAGCGGCGCGATCGGCATGATCTGGCGATCGAGCAGCCCGGCCCGAGCCGCTCGTACCAGCGCTGCGCACTCGACGAGCTCATCACGGGTCATCGCGAACAGGCGGGCCCGCGGTACTGCGTCGGGGCCGGGCCGATGGTTGGCGCGGCCGATGCGCTGCAGGAACGTCGAGATAGCGCGCGGCGAGCCGATCTGACAGACGAGATCGATGGCCCCGATGTCGATGCCCAGCTCCAGCGAGGCCGTCGCCACCACCGCTTTGAGCTCGCCGCGCTTGAGGCGCTCCTCGACCCGCTGACGCATGCCGCGCGACAAGCTGCCGTGATGGGCCATGACCGCATCGGCACCCAGCCTCTCGGTCAGGGTGTGCGCGGTGCGCTCGCACATGCGGCGGGTGCTGACAAAGACCAGCGTCGTCTGGTGGTTGCGGATCAGATCGGCCACTTGGTCGTGGACGTCCTGCCACTGCTCGTTGCTACAGATCGACGACAGCGGCTGCTGCGGGATGCAGACCTTCAGATCGAGCTCGCGCCGGGTATCGGGACGGCCGTCGACCACGACGCAGTCGGCCAGCCCCTCGCTGTCTTTGCGGTCGAGCGCGGGCAGCGTCGGGTCGGCAAGCTGGGAGTCCTCCGCGGTCGGGAAGTGAACCCGGCTCGCCCCAACCAAGAAGCGCGCCACCTCCGCGATCGGATGCACCGTCGCCGACAGGCCAATTCGCTGCGGGGCTGGCCCGCCACTTTCGCGACAGAGTGCGTCGAGCCGCTCGAGCGAGAGCGACAGGTGGGCGCCCCGCTTGTCAGGCAGCAGGGCGTGCACCTCGTCGATGATCACGGTGCGCACCGCCGACAGGCCTTGCCGCATCTTCTCGGCGGTCAGGCACAGATACAGAGACTCGGGGGTGGTGACCAGGATATGGGGGGGGCGACGGGCCATCGCCTGCCGCTCGTGGGGTGCGGTGTCGCCGGTCCGCAGACCGACCAGAATCTGCGGCAGCGCCAGCCCCTGGGCGGCCGCCTCCTCCTCCAGCTCGGCGAGTGGAGTCTGGAGGTTCTTGCGGACATCGCTCGACAGCGCCTTCAGCGGAGATACGTACAAGACAGAAGTCTGCTGCGGCAGGGCGCCGTCGATCCCTTTTCGAAACAGCGCGTCCAGGCTGGCCAGAAAAGCCGCCAGGGTCTTGCCACTGCCCGTCGGAGCAGACACCAGGACATGGCGGCCAGCACAGATCTGTGGCCACGCGCGCTCTTGCGGTAGCGTCGGCGCCCCAAACCGGCGAGTGAACCAAGCCCGTACCAAGGGGTGAAATGCGGAGAGTGGCATCGATAAGAACCCTTATCCAAACACCTGGAAGGATGTTCAGATGGACTTGACCACATCCGCAGGCTGCAGGCAACCGGCTATCCCGCTAACGCCGGGAACCTGCTGTGCGCCGTGAGCCCTTGCGAGCCGCGAGCCCCCCACGAGCCTGCGATCGTCTCTGGAGCAGAGCGCGCCTGGGGCCGATGGCGTCTGCGACGTCGGCCGTCGGTTAGGTCCGATCAGACGTCCGCACCGCTGGCCTGGCTGCGGAGGCTGGCTGCGGAGGCTGGTTGCGACGCCTCTTTCAGCGGCCGGCAGGGCGCCGTTTCTGCGTCCCTAGTGGGCCTTGGTCAGCGCAAAAAAGACGCCGGCGTTCGATAGCAAATAGACCTCGCTGCCGACGGCCCGTGGGGCAGCGGTCGCGCCTTGGCCGGGGGCGAAATACTGCAGCAGCTCGCCGCTCTCGGCATCCGCGATGTGCAGTCCGCCGAGCGCTGTGCTGATAAGCACATAGGAACCCCAGAGCGTCGGCTGTGATAGCTCGCCTTGGCTGGGCAGGACCTGCTGCCAGAGCTTGCGCCCCTTTTCATCGAGGCAGAACAAGCCCTGCGTGGCCGACGAGACATAGATGCGACCGCGCTTGGCATCGACGGTAAGTGGGCCCGCCGCCTCGACTTCGAGGCGCCAGCGCAGGCTGCCGTCTTTCTTATCGAGCCCGAACAGGCCGCTGGCGTAGCAGCTAACTACCAGGGTGTCGCCGATCAGCGCGGGCGAGCCATCGACGTCAGTAAAGCGCGACGCGTCGCCGGCCAGCGAGCGGTTCCAGATGACCTCACCGGTCTCGGCGTTGAGGCACGACAGGTAACCGTCGGGAAAGCCGACGTAGACGCGGTCGCCGACGGCCAGGGCCCCGGACTGACCGCGGATGGAGAAGGTGTCGGTCGCCTCGCGGTCGTACTGCCAGCGCCAGGCGCCGGTGCGGACGTCCAGGGCGTAGATGCGGCCCTCGTTCGAGGTCACATACAGCAGGGTGCCGGCCAGGACCGGTCGCGTCTGCACCGGCCCACGCGTGCGATAGGTCCAGCGCGGCTGACCGCTCTTGGGCTCCAGCGCGGTGACCTGCCCAGCGTCTTCACCGACGATAAGCAGCGGCTCTGGGCCGGCTACGCCCGCCTTGATATAGAGCGGCGCCGAAGAGAGCGGGCTGCCAAATTCGCGCTGCCAGAGCGTCTCCCCGCGCAGCTTGTGCAGCGCAAACAGCGTCTTCTGCGACGAGCCGATGTATACCACTTCGCCGTCGTCACTGACCTCGGCGGTCGCGAACTCCTGCGGCTTGTAGGAAAAGAAGGCGAGGTTGCGGACGAAGGGGCGGCTCCAGCGCAGGCGCAGGACATCGCGCGCTACGGCAAACTCCTCGCGCACGGTCGGCGGTGGCTGGCGCAGAGAGCTCTTGCCAACGCAGCCCAGCGGCAACAGCAGGGCCGGCAGACTGGCCCACAGCAGCGAGCGCCGGACGCGCCGCGGCGGCCAAAAAACGCCTGACTTCGCCCCCAGAAGAGACCCGCGCAGCACGATGATCTAGGGCTCCAGCGTGGCGAGGCGATTCTGGATGTCGTCGCGGATCGGGCTTGAGGCGCCGGCTTTGGCCAAGAGCTCTTTGTACATGTCGATGGCCTTCTGCTTGTTGCCCTGCTTGATGTACACGCGGGCCTGGTGCATGCGGGCCCGATCGCGAGCAAAGGGCTCACCAGCCTGGCGATCGAAGGCGGCAAAGGCGGCAGCAAAGTCCGAGCGGGCCTCGGCACACAGGCCTAGCCCTTCGTAGGCCAGCGACAGCAGCGAGGTATCCGCGGGCCTGCTGTCGATAAACTGGCGATAGATCGCCTCTGCCTCGGCGGGCTTGCCCTGATCGTAGAGCTGCCCAGCCTTGAGCAGGCTGCCCCGCTTGGCGGCATCGCTGCTGCCATACTGTCCGGCCAGCTCATCGACGGCCTTGAACACGGCATCGCTGCGCTCTTTGCTGGTCTTGTAGCGCGGCGGATCGGCCTCGGGATCTTCTTTTTCGCCCTCGCGCAGCAGGTCGGCCTCGGCGATGCGGACGGCGCGTCCGAGCAGCTCGGTCGCTTTCTCTCGCCGCGCTTCCATCCACTGACCAATCCCCCAGGCGGCGGTAAAGGCCACCAGGCCGCCGACGGTAATTAGCAGCGCACGGCTGAAGTACGCCATCACCTTGGCGGCGAAGCGCTGCCACATATCGGCGAAGCGCTCAGGCACATCGGCAAGAGCATCCACCGTGCTCTGCGTCGGACGCACCGGCTTGCGGCTCACCGCGCGCTCGGGTTCTCCTTCGTCGCGGCTCTTCGGGGTGGAGTCGGAAGTCTGCTTGCTCACAACGGGCTCCTTGCGTCCTTTGGCTCGGGGCAGAGCGTCTGATCATGAGACGCTAACCGCTCATCGGACAAAAAGACTTGCGCCACGCTAACAAAGGGGCGCTGCGCAGTCAAACGCAAACACGCCTATTTGCCGACGCAGAAGCGAGCAAAGATGGCGTCCAGCAGGCCCTCAGAGAGCTCATCGCCGCGTAGCTCGGCCAGACGGGAAGCGGCGACGCGTAGCTCACCGGCGACTAGCTCGGGTGCACTGTCGTGCCAGGTCGCCAGCGCCGCCAGGCTGTTGTGCAGGGCGGTCGCTGCCTGGGTCAGCAGCGCAGCTTGGCGGGCGCTGGTCACCAGGACCTCGTCATCACTGGCCAGGCGCGGAGCGAGCTTATCGAGCACGCTCTTGCGCAGCGCGTCGAGGCCCCAGCCACACAGCGCTGAGCAGGGCACGGCAGAGAGCTCATCCGGCGCTGTCAGGCAGCCGCTGCGGTCGATCTTGTTCCAGACCACAAGGCGCGGCAGCTGAGCCGGCAGGGTCGCAAGGAGGCGCTCGTCTTCGGCGGTCAGTCCGACGCTGCCATCGACGATGAACAGCAGCAGGTCGACGTTCTGAAAGCGCTGTCGCGCCAGGCGCAGGCCCTGCTGTTCGAGCGGCGTGGCCGCCTCGTGATCGCCGGCGGTATCGATGAGCGTCACCGGCAAGCTGGCGGCGCCTGGGGTCGCGCTCGTTGCCCACTCGCTGCGCACCTCGATGAAGTCGCGGGTCGTGCCGGGCTGGGCGTCGACGATGACTCGCTCGCTGCCACACAGCGCGTTGATCAGGCTCGACTTGCCGACGTTGGGGCGGCCAAGGACGGCGAGCTCGATGCCCCCGGCGGCGGCCTTGCCACCCTGGGCAAAGCTCGCGGCCAGCTGGCTGAGCGCGGCATACAGCGACTGCATGCGCCGCCGACCGTCGGCGAGGAGGGCCTGGTCGCCGCGCTCCCAGGGCTCCGCGTCGGGAAAGTCGAGCAGGCCTTCGAAGTCGGCCAGCAGCGTGACCACCTGACGGCGAAGCTCGGCCACCTTCTGCCCCAGCTCACCGGCCAGCTGGCGCTGAGCCTGCCGCAGCGCCTGATCCGAGCGCGCCTCGATCAGCGTCGCCACCGCTTCGGCCGCTGTCAGATCGAGCTTGCCGGCCAGAAAGGCCCGGCGAGTAAACTCTCCCGGACCGGCGGGCTGCGCTCCGGCCGCTAGGCAGGCATCGAGGAGCCGGCGCAGGTTGCGTGCTCCGCCGTGGCCGTGTAGCTCCAGCACATCTTCGCCGGTGTACGAGTGCGGCCCGCGCATCAGGCAGAACAGCACCTGATCGATCGCCGCCGCATCCGCCTCAGGCGCTGCCTGTGTCTCCTGGGTCGCCGGCCCCGGATCACTGGATGGAGGCGCCGCCGCGGCAGTAGCTGGGGCAAAGACGCGACCCAGATACAGGTGATGGCTGACGATGTCGGGGGGCAGCGGGCGGCAGAGCTTTTGCGCGATCGCTGCCGCCTGCGGGCCGCTGACCCGCACGATGCCAACCCCGCCGCCACTGCCGCTGCTGATCGCGGCGATGGTCGGACGCAGCGCGCTCATCCCTTGGACTTCTCACCACCCCGCGGGCTGTTGCGTCGCCCAGCCGACGGCGGATTCTTGCCACCCCCCGGGCGGTCCGAGCCACCGCGCTCCGCGCTCTTGGGGGCATCGATGATCTCGGCGACCAGGCCCGGCTTCTTCGGCGGCAGGATGCGCTTGGTGATGACCTGCTGCGCCATGCCGAGCACGGTGTTGGTCAGGATGTACACCGTCAGGCCGGCCGGCACGAAGATGGTAAAGACGGTGAACATAAGCGGCATCATCGTCACCATCGTCCGCTGCTCGGGCGTCGCTGGCAGGGGGCTTAAGTACTTGCTCTGCACGAAGATCAGCGCGCCGGTCACCAGCGGCAGCACAAAGTACGGGTCGGCGGCGGTCAGATCGCTGATCCAGAACAGCCGCACATGGTACAGCTCGACGGCGTTGCCGAGCATCGAGTACAGCGCGAAGTAGATCGGCATCTGCAGCAGGATCGGCAGGCAGCCGCCCAGGGGATTGATGCGGTTCTTGCGATACAGCTCCATCATCTCTTGATTGAGCCGCCCCTTGTCGTCGCCAAACTTGGCCTGCAGGGCATCGATCTGCGGCTTCAGCTCGGCCATCGCCTGCGAGGAAACCGTGGCCCGGTGCGAGGGGTAGAACAGCAGCAGCTTGACGAGCAGCGTCAAAAGAACGATGGCCAGGGCCCAGTTGTGGCACAGGTCGTAGATCTGGCGTAGCACCCACAGCATCGGCCGGGCCAGCACTTCCAGCGTGTAGTCGATGGCGTTGCTGAGGTTGGCTGACTGGCCGCCCACCGCCACCCCATCGAGGAGCTCGGGCAGCTTCGGACCGGCAAAGGCCGTGAAGTAGTACTCGCGCGACTCGCCTGGGTTGAGCGAGTGCTCGGCAAGCTCCGCCGACACTGCGATGGCGCCGTTGGCATCGGCGGCGACGCGCGCCAGCTTGTCACCGATCTGGCCCCCGTAGGGCAGAGCCAGGGCGACGAGGAAGTACTGCTGACCGATGCCAATCCAGCGAATATCGCCGCGCAGATCGTCGGCATCCGCCTTGTTGTTCTGCAGATCTTCCAAGCCGAGGTGGAACATCTTCTTGCCGCGGCTCCAGGTCGCTTCGTTCTGCGGCACGCGGGCTGAGAACACGCCGCCCGGCTTCTGCGTCGGATCCTGAAAGCCGTCGAGCGCCAGCGCGAGGTGATAATCGACGCGCTTGCTGGCCCGGCTCTGCACCACGACCTGCATATGCACCTGATACGACTTGGCGGGAAAGAGCAGCGTCTTGCGCAGCTGATAGTCCGGAGCGTCAAAGACATAGGTCAGGCGGCGCGACCGATCATCCAGCGTCTCGTCGGCAGCCAGCGTAAACGCCGCTACCTCGGGCATGGCAAAGCCGCTGGTAAAGCGCGTGGTCAGCGACGGACGATAGCCGGCCAAAAGGTTGGTCGGCGCTTCCAGCTGAGTCCGCTCGACCACCGGCGGGCCACCGGCTTTGTTGGCGACCAGGCGACGGTGATCGCGGCTGCGATACTTGCTGTCGAGGAGCTCGTAGCTGAGGAGGGCGGCGCCATGGCTGGTCAGCTGGGCACGATACAGGCCCGGCTGCTCGACGACCGTGATCTGCTCGGGCGGTACCGCTGGGGCGGCAGCGGCCGGTGCAGCCGTCGCTACCGCCGTCGGTGCAGCGGTGGCGGCAGTCGGGCTGCCAGTCGTCGGCGCAATGGCTGGCCCAGGGCTCGGCTGGCTGGCGGTCTGCCCCGCTGTCTGCCCCGCAGGCGGCTGCGAGCCCGGCCAGCGGCTCATCAGATACGGCCACGCGAGTAGCACCAGCAGCGACAGGCCGACTGCTACGAGGGCCCTTTTTTCATTTTCCATGGGGGCTTACGACTCCTCAGGTGAGCGGATCGAATCCGCCCGGGTGAAACGGATGGCAGCGGCATAGGCGACGGGCAGCGCGAGCACCGCCGCGCAGCAGGCCATAGCGCGAGATCGCCTGCGCCGCATATTCAGAGCACGACGGATAGAAGCGACAGCCTGCACCCGGTAGCGCCGACAAAAGCGGCGACAGCAGGCGCTGATACAGCCGCAGGAGGAGCACGGCCAAGCCCGCCGACAGCGATCGCGGGGCAGGGTTTGGGGCCGGCAGCAGGTGTTCCGTGCTCACGCGCTCTAGATAATCCGAGGGCCCTGTCGAGCGCAAGCATCGGTCCCTCATGGCCTGCGGCTGACCGGCTTTTCGGCGAGGCGGCGCGCGGCCTGCGTAAGCTCGGCCTGAAGCTGGCAAAGCTCGACGCGGGCAGCTTCTGGACGAGCAATCGCCACGACGTCCCAGGTCGGCAAGAACAGCGCCTTGTGGTGACGAAAGGCCTCGCGCAAGAGCCGCTTTACGCGGTTGCGGACGACCGCCGTGCCCACCCGCTTCGAAACGGTCACGCCAAGTCGCAGCATGCCTACGGGACTGGGGCTGCCGAACCATAAGAAGTGGGGGGAGACGACCTTTTTCCCCTCGCCTTGCACGCGCAGAAAGTCACGCCGACGCAGCAAGCGCTCGTGCTTACACAGTCGAAGCGAGGAGGATGAGGGAGCTGGGGAAGGCTGAGACATCAGGCAGGCGGCCGGGCTTACCCGGCTACGACAGCCGAAGGCCTGGGAGATTGAACAGCAGTGAGCTCGCCCAGGACGGCGGTCGTTACTTCTGCGCCACCTTCACCGTCAGGCGCTTGCGGCCCTTGCGACGGCGGTTGT
>CAZVMD010000157.1:0-16155 GCA_964628555.1 uncultured Myxococcales bacterium | reverse complement strand
TGCTGCTGCCGCCTGACTGGACGGTGCTGGCCGGCCATCAGCTAGCCGAAGACGTAGAGCGCGCGATCCGCGACGAGCTAGCCGGTGCCGTCGTCTTTACGCACATCGAGCCGCTAAGCCATCCAGACTCCGACGCAGACATTCCGCTGGATCGGTTCTAGGAAGAGCGAACACGGCCGGTCAGCCGTGTACTGCGAAGCTTGTTTTGTGGGGGAAGCGATGGCGCTCAAGGAGAGAGCGCTGAGGGAGCGAGGCGGGAGCCGACTAGGCGTACGGCAGGAGCAGGCTGATCTGCTTCTCGTTCGTCTTGTGAACGACCTTGGTACCGACGAGCTTGCGCTTGCGCTTCTTGGACTCGTGGGTCAGGAGGTGGCTCTTGTGAGCCTGCTTGTGCTTGAAGTGACCGTTGGCGGTCTTCTTGAAGCGCTTCTTGGCAGCGGAATGGGACTTTTGCTTCGGCATGACGGGAATCCTAGCAGGCTTTCGCTACGGGTTAGCGAGATTCTGCGACGGGGGTTGTAGGCGCGCGCGGGCTTGAACCGCGGACCCCTACCGTGTCAAGGTAGTGCTCTACCACTGAGCTACGCGCCTTCAGCAACGGGAACCCACACTCTCTATTCCGTCGGGTCAGATAAGTCAACACAATTTGCAGACCGTTTTCTGATTGCCTACTGGCGAGAGCGCCGGGACAACGGCAGCGAGGGGTCGCGCCGGCTTAGTGAGCCTTCTTCTCGCGCGCCTTTACCGTCGGAGCAGCCGGGGCTGCAGCCGGGGCTTTGTGTTCGGCTCGCGCGACTCGGGCAGCGGCACGGCGGCGCGTAATGCGCGCCTTCAAGCGCGACTGCGCCTTGCGACGGCGCATCTTGGGGCTATTGCGACTATCACCACGACCCATCGAAATCCTCCTCGAACAACACTTTCTAAGACCAGAACGGCGCATAACTCTGCGCGAACTCGCCGGGCAGTGTCAATCCTCTTTCCTGATTCTTCTGAGCTTCTGATCGGCGGGCCCAGCTAGGCCAGCCGCAGGGCGGATCCGGCCTGCGTCCGCCGGGCCAAGAGTTGCGAGGCTGCGCGGAGTGCATGGATAATGGCCGCGTGAGGTCGAACTCGCCGCTGCGCGTTGACTGGCTGCTCACCGACCCGTCACTCGGTGCCCAGCCTCTGATCGAAGCCCCCGGGCGGGTGGCCCTGTCTTCCTGTCCGGGCCGCAGCGAGGTCAGTGGCGATGTCGAAGAAGACATCGCGTGGATCCTCTCGCTGGGCATCGGCACCGTGGTCTCGCTGGTCTCGGATGCCGAGATGGCGATGTACGGCGTCTTGGGCCTGCGCTCGGCGCTGCGCATGGCGGGGCTGCGCAGCGTGCAGTACGCCATCGAAGACAAGCAGGCGCCCAGCGATCTGCGAGCCACGCTCCTGCTCTGTCGCTCGCTTTTGCGCTCGCTCGGCGAAGGTGAAAACATCCTGCTGCACTGTATCGGCGGCTGGGGTCGCTCGGGCACCATCGCGGCCTGCCTGCTTGTGCATCAGGGCTACGATGCCGAGACCGCCGTCGCGCTAGTGCGGCAGGCCCGCAGCCCCTACTGCGTCGAGACCCATCGCCAGTTTGCCTTCGTGCGCCGGTACGCCCAGGCGCTGCAGGACGCGCAGAGTGGCAGCCAGCGCTACTACTGCATCGTGCCGCGCGCCCAGCTAGCCGCCAAGGTGACGGGAGAAGCCGCCGCCCGAGAGCTGACTGCGCCCCCCGCCGACGAGCTGCTGTCGGCTGCCGAAGTCAGTGAACAGATGCGCCTGCGACTGTCGACCAGCGACGGCAGCAGTCGCGAGAGCCAGCTTGTTGTGCTGTCGGGCGAGCGCAGCCGCGATGGCAGCGATCCCGTCCCCTTCCCGCTCGACCGGGCCTTAGCTTTCGATGGCCAGCGCTGGCGCGCCGTGCCCTTCGCTCAGCTGCTGGCCAGCAGCCAGCCAGCCGCCGACTGAGTTCCTCCGCCGGCGTGGCGGCACGCGGTCAAGGCGAGCTGGCCCCTACGCGGCGGATGTCGCGGCAGCTAGCTTGGCGCCGCAGCCTTTGCAGAAGCGTGCATCCGCGTCGTTGCGCGTACCGCAAGCCGCACAGGCCGCTGCCGCTCCCTGGTCGGACGCCTTAGGCTCGGCTGCGGTTGGCTTCTGCGCGGCCGCGACCTGCTCGGCAGCTGGGGCAGTAGGCGGCTCTGCAGCTGGGGACTCGCTCGCCGCTGCTGTCACCGCCGCCGGGGCAACCTGGGGCGTCGGGCTGGGCAGACCACGCGCCGCACGGCGGGCGGCCAGATCGGCATCGATCTGTGCGCGATACGACTCGCCCTGATCCAGCTGTCGCAGTACCCGCACGGCACGCTCGCGGTAGCGGGTGCGAATCTCGCCATAGTCCTCGGCCGAGACCTTGCCCATGGCGTGATCCAGCTCAAGCTCTTTGATCGCTCGCTTGAGGATGTAGTACTCGCGCTCGAGCTCTTTTCGGCGTCGGCCGCTCGCCGCCACCGCTTCGGTCTTTTCCGCGGCGCTGCTGGTCGCCACCAGGGCCCGCGCCGACTCGAACAGCAAGCGACCGACCCAGAGCAAGGCGCCGACCGAGAGCGACAGCGCAATCCCTGGACCCGTCAGCCGGCCGCCGCCGATGACGCCGCTGAAGATGGCCAGCGAACCAAGGATTCCGACGAGATAAACCGGATAAAAGGGCAGCCTAGTCAAGGTCATCGAGGTCGTCATCGAGGCGATCGATGTACTTCTGATCGGCCTTCGGATCAGCCGGCTTCGCCGGGCCGTTTGCGGGGTTCTGACTCTGCTTCTTGCGCTCGGCCGCTTCGGCTAAGCGCTGGTTCTGGCTCCAGCGACGGGCAAGCAGCGATAGTCCGGCCGCCGCACCGACAATGGCCAGGACCGGAATCAGCCAGGCCAGGCGGTTAAAGCCGGTGTCGACCGGCACCACCAGCGCCGACTCACCGGGATAGCGCGAGATGAAGGCCTTGACGATCTCGGCCCGCGACTTGCCTTGATCAATCAGGTTGGCGATAAAGCTGCGCTCCTTGGCCGCGAAGCCACAGGTGCACTCGGCGAGCGTCTGCCGGCCACAGCCGCACATGCAGACCAGCGACTTGCGCAGATCGCGCTCTAGCTCGTTGCGCGGCGGGGTGGGAAACGCGCTGCCAGCCGACGAGCTATGGGTGGACGAGTCGGCACCGCTGGCCAGCGTCAGAGCCGCCGCGGGTCCCGGCGACAGGACGCCCAGCAGCAGCACCACGATCGCCGCCGTCGCAGCGCTGTTCGCCGTCGAACCAGCCCGGCTGCCACCCTCGCCCTTGTCGGCCAGGGCATAGGCTCGCTCGGGCAGAAAGGCGATGATCGTCCCCAGGATCAGCAGGGCAAAGCCGAACCACACCCAGTTGACCAGCGGATTGAGGATGATCTTGATGCTGGCCAGGCCCGACTCGCCGTCGATGCCATTTAGGATCACGTACAGGTCGTCACGCACGCTCTCTTTGATCGTCACGATGGTGCGCGGCGGCTCCTCTTCGTGGCCGCGATAGGCCCACTTGGCCGGGCGCAGGTTGAAGGGACTGCCGCCCTCTTCGCTGACCGAGAGGTAGACCTCGGTGACTTCTTTCTGCGGATCGCTGTAGCTGCGGCTGCTGTCGTACTTGACGGTGTAGCGACCCAGCTTGGTCTGCTGACCGCGATCGAGCGTGACGTCGGTTTCCTTCTGATAGGTCTGCCCAGCAAAGCCGATGAACATAAAGGCGATGCCAACGTGGACCAGATAGCCGCCGTAGCGGCGCTTGTT
This sequence comes from uncultured Myxococcales bacterium, assembly GCA_964628555.1. Classification (GTDB taxonomy): domain Bacteria; phylum Myxococcota_A; class Polyangia; order Palsa-1104; family JAEUJZ01; genus JAEUJZ01. Next base: position 12,338 of record CAZVMD010000157.1, on the reverse strand, counting down.
GCGCGCCACCAAGCCGATAAGCGCCGTCAGAAAGTCCTGTCGTGTGCCCTGCTGCCGGGCCCGCGTACCGACGACGAACTCTTGCCCGATGGTGGCAAAGACAAAGCCACAGAGCCCAAAGCAGATCAGCGAGGCCGGGACTTGCAGGCGCTCATGCAGGAAGGTCGAGGCGGTGCGCGACTCCGGCCAGATCAGCGCCACGGAACCCAGCACCAGCGCGGCGGCGAAGAGCGGGATGCGGAACTGCTTCCACAGCATGTCCAGCGAAGCCCGCCGCCACGCGATCAGCGGACCGATGCCGGTCAGCACCAAGAGCAAAAGGCCAATCGGTCCCATCCACTTGTTAAAAAATGGCGGACCGACCGTGACCCGGTTCTTGGTGATCGCCTCAGACAGCGTCGGGAACAGCGTCGCGACCAGGATGAAGAACGCCGAGGCCAGGAGGATCCAGTTGTTCACCAAGAAGGCAAACTCGCGCGAGACCCACGAGTCCAAGGTCCCGCGGGAGCGCAGCAGCGGCAGGCGATAGATGACGTAGCCAAAGCTAAACACCGCGGCAAAGCCAATGAAGGCCAGGAAGCGCGCCGCTAGCTCGGGATCGTTGCCGAAGGCGTGCACCGACTGCACGATGCCCGACCGGGTCATAAACGTCCCGATCATCGTCAAGAGGAAGGTCAGGATGACCAAGACCACGTTCCAGATCTTCATCATCCCGCGCCGCTCTTGAATCATCAGCGAGTGCAGGAAGGCGGTCGCCGTAAACCACGGCAGAAAGCCCGCGTTCTCGACGGGATCCCAGCCCCAGTAGCCACCCCAGCCAAGCACGTGATAGGCCCACAGCGAGCCGAGGATGAGGCCCTGCGACAGGAAGTACCAGCAGATCAGCATCCACTTGCGCACCGACTGCAGCCAGGCGTCATCGAGGTTGCCGGTGATCAGCGCCGCCATGCCGAAGGCAAACGGGATCGAGGCCGAGACATAGCCGGTGTATAGCGACGGCGGATGCGTCGCCATATAGGGGTCTTGCAGCAGCGGATTGAGGCCCTTGCCGATCACGGGCGCCTCGGTCAGAAAGACATCGAACGGCCGCTTGTAGAACACCACCAGCGATACGAAAAACGCCAGGATGCCCATCAGGATGGCCACCACCCAGGGCATCAGCTCACGATGACGCTCGCGATTCGAGTGGATGGCAATCGCCGAAAACAGCGACAACAGCCAAGCCCAGAACATCATCGATCCATCGAGGCCGCCCCAGTACGAGGTCAGCTTGTAGATCCACGGCATCGCCGCGTCGGCGTTGTGGTGGACGTACTTGATCGAAAAGTCGTTCGACAGGATGGCAAAGAAGATCATCCCCGACGCCAGCGACAGCATGGCGGCGCAGGCATAGGCGGCATAGATCGCCGAGCGAATCAGGCGCTGCGAGCCGAGGCGGGCCCCCGCCACAGCGGCCCCTCCGGCGTACGTCGTGCAGAGCAGCGTCACCAGCAGCACGAAGCTGCCAAAGAGCGCGACCCAGTTCAGTGTTGGCATGTGGATTCCTTGCGACTAGCGAGGGGCTAGTTCAGCTTCTCAGCCGCGCCCTCTTTCGAGCAGCGGGTGACCATGGCGCTCTTCTGAACGCCTTCCTGCGCGTACTTCGAGGGGCACTTGGCCATGACCTCGCTGGTGTGGAAGGTGTCGCCGCGTAGCTGACCCTTCAGCACGACCTCCGCGCCCTCTTTGAACGTGTCGGGGACCACGCCGGCGAAGCGCGCCTCGGTCACCGAGCCGCAGTTCTCGACGCGAAACTTGTACTCAAGCTTCTGGTGATCGCGGTCGATGCGCTTGGCGATCGAGCCAGGCACGACAAAGCCGTGGAGCTGCAGCCGCTTATCCTGCCAGCTTCGCGGATCGCGCATCACTTCATCGACGTGCTTGTAGTACTCGAAGCTCTGGCTGTCGCTCATCGCGAACACCAGCAGGCCCACCACCGCCGCTGCCGATATCCCAAGGAGCAGCGGGCGATAGCGCTGGCTCGACGCGGCGGGAAGGCCCACGGGGTTCTTTGTGACTTGGCTCATCGTGATACTCCGTCGTCCGTCATTCTAGGATCAGAAACGGCCTTTAGGCAGAAAACATGCCCAAAGGTCAGCCCTGCCCCGAGTCCGACCTTCCCCGCCAAGCCTGCGCGTTTGGCAGCTACGCGACGCCCTTAGCGGGCCAAGATCTGCACCGGCACCGTGGCTGTGTTGTTGTCGGTGGTGACCTCTTCCAGCGCCCGCTGCGGGTTTAGGGTCACGCGCAGCTGATAGTCGCCGGGCGGCACATCGGTGATGTCCAGCCACTGACAGTCGAGCGAGTTGCCATACAGATCCCCCCAGCCCGGCTGGATGCCCTGCTCGCTGCAGGTATAGCGCTTGCCGCAGGGCACGTTCGGTCCCTCGGCCACCTGGCGCGTGTCTTCCATGCAGTAGGCCTGCTTGCGGCCAATCGCGATCTCGCGGCCGCTGCCATCGATCAGGCCGTACGAGGCAAAGCCGTCGTAGTGGTAGTGACCGTGGCAGGCCGAGCTATGGAACTGATCCGGCCGCAGCTCCGGCGCATCCATGTGCAGCGCCCCCTGCCCTTGATTGATGGCCTCGACGGAAAAGCGCAGCAAGCGCCGCTTGCCCAAGCCGCCGACGCACTGCTCGACCACCGAGCACGAGTTCTTATCGACGGTGATCTCATCGAACAGGATCTCGCTGGCCAGGCGCTGGGCATTGACGATGAGGTCGGGCAGCGGCGCGTCGAGCTTGTGGCAGGCGCAGTCGCTGCCGCAGAAAAATCCGCTGCCACAGCCGGGGCTGCAGCTGGGCTTCTGATGATCGCAGCGCGGGAAGGGCGCGCAGCTGCCGGTCTTGGGCACGCACAGCTCACCGGCCGCACAGCTGCCGCAGCTGCCTAGGCAGCCGTCGTCGCCGCAGGTGCGGGCCGAGCCGTCGGCGTTCTTGCAGCTGGGCACGCAGGGGCTGGGCCGACAGCGCAGGTCGGGACCGCAGGCCTGGCCCGAGGGACAGCTGCCGCAGCTACCGCCACAGCCATCGCTGCCGTTGCAGAACTGGCCATCGCAGTTGGGCACGCAGCCGGCCACGAACTTGACCTTGAGCGTGTAGGGGCCGTAGTTGCTGTCGTCAAAGCCGTCGACCAACAGGTAATAGGTGCCCGGCATCAGCAGCGCCGTCACCCGCGAGCCGTAGTCTCCCGGCGGCGCCGTGTCATCGCTGCAGGCGATCGTCGCCTTGGCGCTGTCCTCCAAGCAGTCACTGCCCGGGGTCGCTGGGTCTTCGCGCCGCAGCGACAGCACCGTGTCATAGCCTTGTGAGATGGCCTCGATGCCGGTCGGCGCCGTAATCGTAAAGCTGTAGACATCCTCGACCGCTAGGCTGGTGCGATTGCAGGTCGGCACGGTCTGGTGAATCGCCGCGCTGGTATCGCCATTTAGGGTCTGCGCCTGATCCGAGCCGAGCTTGACGGTCAAAGCCCGCGGGTTCTGGCAGGTGCCGATGCGGCTGGCATTGGCGCAGCTCCCCGACGGATTGCAGCCCTGCCCGGGCCCACAGCTGCCGCACGAGCCGCCACAGCCATCGCTGCCGCAGACCTTGCCGGTACAGCTGGGCTGACAGTCGCTCTGCTGACACACCGCGCAGGCTCCCATCGCCGTGTGGCTGCAGGTTCGCGTCGCTTCATCGCAGACATCGACCGTGCAGTCCGCCCCATCGTCACAAGGTGCGGCCGGCAGCTTCACACACTGTCCCGGCTGGCCCTCGACGCCGGGAATCCAGCGCTCGATGCCGTTGCAAAACACGCCATCATCGACGCAGTCCAGCGCCGGATCGCGGGCGCAGCCCACGATGCACAGCGAGAGAATCAGCCCACAGCGCACGTACCTAACCCAGGCAGCCGAGTTCCGCATGCAGCGTAGTAAACCGCGGCCGCCTGCGCGGCGGTGAACAAAAACGTATCGTGGGCAGCCGTCCCTGCTTGGAATCGAGAAGGCGCGAGGCCGTGCTCCCATCCGCACCGCCATCGGGCTGGTGGCCTGCCTGCGACGAGAAGGGTCCTGATAGACTGGGCAACATGCCGAACGAGCCTGAGCCGCCCCTGGCTGATGTTCCCACCGCGACGGCCGCGGTGGAGCTGGCTGGCGATGCCGCTGCCCGCCTGCTGCCGAGTGACAAGCCGCCCAGCCATCCCGTGATGTACCAGCGCTGGGCCTACCTGCTGTTCCTGCACTGGCCGGTCCCGGTGTCGCTGCTGCGTCCGCTGGTGCCGTCGCGGCTTACCATCGATACGTTCGGCGGACAGGCCTATGTCGGGCTGGTGCTGTTCACCATGACCGGCGTGCGGCCCGTGCTGCTGCCTGCCGTGCCCTGCCTCTCCAACTTTCACGAGACCAACGTCCGCACCTACGTCCACCTCGACGGCAAAGATCCCGGCGTCTGGTTCTTCAGCCTCGATGCCGCCAACTCCGTCGCGGTCAAGCTGGCGCAGTGGCTGTTCAAGCTGCCCTACTTCTTTGCCCAGATGAAGCTCTCGGCCGGGCGCGACACCAGCGCACCTGGCCTGGTGAACTACGAGACCGAGCGCAAGTGGCCCGCTCCGACTCCGGCCTTCGCCCGCGCCCGCTACGAGGTGACCGGCACTCCCAGCCCCGCCAGCCCCGGCACGCTCGACCACTTTCTCGTCGAGCGCTACATCCTTTACACCCAGTCAGGCGGCCGGCTCAAGCGCGGCCGCGTCCACCACCGTCCCTACCCCGTGCAGCCGGCCCGCCTGCACCACATCGACGAATCGCTCCTCGCCGCCAGCCAGATCACCCGCCCCGGCACCGCCCCGCTCGTCCACTACGCCAGCGAAGTCCAGGTGAACATCTACGGCCTGGAAACCGCCTAGGCCCCAGCTACGGCCTGGAAACCGCCTAGGCCCCAGCCCAGGCCAAAAGCCGCCGCAGCCCCCGATCCAGCCGCAGCCCACAGGTTCCCCAGTTCTAGGGCCCCTCTGGGCCGCTTCCGAAGCAGCCCAGCTCCGGCCAACAGACCCGGTGTTCCTGTAGGGAAGGCGCCGAGCTTACGCCCCACTTGCCGACGGCGATAGCATGCATAGGGGAAACCTTAGTGGACAGGTTGGTGGACAGTAGGAGGTTGGTGGAGCCGCTCGCGCTCGACGAGCGCGCCGCCTTGGCGACTAGGGGTGGGGCGGGGCAGGCGCCGGTGTCGCGTGGGCTTACCGGGCTGTTTAGCCTGGTCTTCGTCGCTGCCTACCTGGGGCAGTACCTGGGGCATCACTCAGGGCTGTTCGTGGTGGTGTGGTTTGGCAATGCGATCCTGGCGATGTCGCTCAAACAGACGCTGCAGACCGACGCCCGGCGGCTGATGTGGCAGCGCCTAGGGGTAGGGATCCTGGCGCTTGCAGCAGCGGCGTATCTGTCGTCGCGCGCTCTTTGGACCAGCCTGACCTTCGCGGTTCTATGTGGCGGCGAGAGCTTCCTTGCGGCCTGGCTGCTGCAGCGCCTGCGACCGCCCGACGAGCGCAGCCGCAGCGAGACCGACGTCTGGGAGCTGGGGTTCATCCGACGCCTGCTCTTGTCGTGCGGGCTGCTGGCGCCCATCGCCTCGGCCAGCCTGGCGACACTGCTCTGGGGACGGGCGCCCGCGGCGGTGGCAGCGATGCTGTGGCTGTCCTGGTTCACCAGTGCCGGACTGGGGTATCTGCTGGTGGTGCCGCTGCACTTTTCAGCCACGCGGCGCGAGCTTCAGGCGCTGTGGCAGGGGCCGCGCCTGCGCCAGGGCCTGGCCCTGCTAAGCCTCTTTCTGCCGGCGCTCCTTTTGATCTTCGCGCGGCGCTATACGCCGCTTGCGCTGTTGGTCTTGCCCTTGTCGCTGCTGGCGATTGTCAGCGTGGGCGAGAGCGGAGCCATCCTGTCGATGCTGGCCTGCGGCCTGATCGGCCTGGTGGTGCCGCTGTTTCCGCCACAGGTGGGCGCGTTCTGGCCTGCCGACACGGCGCGCATGCAGACGATGACGCTGCAGCTAGTGGTGACGCTGCAGTGCGCGATGGCTCTCTTGGGGGGCTCGCTGCTGCACCTCTTGCGCGCCAACGAGGAGCGCTATCGCCGGCTGTTCGATGCCTCGCCGCTGCCGACGCTGGTCTTTGCCGCGGACTCGCTGCGCATCCTGGCGGCAAACAGCGCCGCTGAAGCCTGCTACGGCCTGACCCAGGCCGAGTTCCTGGCCCGCCACGTCGCCGACTTGCTGCCCGACAAAGACACCGCTGCGCTGCAGCGCTGCTTGCAGCAGAGCCAGGGGCAGACGCTGGCCGGCGAAGCCGTGCATCGCCGCAAGTCCGGCGAGACGTTCGCCATCTTCGGGGCCGCAAGCCCGCTGGTCTTTGAGGGACGGCCGGCTCAGGTGCTGAGCATCCAGGACATCAGCGAGCGCAAGCGCGCCGAGCAGCAGCTTCGCGAGCTGCATGAGTTCCATCAAAAGATCCTCGACTTTAGCCCGATCGGCATCGCGGCCTATGACGAGTCAGGGCAGAACCTGCTGGCCAACCAAGCGATGGCCCGCATCGCTGGCCTTACGCCTGAGCAGAAGCGGCAGCAGAACTTTCGCCAGCTCTCGTCCTGGCAGAGCTCGGGCATGTTGGAAGTCGCCGAGCGGGTGCTGCACACAGGCCAGGCCGAGCGCGAAGAGTTTCATCTGCGCACCACGGGCGGCAAGGAGGTCTGGGTAGCCTGTGCCTTTAGCACCTTCGTGGAGGCGGGGAAACGCCGCCTGCTGCTCTTGGCCGAGGACGTGTCGGTGCGTGAGCGCGACCGCGCGGAGATTGCGCAGGTGCGCCGTGATCTGAGCCATGTGCTCGATAGCACGCCGATCCCGATTACCTATTGGGACCGCACGCTGCAGAACCGCTTCGCCAACCGCGCCTATCTGCGCACCATCGGCAGGGAGGCTAGCGACATCACCGGCCTGAGCATGCAAGAGGTGCTGGGGGCAGCGTACTGCGAGCGCATGCGCCCGCAGGTGGAGGAGGTGCTGCGCGGTGGGGCCCCCGCATGGGAGAGCGCAGTCGAGCTGCCGCAAGGACGCCGTCAGCTGCTGCTGCAGTACCACCCCGATGTCGTGGGGGACCACGTGCGCGGCTTTCTGGTCACGGTGATCGACATCTCGACACAGAAACAAGCGGAAGAGCGAGCGCAGGAGGCGAGCCGAGCGAAGTCAGACTTTCTGGCCAACATGAGCCACGAGATCCGCACACCGCTCAGCGCCGTGCTGGGCTATACGACGCTGCTGCTCGACACACAGCTGTCGCGTGAGCAAGCGGAGTATGTGCAGTCGGCGCGGATCGCGGCGGATGCGCTGCTAAGTCAGCTCAACACCATCTTGGATCTGGCCAAGATCGAAGCCGGCCAGATGGAAGTCGCCTCGCAGCCGACCGACCTGCGCGCGGCCCTCGACGATGCGGTCGAGATCCTCGCCGACCTGTCGCGCAAAAAGAAGCTCTGGCTGACCGCGCTGTGCGAGCCGGACTGCCCGGCCTGGGTGATGACCGATGCTGGACGGCTGCGCCAGGTGCTCATCAACCTGCTGGGCAACGCGATCAAGTTCACCGATCAGGGCGAGATCACGGCTCGCGTTCGCCGCTTAGAGACCGAGCAAGGTGCCGTCCTGCGCTTCACGGTGACCGACACCGGGGTCGGCATCCCCAGCGAGGCGCGGCACAAGCTGTTCCTGCCGTTTTCGCAGGTCGATTCCAGCATCACCCGGAGGTATCAGGGAACTGGGCTGGGTCTGTCGCTGTCGCGGAGCCTGGTGCAGGCACTGGGCGGAGAGATTGGCCTCGACAGCCCGAGCGGGCCGGGTACGACGGTCTGGTTCACGCTACCGCTGCGGCCGGTCGCGCCAGGTCCGGGTGAGTCGCGGCAGCTGCCCTCGCGCCTGTCGGGCTGCCGCGCCCTGGTGGTCGATGGCCGCGCCCTGCGACGAGAGCAGCTGGGTCAGCTGCTGTCCGGTATGCAGCTCTGCCCGATCCTCTGCCAGGACGCCCAGCAAGCGCGGGCTGCCCTGGGCCAGCCCCAAGAACGTCCGCTGGTCGTGGCTCTGCTATCCGAGGATGGGGCGCAAGGAGCGGGCCAGGCCTTCGCGGCTGAGCTCCATCGCATGCCCGGCCTGGCCAGCCTGCCGATCCTGGCCTTGCCGACGGGGTTTGAGGCCGAGCCGCCGCTGTCCGAGCGAGCCGATTTCACCGGCCGCCTAGGGCCACCGCTCCGTCAACGACAGCTGCTGCAGTGGCTGCAGGACCTCCTGGGCGCGCCTTCGCATCCGGGGTCGCAGCGGCCTGTACGGCGCCATATCTCCTCCCCCTTCGAGGGCAGCCAGGGCTCGCCACGCATCCTGCTTGCCGATGATGACCCGGCAAACCAGCGGCTGACCATGCTGATGCTGCAGCGCCTGGGCTGCCAGGTCGATCCGGCCAGCACTGGGCAGCAAGCACTCAGCGCGGCGCGCGGCTACCCCTACGACCTCATCATCCTCGACTGTCAGATGCCTGAGCTCGACGGCCTGGCCGCGACCCAGGAGATCCGCCGGCTGCCGCCGCCGCACTCGCAGGTGCCGATCATCGCGCTGACCGCCAACGCCTTTGAAGAGGATCGACAGCGCTGCTTGGCCGCGGGCATGAACGACTTTCTGATCAAGCCGGTGAGCATCGACTCACTCAGCCAAGCGCTGCGGCGCTGGGGCCGCAAGCCCACCACCCCGTTGGGATCTGTGGTGCCTTTGGCCAGCCCAGCCAGCGCTGCCCCAGCGGTCCCCACACCTGAGCTGAGCTCGGATCTCGACTCGATTCACCAGCGACTAAGCGAGCTGGCCGAGCTCTTGGATCCAAAGGCCAGTGATGAGCTCCTTCTGATCTGCAAGCGGACCTGGCCAAAGGAGGTCAGCGCGGCCCGGGCGCAGCTACAGCAGGAGGCGTACGCCACGCTAGGCGAGACGCTGCACCGCCTGGCCGGAAGCGCGCTGCAGGTGGGGGCTCGCCAGCTCGGTCAGCGCTGCCTGGGCCTAGAGACCGACCTGAAGGCGAGCCTGCTGCCAGCCCCCGCTGTGCCTCTCCCGGCTGCTCACATCGGCGAGCGCATCGACCAAGTCGAGCAGCTCTTGAGTCAGCTGCTCAGCAGGCTCTAGCTCGTCGAGAGCCAGCCGGCCCGGTGAGCCAGCCTAGCGGGCTGAAAAGTTGAAACCGGGTTCGAGGAGCGCAAGGTGCGGCGAGCACGGGAGCGGGGCGGCCATCGGGTCGTGAGCAAGAGCGCGCTGACGCAGCGCGGCGATTGGGGCCCACGGCCACCTCGGCAACACGCTAGGGCACGACCAGCCGCACCGCGCCAAGCTTGGTGGCGCCGTAGACGTAGGTCTGGGGGAATTCCTTGGACTGGATCAAGCTGCCAGCCGAGCTGAGCGCGCTGACGCGGACGTGGTAGGTGTCAGCGGTGACGCTCTGGCTCTGCGCCGAATTCTGCGCGCAGGGATAGTCAAAGATGTTCTTGCTGCCGATCTCAAGGCGGACCTTATCGACGCCGACCAGCTTGCAGTCTTCCCCCGGCGCGCTGTCGGGGTTGGGGTTTGCGGCCTTCACCAGCACCCAGGAGAAGATGATGCTGCCAGAGGCCTCGGCGCGACCACAGCCGGAAGCCGACAGCAACAGAGCCCCCCCTAAAGCTAGCGCGCCCATCCGGTACAGCAGGCGAAGGCTCGTGAAGGTGCGTGTCATGGTGGGCATGTTTTCGATCTCCATCAGTAACGGCAATCGGAGGTTTGTGAAGCCGGCGCATTATATGGCGGTTTTGCGGCGAAGGCGGCAAGAGGTGTGTTATCAAGCTGGCTCTTGCGCGAGGTCCTTATCATCGGTGGTGGTCTGACCGGTCTGTCGACGGCTCTGCACCTGTCGGCAGCACGCTCCACCCCTGGCCAGGGAGGGCCGGCCAGCGCAAGCGCTGCACCGCTTTCCTTTCGGCTGTTTGAGGCCGACCGCCGACCGGGGGGGCATGCTCGCTCGGAGTGCATCCAGGGCTTCTGGTTTGACAAGACCGGTCACTGGCTGCACCTGCGCGATCCCGGCATCCAGTCGCTGGTCGGCTCGCTGTTCCCCGGCGATGATCCGACCCGCGAGCTGCTGCCAGTGCAGCGCAAGGCGCGGGTGTTTTCGCACGGCGCGCTGATTCGCTATCCCTTCCAGGCCAACCTGCATGGCCTGCCGCCCGCCGTCATCAGCGAGTGTCTGCTCGGCTTCATCGCAGCTCAGGCCAGCGGCGCCGCGAGCGAGATCCGCAACTTCGACGACTTCTGCCAGCAGAAGTTCGGAGCCGGCATCGCCCGCCACTTCATGGTGCCGTATAACGCCAAGCTGTGGGGCGTCCACCCGCGCGAGATCACCGCCGCCTGGTGCAGCCGCTTCGTGCCGATTCCAACGCTCGAACAAGTGGTGCGCGGCGCGGTCGGTGACAGTCCGCCGGAGCTTGGCTACAACGTCCACTTCCTGTACCCGCGACAGGGCGGCATCGAGACGCTGGTGCATCGCCTGCTGTCGCTGGTGCCGCCCGACCGGCTGCAGCTGGGCGCCAAGCTCGAAGCCGTACATCTGCAGCAGCGCGAGGCGGTCATCAGTGGCGAGCGCCTGCCCTATCACGCGCTGGTCGCGACGCTGCCGCTGCCCGAGCTGTGCCGCCGCATCGTCGATCTGCCGCCCGAGCTGGCGCGCTGGGCCGAGCGGCTGCGCTGCACCCCGGTTCGCTATCTCAACGTGGCAACCCGGGTGCCGCCCAAGTCCGACTATCACTGGCTGTACGTGCCGGAAGAGCGCTATCCGTTTTATCGTGTGGGTGTGTACAGTAACGCCGTGCCCTCGATGGCCCCGCCCGGCTGTGGCTCGCTATATGTCGAGCTGTCCGAGCGCGGCCCGCCGCCCGATCTGTCGCGCCTCTTGCCCGAGGTGGCGACCGCGCTGTGTGCCGCCGGCGTGCTCAGCCGCCCCGACGACATCCTGTTCGCCGAGCTGCGCGAGATCGAGTACGCCTACGTCGTCTTCGATCACGCCTACTACGACGCGCTGGCTCAGCTGATCCCGTTCCTGGAAGCGCACCAAATTTATCCGCGCGGCCGCTATGGCAGCTGGACGTACAACTCCATGGAAGACTGCCTGATGCTCGGCCGCGACATCGCGCAGCGCCTGCTGACCGCCGCTCCTCCGTCAACTGCGAAAACCCTGCTTAGCTAAGCGTTCGCCATGCCTGCCCACGACGATCCCGCACTCTCTATCGTCATCCCCATCTACAACGAAGAGGGCATCCTCCACGCTGCCGTGGCCGACTTGATCGAGCGGCTCGAAGCTCAAGCCGCTGAGCAGCCGCTGTTTGCCCGCTACGAGATCCTGCTCAGCGAGAACGGCTCGCGCGATGGCACGGTGGCGGTCGGTCGCCAGCTCCAGGCCCGCTATCCGCAGGTGCGCATCGACTCGCTGGGCCGCCCAGACTATGGCGCCGCGCTCAAGGCCGGCATCCTGCGAGCCCGCGGAACCTATGTGCTGTGTGATGAGATCGACCTCTGCGATGTCGATTTCTACGCGCGCGCGCTGCCCCTCCTGGTGAGCGGCGAGGCCGAGCTGGTCGTCGGCTCGAAGGCCATGCCGGGCGCCGATGATCGCCGGCCGCTCCTGCGTCGGGCAGCCACCAAGACGATCAACGGCATGCTGCGCGTCCTGGTTGGCTTCACCGGCACCGACACGCACGGCCTGAAGGCCTTCCGCCGCGCGGCGCTGCTGCCCACGGTGCAGCACTGCATGGTCGAAAAAGATCTCTTTGCTTCCGAGTTTGTCATCCGCGCCGAGCGCGAAGGCCGGGCCGTGCGCGAGATTCCGATCCGCATCGCCGAGAAGCGACCACCGTCGATCAACCTGGTCCGTCGGGTGCCCAACGTCCTTAAGAACCTGGCCATCCTGACCTACAACATCCGCCTGCGCGGCAAGCTAGGCAGCTAAGATGTCGGACGCCGAGCGCGGAGCGCCCAAGGGCGCCCTTTACGACGAAGCCGCCACCGTGCGTAGCGGCGAAGAGCTCGATCGCGAGCGGCTCGCTGACTATCTGCAGTCCGTCCTGCCCACTGCCCCCGAGGCCACGACGCAGCTCACGGTCAAGCAGTTCCCCGGTGGCTATTCCAACCTGACCTATCTTGTCGCCTACGGCGGCAAGGAATACGTGCTGCGCCGGCCGCCGTTTGGCTCCAAGGTCAAGACGGCGCACGACATGGGCCGCGAGTTTCGCA
>CAZVMD010000156.1:0-16233 GCA_964628555.1 uncultured Myxococcales bacterium | reverse complement strand
AGTGCGTACCGAAGGAGATCAGCTGAAGGGGACAGGCCCCGCCGCGGTCGGCCCCTGCGGGAAGGGAGCGACGGGACGAGAGCCATGGCCCGGCCGGCGGGGTTGCAGGGTCTACTGCGCCGAGGGAAAGTCCGCGGCTAGGGCGTCAGAGGAAAGAAGGGGCGGACGCGCGGCGGGCAGACGGTGGGCGGGGGCAGCGTGGGCAGCGAGGTGGTGACCGCGCCGTCTTCCGACTCGACCTCGGCAATGACGATGGCAGCGGGCGGCACCGGCTGGGCGAGCGAGTAGCTGCCGTCGGGCTGCGGCGCGAGCTCGGTCTGGCTGTAGGTGAAGCCGCAGTCGCGGCTGACAGCCAGGCGAACATGGCGGGCGGCGCTCTGGGGCTGCACCCAGACGCCCTCGGATCGGACGACGACGCGCGGGCTCGCCGGGGCCGGCAGGTAGGACCGGCGCGGACGAGCGACGTGATTGGCGACGAGCGCGCGCAACAGCGCGGCCCAGCGAGCGGCGAAGTCGGCCTGGCGGTTGTAGCTGTGCTGCGGTCCGCAGTACGGCGGGGACGCGCCAGCTGGACAGACGCTGGGACAGGTCGGAGGCGGCGGGCAGTCGGGTGCTGCGGCGGACGCGGGCTGACCTGGCGGGGGCGCTGCAGGCGGTGTCGCAGACGGCATGCAGCGGGCCGGACAGCCGGTGCCAAAGTACCAGCCGTGGTCGTAGTCCGCGACGATCGACAGGCGGTTGTGCGGGCCGCGCAGGGCAGCAAAGGTCTTGAGCAGCTGCGGCAGCGGGAAGTACTCGTCCTGGGCCCCGACCAGCATGTAGACCGGGCCGCTCTGGTGCGGGGCATACAGCAGCGGATCGAGCTTGCTGAACAGCGCCTGCGCTCCGGGGTCGGCGAGGGGCTGCTGCAGCGCGGCTTGGGCGGCCTGGTGCGCCTGGGCATCCTGGCTGGGCAGCTGGCTCTGACGCTGCTGCAGGGCCGAGACCAGGAGCTGACGCAGCCAGGTTGGCTGGGCTGCTGCTGCTGCCAGATCGCCGCTGGCCGCGACGGGCAGTGCGGCGGCGATGCGGTCGTCGACGCCACCGGCGATCAGCGTCGCGATGCCGCCCAAGCTAAAGCCAGTCAGCGCGATGGCCTGCGAGTCGACCTCGGGCAGAGTCTGGGCCAGGGTGACGGTGCGCAGGATGGCAAAGACATAGCTGTACAGCCAGCTGCGGCGGATATCGTCCTGTCCGCTAAACAGCGGCTGCGGATCGGTCGGCAGCAGCGCCCGCCCCTGCGAGCCGCCAAGTCCAGGGCCGGACAGGGCCAAGGCCACGACATCTAGGTTGCGGCAGATCTCGACGGCGGTGCGGACATCAGCCTGGCCACCGAGGCCATGGGCAAAGATCACCGCCGGCTTGCTGTGCAGGGGAAACTCGCCGGGCGGGACGGCGATGAAGGCCTGGATGCGGATAACGCTCGGCGCGTCGGCAAAGCTGCGCGAGCTGAAGCGGACCTCGCGCAGCTTGACGCCATCGACGACGTGGGCGCTGCCGGGCACATCCACTGCGTCAAGATCCGCAGTCTTTCGCGCGAGCTGCAGATCGAAGGCCGCCCCGCGCGGACGACAGGCCAGCAGAAGCAGCAGGCAGGCCAGGCCGGCCAGCGCCGAGCCAGCACGAATCGCCGCGGCCGGTCGCCGTCGCTCTGCCCTGCCCCGCCCGCTCTCGATGGATGTGCGCATAGATGGGTGGAGTGTAGCAGCGCGAGGAGCTGCGTACGGATCGAGCCGAGCGGTGCGACGGCTGGGCTCGCTCGGAAGCCGGGGTCGACCCGGTCACCCCAGCTGCGCTAGTGTCCCGCTGCCCCGCCGGCCAAGTCAGCGCGGGCGCAAAGGAGGAAGCATGGCCTCAAAGCAGAGCACAGTGGACTTCATCGTCGATCAGATGGCCGCCGCCGGCCCCGTCTCGTACAAGAAGATGTTTGGCGAATACGGCGTGTACCTCGACGGCAAGATGTTTGCTCTGGTGTGCGACGATCAGCTGTTCCTGCGCCCGACCGCGGCTGGCCGCAGCCTGCTCGGCACGCCGGCCGAAGGGCTGCCCTACCCGGGGGCCAAGCCGCACTTTCTCATCGCGGGCGAGCTCCTCGATGATCACGATCTATTAAGTCGCCTGGCCCGCGCCACCGCCGCCGAGCTGCCGCTACCCAAGCCAAAGAAGCCCAAGGCCAGCCCCCCGAGCCGCCCGCGGGCTGGCCGCGCCTCGTCGTAGGCCGAGCTCGGGCCGCGCCTCGTCGTAGGCCGAGCTCGGGCCGCGCTGCGGATCCGGCCGCCGATCGTTTCGACTACACTAGCTAAATGGCCGTGGGGGGTTCTCGCCTGTTGTTTGCTGAGCAGGGGGTGTTCTTGGCCCAGCTGGGTCGGGTGGTCGTCAGCTACTCCGACCCCTCGCGCTCGCCGCCGGGCTGCTTTGGTCGCTATGCCGGCGAGCTGGATCGCTTCCTGCGCACCTCGCGCGAGGAGTCGCTGGTCTGGGTCAACCAGTTCACCAACGCCAACGAGATGTCGCGCGCCGATCGTCAGCTGATCGACAGCATTCGCCGCAAGCACCATGACACCATCCAGCGCTCGACGCTGATGCTGTGGATTATCTCGGACTCGCCGATCTTCCGCGCGCTGCTGCGGGCTGGCTTTGTCTTGATGCGCGCGCCATACCAGTGTCGCGTCACCGACTCGCTAGAGCGGGCCTGGCGCGACAGTGCCAAGCACTGCCCAGAGATCGATCCCGAGGCCGGCATCCGCCTCCACCGGCAGTGGATTGCCCAGGCCGCAGGCCCAGCCAGCGATCTGAGACCGAGCACCGACCCGAGCTAGCGGCGCGTGGCAGCGGCCAGCGCACCGATGGGCCAGCTCTGCCCTGCCGCGCCGAAGCGAAGCGAAGCGAAGTTGAGCAGAGGGGGTCTCTGGGATGTCACTCAAAGAATGGCTGCAGCTGATCCGCGACACCGCGATCCGGCCCAGCGATAGCACGCTGCTGGGGCGGGTGCTGGCCCGGCTTGATGAGGTGCTGGCGGCGATCGAGGCGCTGCAGGTGGCGGAAAAGCTGACACCTGCCCAGGCGCTGGTCCGGATCGAGTGGCGCGCCGCGCTGTTTCCCTACGAGCTGTTTCCGCCGCTGCTGCAGCAGGCACCGGCGGCTGTGCACGACCGCTTGCGCCGCGTCGAAAAAGATCTGCGCGCCCAGCTGGCCGCGGTCGGTCAGGCGGCGCGGGACGGCGAGGCGGCGCAGGTGCTGGGGGCGCGCGACGGCCTGGTGCAGCTGCGGGCCCAGCTAGAGAGCCTGGTGCCTGAGCTGCAGCGCGGCTCACCGAGTGCTCGCCTGCTGCAGACCGGTCTGGCCCTGTCGGGACTTCTGGGGGCGCTGTCGGTGGCCTATCTGCGCAGCGACCTGGGTCTGCAGCTGCTGCGGGTCGAGGCGCTGGCTCCGGCGGCGGCCTACTCGACGCTGCAGCAGGACGGCGCCGAGCTTGTGCCGCAGCCCGACTACCTTGCCGACTTTATGGCCGAGTTCTCCAAGGCCTACTTCGGTCATCCCAGCCAGTTCGAGGCGCTCTATTACGATCGCTCGCGCGAGGGCAAGCCGAGCCAGCGGCGCACGCTGCAGCACAAGCTGAGCCTGCGCAATGCCTCGCACGGCCAGGTGCGCTACCTGTCGTCCGTCGAGGCGGTGGTCGAGGTGGGAGGCGAGGCGCGCTTTCCCTGGGAGCTGCTGACCGTCACGCCGCGGATCAGCATCAAGAGCAGCGAGCAGCCGCCCGTCGTGGTCAGCGACGGCATCGGCCCAGCCCTTGACCTGAGCTGGCAGTGGCGCAGCGGGCGCGGCCTGGTGCTGTCGCAGGGCCGTCAGGCGGTGCTGCATCGCGCCGAGCAGCCGGCCTATCTGCGGCCCGAGATCGGCGAGCGCGAGGTAAAAGACGAGGCGCTGCTGGCGCCGCTGTACTTTCAGCTCAGCGCGCCCCCGACGACCGTCGACCCGGCGCGCTACCTGCAGGTGGGACCGCAGAGCGGCCGGGGCCAGCCCACCCGCGACTGCGGCCCGCCGCCAGCGTCGCAGTACGGCTGGTATGAGATCCTGCGCAGTCCGGCCACGGTGCAGGCGGTAACGGCCATCGCGTACGCTGAGCCGTGGACCCTGCAGACGCGGTACCGCGCCCTAAACCAAGCGCAGGAGACGGTCAAGGAGGAGCCCGGGAAGCTGAGCCGCGAGCACCTGTACTTCCAGCGCACGGCCCGGCTGTTCGAGCGCGATCCGCGCTGCGGCGAGGGCCGCGACAGCGACAACCTCATCGATCATCTCGATGGCCCGCCGCTCGCCTCGCTGGCCATGATGTTCGCCGAGGAAAAGGCGATCGTGCAGCCCAAGGGCGTCGATCTACTGACCGCTCGGCTGGGCTTGGATCTGTGGCAGCTTGCGAGCGGCAGGCGGCTCGCCAGCAGCGCGGAGCTCGACGGCTTTCTCAACCCGCAGGGCGTCCTCGCTGTCTACCTGAGCCTGAACATGCCGGAGCGCCGACGCTACCGCATCGCTCTGCGCGTCAACGGCCAGCCGGTGGCGAGCTATCACTTCGCCGGGCTGGTGCCGGAGTTTCTCGACTTCCACAGTGAGGGCGAGACGCAGGCCGTCGCTCGCCTGCGCCGCATCTTCGGCGTGCCGCAGCCTTAGGAGCTTGTTGCTATATTAGCTTAGCAACGCTGCCATAGGCTGCCGATCGCAACGATAACTACAAATCAACACACTGAGATGTAAAAAATAATATAAATATTCTATTTATTTTTGTTCATTTCTTGATTACGGCAACAAACTCCTAGCGCGCTCGCCCCACCGAGGACCCATGGCTCTTATCCCGCTTGCGCATGCTTATCGCCTGTCGTCACCCGCTGCGGCCGAGGCACTGTATCGCGCGCTCGGCGAGCGGGTGGTGACCGCCCGCGGCTACCACACAACGAGCGAGGAGCGGATCGCAAAGCTGGTCGATGCTGTCGATCCGCGCCGCGACAACACCCTGTCGTTCGAGGGCGGCATGCTCGACCGCCCCGCGCACGAGGCGTTCGTGGCGACCGGCGCCTACCACTACTTTGACCTGCGGACGCGGCAAGGGACCTGTCTGCGCGTCTGGCCCGGGCAGTACAGCTGGGTACACACCACGCCGGACCTGGCGCAGCAGCTTGTGGCCCGCGAGCCCAAGACGCGCCTCGATGGCGACAGCACCCTGGTCATCGCCAAAGGCAACTTCGCAGGCGCCCTGCGCGCTTTTCACGCCGTCGCCACGCCGCCGATCGATCGCGGCTTTGTCATGAAGCTCGGTGCCCCCGGCCGGGAAGCGTACAAGCGCTTTCTGCTCGCCAGCCGCTGCCAGGTCGATGTCGTGCTTGAGCTAGACGTCGCGGTGGCGCGGCAGCTAAGCGAGCTATTCCAGGGCGAGTCCCACGACTGGCAGGCCGGCGGCGTCCTGGTCCGCTTTCCCGCCTGCACGATCCACGGCTTCGCACGCAACCACTCGCTGGACAAGGAACGCGACGCCTGGTTCAAGCGCGTTGACCGCGCGGTGAGCACGCTCAAGTAACCGCCAGCCGCGATCACGCGATACGCTAGAACTGGCCCCCCCCCGGGGAGCCCTCCCCTTTGGGCACGGAAGAGATGACCCGATGAACGGACGATGCACGCTGGGCTCTGCGCTCTTGCTCGCCGCCACGCTCGCTACCGGTGACTGCACGGGACCCGGTCGCCGCTTGAGTCATGCCAGCCGGGCCCCCTCGCCTACGCATCCGACCCGCCGCAAGGCGACGGTGGACACGCTGCAGCTAAAGGATGGCGACCTAATCTTTCACCGCTCGGCCAGCAGCCAGTCGGAGGCAATCCGCATCGCCACCCACTCGCAGTTCAATCACGTCGGAATTATATTTCAACATAAAGGGCAGTTTATGGTCTTTGAGGCGGTTCAACCCGTCAAAATCACACCGCTACATAAGTTCATCGCTCGCGGCAATAATCACTTTACGATTAAGCGTTTACGTGACCACGACACAGTCATGACACCAGCGGTAATCGCCAAAATGAAGGACATCGGCTACAGCTATCTTGGCAAGGACTACGACCCCCTCTTCCGCTGGAGTGATGAGCGCATTTATTGTTCTGAGTTAGTCTGGAAACTCTATAAGCAGGGGGCGGGTATCGAGGTCGGCAAGCTGCAGACCGCCGGCGAGCTCAAGCTCGATCATCCTGTGGTGCAGAAGCTCATCCGCGCCCGCTACGGCCGACAGGCGGCGGTGCCGCTTAACGAGCCCATCGTCTCGCCGCAGGCCATCTTCGAGTCGGAGCGACTGGTGCAAGTCGCTGCGCAGTAGACAGGCCGCCAGGCAAGCGACCCCAGTAAGCTGCCGCGCCCACCCCGGCCCTCATCGCCTGCCCACCCCGCGCCACCGTCGGAAAGTTGGGCTCCGGCCGGGTACTGCACGGCCGCGCTTCCCCATAGGGGGTCTCTCGACTTGAAGCGCCGGGCGCCGACTGCGAGGCTGAGCTCGACTTTCCAAAGGGGCGTATGGCGGCGACGAGTCATGGATCCATCCCGGCCGCGGCGGGGTCAGCGGGGCGGCGCCGGCACTGGGCAGTACCGGCCGTGCTGCTTTTGGGCCTGGCCCTTAGCGCCCTCGCCAGCTGGCGGACCCGCCTGGCCGTGCACGCCGAAGCGCAGGCCCGCTTTGTCGGCGAGTCCGAGCGCCTGGCCGCAGAGCTGGTGCGCCGGATCACACAGTCCAGCTATGCCCTGCATGGCCTGCGCGCCTCGATGGCGGTCTCGGGCCGCATGCGTCGGGTCGAGTTTAGGAGCTGGGTGGCGCAGCGCGATCTGGCGCGCGAGTTTCCCGGCATCCGCGGCCTCGGCTTTATCGAGCGCGTGCCGCGGCCTGAGCTAGCGGAGTACCAGGCGCGCGAGCGGGCCGACAGCGCTCCCGACTTCACGGTGCAGACCAGCGGTGAAGCGGCCGATCTGTTCGTGATCACCCACATCGAGCCGGTCGAGCGCAACCGGCCGGCCGTCGGACTGGATGTCGGGGCCGAGCGGGTGCGCCGCGAAGGGGCCGAGCGGGCGATTGACACCGGCCGGCTCTCGCTGACCGGTCCGGTGGTGCTGGTGCAGGACGAGCAGCGGGGACCAGGCTGGCTGCTCTTTCTGCCGGTCTTCCGTCCCGGCGCAAGCGTAGCCAGCCAGGCGGAGCGCCGCGCCGCTCTCATCGGTCTGCTCTACGCGCCGATCGCCGCCGCCGAAGTGCTGGCGCCGCTCGCCGAGTTCGCCGAGCATCGCCTGCGCTTTCAGCTCAGCGATGAGCAGGCCGCGAGCTCGCTGCTGTACGACAGCGCCGCGGGGCCCACGCTGGACCGATGGCCAGCCCCACGGTTCAGCCAGCAGCGCTCGCTGCAGATCGCCGGGCGGGTGATGACGCTGCAGATTGCCAGCACGCCGCTGTTCGAGGCGCGCATGGCGGGCTGGGTGGGCAGCGTGGTCCTGCTGGCCGGCCTCGCGCTCAGCCTGCTGCTCACGTTTGGGGTGGCGCGGCTGCAGGCCTCACGCGACGAGGCCGAGGCCCGCTCGCAGCAGGTAAGTCGCGATCTCGCGGAGCACGAGAAGCTGATTCAGCTCATGATCGACAGCATTCCGGCCCAGCTGTCGTACTGGGATCGAACGCTGCGCTGCCGCCTGGTCAATCGCGCGGTCTGCGTCGCCTGGGGTCGCCGCCGTGAAGAGCTCTTGGGTACGCCCCTCGCAGCGACCCCGCTGGGGGCAAAGTTTCTGGCCCAGGCGCAGCCAGCCATCGACGCCGCCCTGCGCGGCAGCGAGCAGCAGCACGAGAGCTCAGAGACCCTGCCGAGCGGGCGCGTCGAGAGTACGCTGACCCATTTTTTGCCCGATCTGCGCGGGGAGGACACGCCCGGCCTGGTCATCCTGACGCTGGACATCAGCGAGCTTAAGAGCGCGCAGAACGCGGCGCAGCAGGCCAGCGCAGCCAAGTCGCGCTTTCTGTCGAGCATGAGCCACGAGATGCGCACGCCGATGAACGCCGTCATCGGCATGCTGGAGCTCCTGCGCAGCACACCGCTGTCACCGCGACAAGACGACTACGCCAAGAAGGCCGAGCGCGCGGCGAGCTCACTGCTTCTTTTGATCAACGACATCCTCGACTTCTCGAAGATCGAGGCCGGCAAGATGCGGCTCGACCCGCGGCCGTTCTCGATGCGGGCCCTGCTGGAGGATGTCCAGGTCGTGCTCGCGGCCAGCCTGGGTGACAAGCCGGTCGCGCTGCGCCTGCACTGCGATCCGGCGGTGCCGCCGCTTCTGTTCGGCGACGATCTAAGGCTGCGGCAGGTGCTGACCAACCTGGGCGACAACGCGATCAAGTTCACTCACCGCGGCGAGATCGAGCTGCGCGTCGATCAGCTTGGGATCGCGCAAGGCATCGCGGAGCTGGAGGTATCGGTCCGCGACACCGGCATCGGCATCTCGCCCGAGGCGATGCTGCGGCTGTTCGATGACTACGCGCAGGCCAGCAGCACCACGACGCGTCACTTCGGCGGCACCGGCCTGGGCCTGAGCATCTGCCGCCGGCTGGCCCGCCTGCTGGACAGCGAGCTGAAGGTGGAGAGCGTGCCGGGCGAAGGCAGTCGCTTTCATCTGCGCCTGCGCCTGCCGCTGACCACGGTGTCGCCCGCCGATGCTTCCCGCGCCAGCAGTAGCAGCGACGATGTGACCGCACTCCCGCTGGCGGGCCTGCGACTGCTGTTGGTGGAAGACAACGAGCTTAATCAGCAGCTGGCCAAAGAGCTGCTGGCGGCCCGCGGCGCTGCGGTGACGGTGGTCGAAAACGGGCTCCTGGCGGTGCAGAAGCTGGAGCAGGCCGAGAGCGAATTCGACGCGGTGCTGATGGATGTCCAGATGCCGGTGCTGGACGGCTATGCCGCCACCCAGCGCATCCGCGAGAAGCACGGCAACCGGCTGCCGATCATCGCCATGACCGCCAGCGTCTTTGAAAAGGATCGCGAGGCGGCGCGACAAGCCGGCATGGACGGCTACCTGAGCAAGCCGATCGATACCCGCGCACTGGTGGATACGTTGCTCCGGCACATCAGCAAGCGGCAGCGCCGCAGCAACGAGAGCCTGCTCGCGCTCGCGGCGACATCGGCGACACCACCGACACCCGTGCGGCCGGTGGCACCCGAAGCGCCCGCCGCACCCGCAGCCCCCGAGGCACCAGCCTCAGCTTGCACAGCGGCTGAGCCACCGCGGTTCCTCGACCCAGCCAAGGCCATCGAGCTCTTGGGGGGCGACCGTGAGCTGTACTTCAGCCTCGTCCCGCCGTTCTGTGAGCGGCTGCGCGTGGTCGCTGCCCAGCTCCAGTCCACCACCGAGGTGCAAACGGCAGACGATCAGCTCCGCTTGCTCCACACCCTGCGCGGCATGGCCAGCACGATGGGGGCCGAGGGACTGGCGGCGCAGGCCAAGGCGGCAGAGCGCATCGGCCACGACACCGATCGCGCCCTCGACGCGGCAGCGCTGGCGGGCGTGCGCCAGGCGATTTCGCGCACGCTCGCCGAGCTTTCGAGCTTGACGGACAAGCCCCCGGCCTAGGCCCGCCCCAGGCGCTGGCTCGCTCTGCTGATCGCGGCTCCGTAGCGGCATCGGCCCGCGCGGCGCTGGGCCCGCGGACGATCAGTACGGTGCGGCCAAGGCGGTGAACTTGAGCTCGTTGAAGTCGGCGAGAAGCTCGGGCTCCGCGAGGCCCGCGCGCCCCAGCTTGCAGGCATACAGGCAGCCAGAGCTGGCATAGACCAGGCGACGCGAGTCTAGCTCAGCCCACTCCCAGCTCTGGCCTTCGATGATCTGGCCGTCGCGGCTCTCGACTTCGTGCTCGTCCCAGTAGCAGCCGCGGCCCGGCGGTGCGCCGATCTGGGCATGCGCGCGCTTGCGCAGGACCAGGCCGTGCGGCAGCGGCTTTTCAAAGACCACAACATCGCCCTGCGAGCGCTCGGCCACCAGCCGCCAGCCGTCGCGCTGCAGCCGCAGGTAGTAGACGCCGGGGCACTCCCCGCCGTAGCTAGCCGTCTGGCGGTAGGACGTGTCCCGCTGCACCTCTGAGCTGTCGCGCAGCAGCTTGTGACCGTAGCCGTCGTTGAGCCAGTAGCGCCGCGGCGCAGTAAAGAAGCCGCCGCCGTGCCAGCAGTCGCCCTTGCCCAGCAGCACGATAGCCTTGAGGTACGGGGCCCGCGAGATGGCCGTCCATGAGCCGCCGGTCGGCGACTGGGCCCGCCCATTCATGGCGAAATAGATCAGGTGCTTGCCATCGGGTGACAGATCCGCGCGCCGCTCATAGATGCGTCCACGCAGCCACTGCCCGACGCTAAAGGTGTCGCGCCGACGATCCCAGGCGATGGTACAGACCGACTTGGAGGGGCCGCGCCGCAGGATCACGCCGACCTCGGCCTGGGCAGCCAAGAGCCCATGCAAGCGAGCAGGAAATCGCGCCATACCTTGATGCTATCAGCAGCGCTGCACGGATCAGCGCCGCTCGCGAAAGTCGGGGCCAGCGAAGCTGCGGACGGGGTTGCCGCGCTGCAGCGAGTTGTGCTGATCCCAGCGCTGCTGCGCCGCTGCGGCCTGGCTCCGACCGGCCTGCTCGACGAACAGCGCGGCCAGGCGGGCCAGGGCCAGGCGCTTGTTCTGCGCCTGCGAGCGCTCCTCGCGCGCCACCACCGAAAGGCCGCTTGGGCGATGTAGCACCCGCACCGCCGACTCGGTCTTGTTGACGTGCTGGCCGCCGGGGCCGCTGGCCCGCAGGGTCGAGAACTCGAGATCGCGCTCCTGCCAGCTGGGCTGTGTGGGCACGGTGTAGCTCTCGATGCCAATAAACCAGTTCTGCCGTCGATGATGCGGGCGATAGGGGCTCTTGCAGACCCACAGCACGCTGCCTACCCAGCGCTGTGCAAAAGCCGAAAGGGCTTCGCTTGCGCCGCCCAGCGACAGCATTGCCGAGCGCAGCCCGTCGTCGCGCTCGCCGGCCTCGCTGGCGATCAGCTCGACGGAAAGCCCGACCGCTTGCGCCTCGGCGACAAGGATCGGCAAGAGCCGCGCCACCGCGTGCTGGCACTCCAGCGGACCGCGCGCCGAGGTGATCTGAAACCACAGGGTGTCGTTCATGAGAGGGAGGAACCTGCTGTTAAGGAAGCGCGCCCAGCGACTGCCGTGCGGCTATTTTGGCGCAGTCGGCGCCCCGTTGGGGGATGGCGATGACTGCCGAGGACGACGGCGGGGATGGCCAGCCAGCTCTAGCGTGCCGCGCTGCGGACAGACATAAAACGCGTGTCCGTAGTCGGACAGCGGCTGCGGGCCAGCCTGGCGACCACCGCGCAGCGTCGGGTAGTGGGGATAGCCGTCGATCAGGATCGGCTGTAGCTCGACGTAGTGGCGCAGGTGATCGAGCACGTGCTTCTGCACCGCCGAGCGCAGCCCGATGTGGGCGCAGATCTCAGAGTGCACGTCGTTCCACGGCCGACCGAGGCGACGCAGCAGGAAGCGGCGCAGCGGCGCCAGGTTTTCGCTCAGCCACTTGCTGCGCGAGCGCGGCCCCATGCGCAGCTTGGTCGGCCCGCCGTCACAGAAACCGTGCAGCCGCGGCTGTCGCGGCTCGCTTCCCGCCAGTCCTCGACCGTCGGCCAGCTCCGCATCCTCCTCGTCCAGCCGACGCGGCGCAGGTAGCAAGGCCGGCTCTGGCTCACAGAGCTGCGCGTAGATCGCGGCCTGCCGCCAGTCGAAGCGCGGCCAGTCGCGCCCCCAGCCGGCCCCGCCGCGCGGACGCTCGATGATCACTTCGTACATATCAGCTCGCACGCTGTGCTCCACATGACGCAGGTCCATGCCCGCGCCCGGGCAGCTCATCTGCAGCTGGCGTGCCAGCGGCAAGGCGGCTGTTCTCCGACGGCGGACCCGGGCACATCGCCAAAGCTGATGCATGATGCACCACTTTTAGTGGTACGGTTCGCATCACTTCCTGGGGTAAAATGAACCATGCGCGCCGCGTTAATTACCTGGACTGATCGGGGCGGAGATCGTCCCTCGGTGGGCCGGCCGCGCCCGGCTGGCGAGACCGACCACGGGCCGGTGCTGCGCCTGCTGCAGCAGCCCGAGCTACGCCAGCGCTACGCCACGGTCTGGCTGCTGAGCACCGCTGGGGCGGCGAGCGCCACCCGCGACCTGCACCGCGCGCTGCGTGAGCAGGGGCTGCAGGTTGAGCTGCGCCAGCTTGCGGTCAGCGATCCATCGGACTACGGCCAGCTGTTCGCCGAGCTGGGGCCGCTGTGTCGCGAGGTGCGGCGCAGCCACCGCTCGCCAAGCTGGGAGCTGGACGTGCTGCTGTCGGCCGGCACGCCGCAGGCGCAGACGCTGTGGGTGATCATGGTGCAGGCCGGCCTGCTGCCCGCCCGCATGCTGCAGGTCATCCCGCCGCAGTTTGTGCCCGTGCCGCACCCCCGCGCCTTCCGCGAGGTGCGGCTGGACATCGAAGGCTTTCCCGAGGTGCGCGCTCTGCGCAGCGAGGTGCAGCGGCTGCGGGCCGCCGTGCTTGGCGATGCAACCGCCGCGCTGCTCGGACAGAGCGAGCCGATGCAGGCGCTGCGGGCGCGCATCGAGCGCATCGGTCGCGCCGATGTCCGCGTGCCGGTGCTGATCTTGGGCGAGAGCGGCACCGGCAAAGAGCTGGTCGCGCGGGCCCTACACGCGGCCAGCCGCGAGCGCGAGGGACCGTTTCTAGCCGAAAACTGCGCCGCCTTTTCCGAAGGTGTGCTGCACAGCGAGCTGTTTGGGCACGAGGCCGGGGCGTTCACCGGTGCCGCGGCTCGTCACCGCGGCCTGTTCGAGCAGGCGCACGGCGGCACGCTGTTTCTCGATGAGGTCGGCGAGCTGCCGGCCAAGGTGCAGGCGACGCTGCTGCGCGTGCTGCAGGAGGGCGTGCTGCGTCGGGTCGGTGGCTCGGCCGAGGTGCGCGTCGATGTGCGCATCCTGGCGGCGACGCACCGCGATCTGCGATCCATGGTGGCACGCGGCGAGTTTCGCCAAGACCTGTACTTTCGGCTGTGCGGCGCGACCGTTGAGGTGCCCGCGCTGCGCGAGCGTCCGACCGATCTGCCGACCTTGATCGACCACTTTCTCGACGAGCTGCGGCCCGGGCGCGGGCGCCGGCTAGAGGTCGAGGCCGAGGCGCTGCGGCTGCTTTCGCGCTACGACTGGCCGGGCAATGTGCGCGAGCTTCGCGCCGAGGTGCAGCGCTGGGCGGTGTTCTGCGAAGGCACGGTGCGGACTGCCGACCTAGCGCCCGAGATCCGCGCCGCCCGCTCGGCCCGGGGCCGCAGCGAGCCACGGCGCGACGAGAGTCGGCAGCCTTCGCCGGACCAGCCGATCGGGCTAAGCCTGGCCGCCCAGCTGAGGAAGACCGAAGAAGCCGCGCTGCGGGCCGCTCTGCAGCAGCACGACAACAACCTGCTGCGGACCGCGGGCAGCTTGGCCATCGACCGCAACACGCTCAAGCGCAAGCTGCGGGCCCTGGGCCTGTACCCGCGCCGACCTTCCGCGCGGAGCCCGTCCGCGGCGCGCTAAGGCGTCTGGCGGCAGCGCCGCATCAGATGCTCGACCTCTTCGGCCGAGGCATCGGGGTGGTGGTACAGCGAGCGCAGGATGTCGCAGCCATAGCGGCGCAGCGTGTCGGGGTCGAAGGCATGGACCAGGACCTGACCATCGCGGCCGGCCGTCACGGCATAGCGACCATCCGGCGAGAATTCGGCCGTCGACACCGGTCCGCTGTGGCCGGTCAGAACCAGGAGCTGCGTCCCCGTCCGGCCATCCCACAGGCGAGCCGTCATGTCGGCCCCGGCCGTCAGGATCTTGCTGTCGTCCTGCGAGTAGACGGCGTGGCGCACCCAGCCGACGTGACCGCGCAGCGTCAGCGCCCGGCTCTCGCGCAGCACTGGATTGCCGAGCGGGCTCATCGCCCCGGTCGGGATCAGATCCCAGACCACGGCGGTGCGATCGCGGCTGGCGGTGAGGATGCGCTTGCCGTCCTGCGAATAGACAGCGTGCCGGACCCAGTCGCCGTGTCCGGCCAGGCGCCCAAGCTCGACGCCGTCCGAGACGCGGAAGCGGCGCGCGGTCTGATCTTCGCTGGCGGTCAGCACCTCGCGACCATCGCTGGAGAAGACCGCCGAGGTCACCGCTCCCTCATGCCCAACCAGCGCGGTCGAGGTCCCCCAGCCGGGCCCACTCCAGATGCGAGCGGTCTTGTCTTTGGAGGCGGTGACGATCATCTCGCCGCTGGGCGAAAAGGCCGCCGAGCGAATCCAGTCTTTGTGTCCGCTCAGCGTCGCCAAGAGCCGTCCGCTGTCGGCGTTCCAGACCCGCGCCGTGTGATCCATGCTGGCGGTGACAATGAAGCGACCATCGCGGCTGTAGGCGGCCGAGTTGACCCACTCCGGGTGGCCGCGCAGCTCCAGGCGCAGAAGGCCGCTCTGCAGATCCCAGATGCGGCCGGTGCCGTCGGCGCTGGCGCTGAGCACCAGGCGCTGGCCGGGGACCGGCGAGAACACCGCCGAGCGCACCCAGTCGTTGTGCGCACCGATGCGAATATGTGGTCGACGCTTGGGCTGCCACAGCCGCACCGTGCCATCCTGGCTCAGCGTGGCGATGCTGTCGCCGTCGGGCGAATAGATGGCGCTGATCAGGCGGTCGGTGTGCGCTTCCAGCGAGAGCAGCGGCTGCCCGGTCTGCACATCCCAGATGCGCGCCGTGTTGTCCTCGCTGGCCGTGAGGATCTGGCGGCGATCCGGCGACTCATCGATCGAGGTGATGGGGCCGGCGTGGCCCAGGAGCGTGCGGATCTTCTGTCCGCTCTCGGGATCCCAGAGGATGACGCTGTTGTCTTCGCCGGCGGTAAACAAGCGCTGGCCATCCTGCGAGAACACCGCCACCCGCACCTCGCCGCGATGCCCATCACTCTGCTTGGCCAGGGCCTTGGAGGGGCGCATCGCGTCGGAGGCCTGCGAGGGACCGATGGCCCGCAAGAGCACACCGGTCTCGGCATCGAAGATGCGCACCAGCTGATCGCGACACGCCGTGACGATGCGGTGACCTGACGGCGAGAAGCGCGCCGAAAACACCGTGTCCTTGTGCGGCAGCGACAGCAGCTCCTTGCGCTCTTCGACGTCGTAGACCCGCACCACGCGATCCTGGCCAGCGGTCAAAAGCGTCGCGCCGTCGGCCGAGAGATCGAGGCTCAGGATGCCGCGATCGGACTCTTTTTTGACCTGCGCTTTCGCTTCAGCACCGCCGTCTTCGCCCCCGTTGCCCAGCGGCCAGGTGATGGTGGTCAGGACCGCCTCGGTGTTGCTGTCCCAGATGTTCGCAGTGCGATCATCGCCGGCGCTGAGGATGACCTCACCTTGCCGCGCATAGGCGACAAAGTTGAGCGGCTTGTCGTGCTTGCGCACGGTCAGCGTGCGCGGGTTGGGCGGGGCCGCCTTGTTCGCCGCCTTGTCGCCGACGTTGGGCGGACGGCGCAGATCCCAGACGCTCAGGGTGCCATCCTGCATGCCGGCCAGCAGGTGATTGCCGTCGGGCGAAAAGGCGATGGCGCGAATGTTGGCCTGGGCCTGCATGGTCGCGGCATCGGGCACGACATCGCCATCGCTCTGTCCCAAGAGCCGCGAAGGCAGCAGCACCATGCTGACCTGATACAGCCCCTCCCAGCTCGGCCCGAGCTCGCGGCTGTCGTCGGTGGCTTCCATGGCCAAGCGCAGGGCGGCGATGCCCTGCCCCGGCTGCCCCGCCAGCGCGGCAGCGCTGCTGCTCTGCGCCAGATGCTTGGCTTGGCGGGCCCGATCGAGAGAGACGCCGAGGACCGCAAGGCCAATGCCGGTTGCCAGACAGGCGATAAGCAGGGCCAGCACCAGCCAGCCGCGGCGCTCGCTCTGCGCGCTGCGCTCGACCAAGCGCTCGGCCAGCTCACGCCGCTCGTGGGCTTCGCAGGCCGCGAGAAACTCTTCGTGATCGCGATTGAGCACCGGGTCGGCGGCGGCCCGCAGCGTCCGCAGCTTCTCTAGATCGCGCTTCTGCCACAGCCAGCGCGAGGCACGGCGATCCTCGCGATAGCGATCGAT
>CAZVMD010000155.1:0-16235 GCA_964628555.1 uncultured Myxococcales bacterium | reverse complement strand
CGCGTGCGGCGCGGCTCGGGCAAGTCTGCATCGAGCACCAGCATGAACGTGATCCCGCTGTTCGACCCCGCCTTGCAGCAGGTGGTGGGCTTTCACTGCCGCGGCATGGCCGATCCAGCCCGCAAAGACGGCGCGTGGGTGCTGTCGAGCGCGGCCTGGGCGGGCTCGGGCCCCGTCGAGTGCGGCCCCGGACTGACCTTGGCGGTCGAAAAGTGTCAGAAGGCTGGGATTGCCATCGAAGAAGGCGCAGCGGCCCGCATGGTCGAGGTCTTCGCGACGGAAGCCGAGCTACGACAGGCGCACAACCTGCGGATGGTTGCGGCGATTCCGCTGTCCTTCCTGCTGCTGTATTCCCTGCTGGTGATCTGCTTCTGCCGCCGCGGGGCCGCGTCGGTCGACTAGCAGAAGCGCCCCGCCGCCTTGCCCAGCGAGAACCGCGGGCCTTCGGGCTGTGGGCAGGACGGGGACTGCCGGTGGAGTGCCGGCGGAGTGACGGCGGAGTGCCGGCGGAGTGCCGGCGGAGGCGCTACAGCGTCGGGCGTTCGACGTAGGTCACGCGGTGCAGCACGCGCCAGCACTTGTTGGGCTTGGCGGCGCGGGTCTGGCGCAGGGCGCGGGCGCCTTCGGTGTTGCTGGCCAGCCAGACCGGATCGACGACGACGCGGAAGAAGTCATCGAAGTGGCCGGTGCTGCCTTCCAGGTAAAAGGTCATGAAGCGGTAACGGTCGACCTTTTCGCCGGGGACAAGCGGCGCGTCGCGCAGGTTGGTGATGCCGTTGCGTTCGACACCGGACAGATCGACGGACAGCTCGAGGCTCTTGCTGGACGACAGGGTCTTGCCGCTGGACCGGGCCAGGCTGCCGCTTGCCACCACGGAACCCGACACCTTGTAGCCGAAGGCCGCGACCTCTCCCGAGATGCCCAGGCTGCCGCCGACCAGCGTCGCGGTGCTGATCGAGTGTTCGATGGTGCTGGCGAAGCTCTGTTCTTCGGCGCGCAGGCCGCCGTCGCTGTCCCAGACATAGGTGTTGACCAAGTTGCGCTTGCCGGCCTGGGCCGACAGGCGATCCATGCGGCCCTGCCAGTCGGCAAACGCGGCGCTGGCCCGCGCGAAGCCGGCGACGCCCAGAAGCTGACTTAGCGCCTTGCCGGGGTCCAGCGGATCGAACTTGGCTGCGCCCTCGCTGCCGACCGCAGGGTTGAAGTTGTAGAAGTAGCTTTCGCGATCCTTGTCTTGCCGTTCGATGCTGTCGCGCAAGGCGTACGCTTCTCGCAGCCGGAAATAGCTGGCCGGCACCAAGGAACCAAGCTGCGCGCGAAGCTGGGGCACGGCCGCGTAGTGCTGCCGGTCGAACGGGCTGGACCCAACCATGCCGTCCAGGCTGCCGTTCTGCGTATAGGCCGGGTTGATCAGAAACGTGATGGTGTTGATGTCCAGCGGCACCCCCGGCACCGGGCGAATGTCATAGCTGACCATGCGCCCGCTGCGCGCAAGACGCAGCACGTACACATCGGCCATGCCCGAGATGACCTGCGCATAGCCCAGGTTCTTCGGAATCCAGCGCCGACCCAGCTGCGACATCGCGATGCGGTCTTCCTGACGACCCGAAAGGCTCAAGCTATCGGTGGCGATCAGCGACGAGGTACTGGTCACCGCGCTTGCACGATCGAGCGAGGCTTCGCCCGAACCGCCCACCGTCCCGCCGGCTGCGCCCTTGCTGACTGGCGTCTCCCATTCGATGCCGGCGTAAAGCTCGGCGGCGATGCCGGTGCTCTGCGTCTCGCCGCGCTGCCAGGCATAGCTGGTATCGGCGGCGCTGCGCAGCGTCACCGATGTAGCACCTGTGTAGTCGTCGCTGACCGTCAGGTTTTCCGATGGCACGGGCGGCGGGCCTTCGATGTAGCCAAGCAGCGTCGGCGCCATCTGCGTGTTGCCGACCCACAGAAGCGATAGCTCCTCGATGCGGGCTTCGGGCAGCAGCACTGCGGTGCCGGCGCTGGCATAGCCCAGGCAGCGCCGCATCAGCGCGGTCTTGCGCCCGTCGCGACCTAGCTCGACAGAGTCGTACTCAGCGAACGCCAGATGATCGGCGGCGCACAGCGGCAGCATGGTCGTGGTCTTCAGCCGCGCGCCGTTGTAGAACTCACCGACCCAGGTGCCGGTCTTGCGCTCGAAGCAGGCGCTGCCACTTGTGCTTTGGTTGAAGGGATAGCAGGCCAGCAGACCCTCTTCGTTGCCCACGGCTCGCCGCTGCCACATCGCGCGGACCTGTTCCGGGCTGCGCGCAGTGCCCCAGATGCGAAGCTCGGCCAGATCACCGATAAAGTAGCTGTCCCCGGGCTGATGCTTGCCGACCCACAGATCACCCGTCCCGATGAAGTCGCCGCCGGCGACTCGCGTCGCCACGAGCTGCCCATCGACGTACATGCGCTGCGTCCGGCTCGGCTGGTCGTAGGTGCCGCAGTAGTGATGCCACTCGTTGTCGGTGCAGGGACTGGCCGCGTCGATGTCGTCGCCCCAGAAGCCCATCGTGAAGTAGTTGCTGGTCCGGTAGCCAAAGTGCAAGCCGGTGCGGATGTTCATCGTCCCGATGGCGGCGACGAACTGCGACTGGCTGATGGCGGCCCCGCTGCGCCGCACCCAGCACTCGATGCTGAAGCTGCGGTTCTGTAGCGCCACGCCGGGCAGCCTGCCCCAGGCGCTGCTGCGATCGGCCAGGCTCAAGACCTGGCTGCCGGGGTTGCCGATGCGCGCGCTGCAGGGCCAAAAGTCGACGCCCGACAGCGTCGCGGACAGCGGACTCGCGCTCGGCGAGCGGTCATACACCGCGGCGCCGTCGGCTTCGCTCAGGGGGAAGTAGGCGAGCAGGCCGGGCTCGTAGCCGGACAGCAGGCTGCCAGCGTTCGCGGCGATCTCGGCCGGCGACAGCGAGCTTGCCCACAGCCGGAATTCGGCGAGTCGGCCCGCGGGAGCACCGCCGCTTGCGCGGTTGCCGATGCGCGTGCAGCTCAGGCCGGCCGTCGTGTTGGGCAGAAGCGTCGTCGGACTGCCCACGATGACGGCGTCGCGCCCGGCGCTGCTGCGATCGGCGACCTTCTGCACACCGCCAATCGTCGTCGGCGTCATCGACCACAGACCGATAAGGCCGGGCTCATTGGTGGCCACCGACTCGAAGCACAGCTTGCGCACCTGCGGGCCGGACAGCGCGGTGTTGAAGTACGCGACCTCGCCCAGGTCGCCCGCGAAGCGGCGATCGATCCCGCTGTCGTAGTCGCGACCGAGGTACAGGGCCCCCGATGAAGCGGCGATGCTGCCGGCGACCTGCAGCTCCCTGACCTGGACGCCGTCGACATACAGGCGGATCGAGACGCCGTCGTAGGTGCCGCAGTAGTGGTGCCAGACCTGGATATCGTCTGGGGCAAACTCGGTGCTCTTCCAGAGGCCGTTGACCTGCACCGATATGGCCAGGCTGCGCGAGCCGGCCACCGGGTGCAGGACGAAGGCCGGGCGCTTGCTGGCCAGCACGCCGGAGTTGTTCCAGCTTGGCGTGGCGCTGCGCGCCCAGGCCGCGATGGTGACCGCGCTGGTCGAGCTAGCGTGGGCCGGCACCTCAACCGAGTCGCTGCTGCCGTTTAGGCGCAGCAGGGACCGGCTGCTGGCGCAGTCGCCGACCGGGTTGCCGTTGATGTAAAAGCGCGTGCGCTCGGGGCTGGTGCTGACCGCGAAGTGGTGCCAGCCGGCGGCCAGCGTCGCAGCTAGGTCAGTTCCACTATCGAAGAACCAGCCATCGATCAAAACCCCTAGTCGCCCGCCGCGGCGCAGCGCCAGCGTCGCGTCACTGCCCGCGCTGGCGGCGCCCAGGATGCACTGCTCGGGCTCGCGGCCATCGATCCGCTTGGGTGCGGGGTACTGGGCCCAGACCTCGCAGGTGAAGCCGCCGGCCGGTACGGCCAGCGGGCGGCTCAGGTTCAGGCTGTCGGCGGCATCGCGCAGCGCGACGCAGGCCCGCAAGTCGTCGGGCAGCCACTGCTCGAACGCGGCGTTGCGGCGATCGGCGACCGCGTCGTAGGCGGTCAAGCGGCCGCGACCCTGCCGATCGAAATAGGAGAGCTGCAGGTTGCCATCGCAGCTCTCCGCCAGACGCAGGCGCCCCATCGGCTGGGCAAAGTCGAGCACCGCCGCCGTGGTCTGCAGGCCGCGCGGGTCAGAGGCCACCGTCGGCATCGCCCCCTGGCTGGCCGAGGTCGCCTGGCGCAGTGCCGCAAGCACGATCGCCGCCTGCGTGGCGAGCGCAGTGTTGGCGCTGGATAGCTCGCCCTGGGCCGCATCCAGCTGGACTTGCAGGTTGCTGGCGTCGGTCGAGTTAAGCGCACTGTTGAGCCACGTGATGCGCGCATCTAGCTCGGCGATCTGTCCGTCCAAGCCGGTGATGGTGGTGGTGTAGGCATTGACCGCCGTCTGGGCATCGGGACTGAGCACGCTCGACGAGAGCAGCAGCCACTCGACGTTGAAGCTGCCGTTCTGGTGATAGTCGAGCGTGATCGCGCCCTCGGTCGAGCCGTAGGCCACGCAGGCCGACCACGTACCCGGATAGTCGACCGGCGTCAGCCAGTAGATCTTGTCCGAGCCAGACTGCCGCAGCGACAGCGTCCAGCGCTGATAGCCAGCGGCGCCCACAGCATCGACGTAAAGGGCGGTGTCCTGCGTGGAGGTCTTGGCGGTCAGGGCGCGATTGTCGCTCTGCACGCGGATGTAGTAGCCACCGCTTGCGGCCGGCTGCAGCCAGAAGGTGTCGCTGCCGCCCGTCGAGCTCCCCGACATCGACTGATAGGCCTTGGAGGTCGCGCTCGAGATCGAGATGCAGCGGCCGCTCTGGTAGTTGCGCAGCGCCAGGTAGTACTTGAGAGGCTCGCTGGTAATCGCTGTGCGAGAGGCGATGGCCTGGGTGCGCTGGCCGTCTTTGGTCGCCCGCTCCGCCGTCTTTTGCGTGCGCTCAGCCTCGTAGGCGGCGGTGTCGTTGGCCACTGCGATGCGCTGCTGCAGGTCGAGGACCTTGTCTTCCAGGCGAGCGATGTTGGCCTCGATCAGGCGCGTCTGATCCAGGGCCGCGCGAACCGAGAGCGGCTGCGCCGGCAGCACCGCGAGCGCGAGCGCGTCGGAGTACTCGGCGCGGGTGATGCCGGAGTCGATGGCTTTTAGCTGATGGCGGCGAATATCGAGCGCCGTCCACTCGCCGGCCGGCGCCGCTTCTTCCCCGGCCCAAAGTCCGCTGACCGCACTGAGCTCGAACAGCCGCATCAGGCGCACGCCGTCGGGCACGGTGACACGGCAGGTGGCGCGATACCAGCCGGCGGGAAGCGCCACGAAGTCGGTCTGCTGCACGCAGTCGGGCGGAAAGTCGATGCGCCCCGCGCTGTCGTGGCCGCTCTTGCCCCAGTAGGAAAACTGGAACAGGCGACCGCCGGCGACCTGGTTCGGATCGAAGCTGCTGGCCGGGGTGATGACCTTAAACTCGAAGCTCTCTTCGTACTGCGCGCCGGCGCTGACCGCGGTCAGCTCCTCGCTGCGGTAGCGCACGACCTTGCGACCGGCCGCCGCGCGGCTCAGCCGACGAGCCCCGGCGTAGGGCGTGCCCGACACCCGACCGTCCCGACCATGCACCGAAAAGTCGACGATGCGCGCCTCTCCCTCGTCGGGGAGTAGAGCGCCCAGGCGATAGCCAACGGCCAGCCCGGCTTCGGTGCCGATGAGCGCCAGGTGCATGCTGGCGCGGATCGTCGCGGCGTCGCGGGCCTGACTCCAGACCTGAAAGTCCGCGATCTCAGCCGCTAGGCACGACCCCGCGCGATGCGCCGAGCCGCTGGGCAGCGGTCGCGGAGTGCCGTACAGCACGCCGTGCCGTCGATTCGCGGTGTTGTCGCTGGCATCGCGTTCGAGTGGATAGTGCGCGTATAGGCCCGGCTCGGCGCCGCACAGGCGACGCAAGCGGTCGGTGGCGAACTCAGCGGGTGTCCGCGCGCCGGGATAGATCTGCAGGTCGGCCACGGCGCCCGGGAAGAACGACACGGGCCCCGCAGTCCCCGCCTGCGCACAAACCCAGAGGGGGCCGTCAGGCGATGAGTAGGCACACGTAACCGTGCGATAGAGCGCGCCATCGAGGTAAATGCTGAAGGTGCCCGCGCCCATCACGGCGATGAGCTGGATCCAGGTCTCTGGGGTCACCATCGGTCCAGCGATGTTCATGGGCGTAGCGCCATCGCCAACCGCGAACCTGAGGGCGCCGCTCGGCAGGATCTGCACCGCGAACCCGCGCAGGGCGCTGCCGTCGCGACCGCGGCAGGACAGGAGGCTCCGCACGCCACCCGAGCCGGCAGCGAGACGGAACCACAGCGACAGCGTGAACTGGGTGGCCAGGGCCGGGGTGGCGGCAGCGATCTCGATCGCATCGGCGGTGCCATCGAACTGCAGCACGGTCGGGCCGGTGCTGCCTGCGGCCGGTGGCGGTACGCTCTGCGGGTGCAGGCTCGGGGCGACGCGACGACCCGGGCTGCCGATCAGCGTCCCGTGGCGACGGTGCGGGCCAAGGTCGCGCGGCAAGCCGTTTTCCAGCGGCCAGTAGCCGACCAGGCCAGTCTCGCGGCCGCTGAGCCGAGTGAGGTAGGCCGCGGCAACCTCAGCAGCGCTGCGCACCCGATTCCACAGCCGGACATCGGCGATCTGCCCGCACCACATCGACTCGGTCGGCGCCAGGTCGTGACGGCGACCGATGTACCAGCCGTCCTGCGTCGTCGGCAGCGCGTGGTCAAAGTCGTTGCTCACCGCCACCTCGACACCGTTTATGTACAGCCGCAAGCGGTGACCGTCATAGCTTGCCGCGACGTGCGTCCAGGTCGACAGCGGCAGGCCCGGCGCGAGGATGACCGTGTACCACCTATTTTCGCTCTGGACGTAGTAGCCCGCCTCGAAGCGATGGCTGCTGCCGTTTACCTTCAAGGAAAACAGGACATCGCCGCTGTTGCTGGGCCGACGCTCGCAGAAGATCGTGCGATCGACGCTGTCCTGCCCCGGGGGATCCAGCAGCACCCAGGCTTCCGCGGTCAGGCCGCCGGCAAAGCTGACCGGCAGCGCCGGGATCTCGACGAGGTCATCGCTGCCATCGAAGTGAAGCTGGCTCGCGCCAAGGTGGCTGGGCATCGTCGGAGTGATCTGCCGCGTCGCTACCTCGGCGCCGTTGCGCAGCAGGGTCAGCACGGTCTCGCCCGCGCCAGCGCCCTGATAGGACAGCGTCGCCGCGACATGCGCCCACGTCCCAACCGAAAGCGGCGTCGGATCGACCAGCGACTGCAGCGAGCCGTCGGCAAAGGTCACGCGCAGGGTCGGCCGGTTGCCCTCGCCCAGTCCCAGCCGCATCATGCCGCCCTCGTCGACCGCCAGGGTCTGGCCAGTCTGCACCGCGTCGGGGGGATAGGCGTAAAACGCGACCCCCTGGTGGTTTAGCTCGGCTGCCGCCGTCTCGGCCGGAGTGCGGGTCGAAAAATAGAAGTAGCCGTTTAACTCCTCGCGATACACCGGCACGGTGCCCGGCATTGGCGTCGCATAGGCGTAAAACGCAAGCTCCGGCTGCCAGCCCAGCGCCGCGGCTTCGGCCGCTGTGCGGGTCGACAGATGGAACCGCGATCCGGGATTTTGGATCGGCGTCTCGCGATACACCGGCACCGTACCGGGCGCCGGCTCGCTGTAGACGACAAACGCCGGCCCCAGCTGATCCCAGCCGGCCTCAAGTGCGGCCTGCGCCGAGCGGATCGAGTAGTTGGCGATGCTGCCAGCCATGCGCGAGCGCTCGCTCTGCACCTCGACGAGCGGCGGGCCATCGACGCGCACCCAGGTCGACAGCGTGCGCCCGAGGTTGCGGCCAGGGCTCGGTGGTGCCAGCTCCAGATCCGGCGTCGCGATGCCGTCGCCTGGGGCCATGCGCAGGCCGCGCCGCACCACGCGGCTGAGGTTGGCAACCTGGCCGGCTGGATATGGCGCATCGACGACAAAGCGGTCGCCGTCAACGCTGGTCACCGGGAAGGTGCCGTTGTAGTCGCGGGTGCCGCTGACCTGCACCTCATCGCCGACCTGCAGATCGTGCGACGAGCAGAGCACGCGCAGCTTGCCCCCGGCGCTCTTTTCGCTGCCGACGATCATGCCGTCAAAGATCAGGCCCACCGTCGTGTCGCGAACCACCTCCCAGGTGCCAAGCGGTCCCGTCTGATCTGCTGCCGCGACCTCGAACGAGCTGCCATCGACGCTCGTCACGAGGTACGGGCCGTTGTAGCTCTGGCTGTCGCGCAGCACGACCTGATCGCCGACCGACAGCGTGCCCGGCAGCGCGCCTTCGTTGCGGATCTGCAACAGGTCGCCCTCAGAGCGCGCCGTCGCGGCAACCGTTCCCGAAGGCGGCGGCGCAGCCTGCGCTAGCCCGACAATTCCGTCGAGCAGCGTGAGCGGCAGCAGCACTTCACGCTGCGCGGTCTGCAGACCGGTCAGCGCATCGACCACGCCGTCGACCTGCGACAGCAAGCCATCGCTGGCCAGAGCAAAGCTCACCGCAGCGGTCTGCGTCGTTGGGCTGCCCGCGGCCTGCACCGGCACCGCCAGCATCAGCCGCATCGCGCCGCGCAGAAGCTGCGGTCCGGCGTCAGTGATCTGCTCTTGCTGCAGGTCGTACGTGGACGCGGTGGGCGCGCCGACCACGGCATAGCCCTGCAGGTCGACCGTGCGCCGCACGATGCCGGGGATGACGCGCTGCCGCGTGATCGTCGGGTCCGTAGCGTCGGCGTAGCTATAGCGATAGTCGGTCAGATCGATCTGTCCGGTGTCGGTCGCGCCCACCGTGTAGATCACCAGCTTCTGCTGCACGGCATCGGTCACGAACAGATGCCAGCGCTGGCGGTCGCTCTCGCTGGTCGGCACCAGCACCACCGCGAACTGCCCCGGCGCCACCGAATCAATGAAGCTCAGCTCGACGCTGGGCTCGTAGAAGAACTGCCCGGCAAGGTCGCGATAGTCGAGGTTGTCGCTGCCATCAAACGCCTGACCGCCGCCCGACTGCTGCGGCTGCAGGCGCTGCCGGCTGCGCTGATAGCGAACCTCCAGCCGCGGAACCAGCTCGTTTTCCAGGCCATCGAGCACAAAGCGAGTGACCAGGATCTTGCCGCTTGGCGCCTGACGGAACACGAACAGGTGGCCCAGCGCCGAGACCAGCTGCACCGGCCCGCCGATGCTGCGCTGCAGCTCGTCGCCGCTCCCGTACACGCTGCGCAGCAGGGCCTGATGGCTGCTCGCGCTGACCAGGTTCTCGGCTTCCCAGGCCTGCACCGAGGGATCCGGCAGCGACTCGCTCAGACGCAGCGGCCGCCAGCCCTCGAAGCCAAACGGATCCGCGCCGGCGGCGAGCGCAGCGTTTTCAAAGCCGCTGCGCTTGACCGAGTAATAGATGAAGCCCTGGGCATCGGTGCCAAAGCACAGGACCTTGCCGTCGTGGGTGATGGTGTTGATGTACTGGATGGTCTTGCTGGACAGCAGCATAGGAGCGTCCTCCGCCGAATCGGTTGCAGGTGGTGTCTCTGCGCTGGAAGACGGGGGAGGCTGGGCCAAGTCGCGGGAAAATCGACAGCGCCGCGGCAAGCCCGCGGACTTGCCGACGATTAGCGCAGCGGAGCCGCCAAGAGCTGGGCGGCAGCCCGCCGACCCGACAGATACGCGCCGTGCACCGTGCCGGCCTGGTTGCGCTGGGTGGCTTCGCCGCAGAAGAACAGGCGGCCGCCGACTGGCGCGGCCAGGCCATCTCGATCCGACTCCTTAGCGCCGGGCGGAATATACGAATAGGAACCTAGTGCATGCGGATCGGCGTGCCAGCGCGTGACCACCGCCGCGGTGGGCTCGGGCACGCTGGCACCCAGCATCTCGCGCAGCGAGCGCAGCGCCGCGTCGACGATCTGGGCATCGCTGCCCGCTTCGAGCGCCCGCGCCCGCTGGCCGGCGACAAAGCCGAGGACGACCGGGCGAGCGCTCAGCCCTTCCAGGTTCACGAACAGCGGAAAGCGCGTCGGCTCGCTGCCCATGCGGCCGAGGAAGTCGTAGCCGGCCGGAAAGATCGAGCGCGGCATCAGCAGCAGCGCCTTGTTCAGCGTGCCCATGCCCAGGCGCCGCAGCACCGCCAGCTTGTCGGCCGGCAGAGCGGGCAGGAAGCGCAGCCGCCCCGACTGCAGCACGCCCAGCGGCAGCGAGACGACACAGTGCTCGGCGCTAAACGTCGCGGCGGCGGTCGTGACGCGGACGCCAGAAGCTAGCTGCTCGATCTGGCTCACCTCCTGGCCCAGCCGCACATCGAGACCGGTCGCCAGCAGCGTCGCCAGCTTGCGGTAGCCGCCGCGCACCAGCGCATCTTCGCCGCGCGGACGGCGATCCAGCTCTTGGCCGATGACGCCAAGCTCGTCCATGTCGGCGGCGGCATCCAGCCCCAGCATGGCGGTGGCGTAGTCCAGGCGCAGGCGGTCGCTGGGCGTCAGCACCTCGCCGCGCAGCTCGTCGGTGATGGCGGCCTGCAGGGTCAGGTCGCTGCTGCGCGTCCGCGCCCGCCGCCGGACGGCGTCGATAAGGTCGGCGAATTCGTCGCTGGTCTGGTCCAGCTCGCGCCGGCTGACCCGGTGCCCGCCGCGATAGCCGGCCAGCCGGTCCCAGTGTGTGCTAGTCAGCTCGATGCCGGCCGCCCGCAGGAGCGGCGTCAGCGGATTGCCCGCCGCGCCCATGACCCACGAGGCCCCAAGGTCGAGGGGAACGCCCAGGCGATCGTCGGTAAAGATGCGGCCGCCGATGCGCGTCCGCGCTTCCAGCACGGTGACCGTACAGCCCGCGGCCAAGAGATCGTGGGCGCAGGCCAGGCCCGAGACGCCAGCCCCCAGTACCAAGACGGTCTTCGCCATAAACGATGCCTCCCTCGGTCTACGCCGTCTCAGCGACGGCAGGCTAGGAGTTTGTCGGCGGAACGAGTGCTGCGGGGGGGAGCAGAAAACCAGTCCCCCAGCGAACTACACATCAACATAATAAACCGCAATAAACATTATATTTATTAAAATTTGTTTCATTGCTTAATTGCTGCAGCGGCGGGCTAGCGCGGGCGGGCGGCGCTGGCTCGGCGCTGGCTCTCGGCCTGAAGCTGCGCGGCGGTCTCGCTGGGCTCGCGCAGGTAGCGCTGGCGCTCGGCGGCCGACAGGCAGAAGGTGCTGGCCTGCCACAGCCGAGCGATAAGCGCGCTGGGATCGAGATCGAGCTGCCAGAGCAGACGCAGCCCGTCGCGACGCTGGGTGATGAGCTGACGAAAGTCGCGGCTTACGGCGACGCCGAACTCCTCTAGCTCGCCGCTGTCTTCCTCGCCCTCGATGAGGATCTCGCAGCGGCCAGCCTCGCGCCACAGCCGGGTGCTGCCGTCCTGCGACATGCTCAAGAGGGTCTCGCCCTCTGGCGCAAAGGCCGCGAGCGTGATGCCGGCCCGGTGGCCTTCGAGGATCTCAGTTAGGCTGGCCGCAAGCGGGCTGCCGTCGCCAGTCAGCGTGTACAGGCGCAGCTTGCCATCCGGCCCGCCGAGCACCAGGCGCCGCCCATCGCGACGCACATCCAGCCCACCGAGCGCCCCGCGATGCCCCGGCAAGCCCACGCCGGCCCCATCGTCAAGCCGCCACAGCCGGGTCTGACCGTCGGTGGCCACGGTCACCAAGTAGCGGCTATCGGGGGTGAAGCGCAGCGCCGACAGCGGGCCGCCGGCGGCCGGCAGCGAGCGCCACGGAGCGCCCGGCTGGCGCCAGCGCAAGAGCCCGCCCCGCTCGACGCTAAGCTCCCACTTGCCGTCGGGGCTGCGGCTGGGGAAGGCAGGCGGCGGCGTGACCTCGGTCATCGGGCTGGCGCAGTGAAAGTCCGACAGCGCGCTTTCCGGCGGGCTCGGGCGCGGGACATACAGGCCGGGCCGCGCCAGGTCGAAGACGCGGGCTTTCCCGTCGTCGCACAGGGTGATGAAGTAGCGACTGTCGGGGCTGAAGGACAGGCTGCTCACCGCCCCGAGGTGGCCACCCAGGAAGTAGTCCTGGCCGCGGCTGTGCAGGTGCGACACCGCCGGGTCGTCGTCGTCGAAGCTGGCGGCAAGCCAGGCGCCGTCGGGACTGACGGCCAGCGACAGCACCTCCCCGGCCCCGCGCAGAAGCAGCAGCGGCGTGCCCTGGCCGGTTAGCTCATGGCGATAGATGGTGCCGTCTTCGTGGCCCAGGATGAGCTGCTGACCGTCGGCGGAAAAGATCGCCGCGCTGACGTTTTCGGCCGCTTCGCCGAACGCGCGGGCCTCGCCCTCCTCGTCCCACAGGCGGGCCGTACCGTCCTCGCCAAGCGACAGCGCATAGCGGCCACCAGCGGCAAAGCTCAGGCTGCGCACCGGCCCCTCGTGCTCGTCGAGAAGCTCGGGCTTGTCGAGGCGGTCGCTGCGACCGAGGCTGGCCAGGTTATAGACCCGCAGCTTGCCGTCGTCACCGGCGCTGACCAGCAGGCTGCCGTCGGGATGGAAGGCGATGGCGCGGGCGGCGCCGCGCGGGCCGCTCAAGGTTAGGCATTTATCCGAGGGCCCCCAGAGCCGGATCGTGCCATCTACGGAGGCACTGGCCAGCCACGGGCTCTGCGGTCGGCTGGCCACGGCCGTGATGGCGCTGCTGTGCCCCGATAGCCGGCGCGGCGGCGTCGCCCCGGCGCGGGGATAGACGACCGTCAGACCGGCGCTGGTGCCACATAGCACCGACGCGCCATCGCGGCTGTAGGACAGGGCCGAGACCCCGAGCAGCCCCTCGGAAAGCGGCCGCAGCTCGCCGCCGGGCAGCTCGACCTGGGCCAGCAGACCGTCGCTGCAGGCAAGGACGAGCTCGCGCCCATCCGGGCTGCAGGCGAGCCGCTCGATGGCGGCACTGGGGCGGGACAGCTCGGCCTGCATGAGCAGCGACGACTGCAGCAGATCGACGGCGTAGGGCAGCCACAGCGGCACGGCGGTCGGGCTACGGCTCTCGGCCTCGCGCAGGATGGCGACCTGGCGGGTCGCGTCGCCTTCGAGGTCGCGCACGGCCAGCAGGCGCAGGCAGTCGCGGGCGAAGCGGTCGCGCTCAGCGGCTCGGGCGATGGCCTCCTCGCTGCGCTGGACTAGCTCGGCGGCGGCGGCGCTCTCGGCCTCGGGATGGCTGTGCCGGACGCGGACGGCGCGCTCCAGCTGGCCGGGGCTCAGCAGGGTCTGGTGCTGCTGATACTGCCGCACCCAGCTGTCGAGCAGATCAAGCTCGGCGAGGAGCTGGGCGTCCTCTTTTAGCCACTGCAGGAGCGTCGGCCACTTGCGCAGCAGCGCCTCGTGCGCGACCTCGACGGTCTCTTCCGTGCCCTGGCGATCGACGGTCAGCAGGCGAGCCTCGACCAGCACGCTGAGCATGCGGAAGAAGGCCGCCGCCGCCTCGCTGGCTGGACCCGCGGCCGCCGCCGAGCGTCGCTGGGCCGCGAGCGAGACGCGCAGCCGCACACCGGCCGATAGCTCGGACCCTCCGTGCCCGAGCCGCACGAGCAGTCGCCGCGCCTGCTGCTGCTCTGCCTCGGACAGCGCGGCCAGGGCCTGATCGGCACGGCCGCGCAGCGCTCCGGTCACGCCGCCGATCTGCTCGTAGGCCTGCTGCGTCAGCTCTGGCCCGACGCGGCGCTGCCACAGCAGATCGAGGGTGTCGGCGACCAGCGGCAGGGCTCCGGCTTCGCTGTCGACCTCGTGCAGCATGCGCTCCAGCAAGCCCGCCTGCAGCCGCAGCCCGACGAGCTGGGCCGGCCGCTCGATGACCTCGCGAAGCTGCGCCGGGCTCATGCGGGCGATCGAGACGCGGTGCCCGTCCTGATAGATCACGCGGTCAAGCCGCAGGCCGGAGTCGTCAAGGACCAGCTCGCCGCAGTGACCGACAAAGTCGCTGCGCAGGGTCAGCAGCACTAGCGCCCTGCCCTCTTTTGCCGTGGCCAGGGCCCACAGCCGACGCGCGAATTCTTGCCGCTCGGCCGCATCTTGCGTCTGGGTGAACAGCTCCTCTAGCTGATCGACGACGATCAGGGTCGGGCGCTGCAGCCCTGCATCCCCGTCGCTGCCCGAGGCTAAGGCGGCAGCCAATGCCGCAAGCGGAGCGCGACCCGGCCGCAGGCGGATCAGCGACGCCTTGGCCCCGTAGTGCGTCGTCAGCTGAGCCAAAAGCGGCGACAGCGCCCCGGCAAAGACCACCGACGACTTGCCGGTGCCCGAGGCGCCATCGATGGCCAACAGGCGCGGCTGGCCGCTTTCGAGCAGCGCCTGGGCATCGGCCAGGATCTCGGCCACCTCAGCATCGCGACCAAAGAAGAAGCGCTTTTGCTCGGGCCCGAAGGCAAGCAGGCCGCGATACGGTCGCAGGGTGATCGGGCGACTGTCCTCACCGACGGTAGCTGACTGATACAGCTGCAGGCTGGCCCAGTCGATCTGCGCCGTGTCGAGGGCCAGCTGGCGCCGCGCCGCCAAGAACGCCTGCTCGCTGCTGACCACGCGATCGAGCAGCTGAGCATAAAACTCCGTCGCAAACTGCAGCGACCCGGCGACCGAGAGCGGATAGCGCGAGGCGATGACCTGGGGAATGCCGACCCGATGCAGCACCTGGGCCAGGCTGCCGAGCTGATTGCCAAGCGGCCCGGCATTGCCGCTGTCGCAGGCGCAGAGCACAACCAAGCGCAGCATGTTGGCGTAGGGCGCCAGCAGCTGGCGCAGCCGACCCGCATCGATCCAGGCCGACCCATCGCCCGCCGTGGCCCCGTCGAGCAGCAGGCCAAATGACTGCCCGTTTACTGAGCCGTGACAGAGCAGCTGCAGCACCGCGATCGGCTGCCCTTGCTGTCGCGCCGCCTGCAGCGTGGCGGCCAGCGCAGCGTAGGACGCGTTGGGCAGGATATCGCGCTCGCCGACGAACAGCGGACTGCCGGCTGGCAGCGCGGCGCGAATGGCCGCGGCATGCTCAGCAGCGGGAACACTGCCACCGGCCCCCGACCAGGCCAGAAGGATGCGTCCGCTCTCGATGCGCGCCGCCTCTGCCAGCTCGGCAGCGCGCGTGCCCGGCCACTCGTAGCGCAGCAAGACCCCGGGCAGCTCGCCGAGGTGTTGCCCACTGTCGCGCAGGGTCAAAAGCTCCCAGGGCAGCGAGTAGAGCTCGGCTGCGGCGGAGCGCAGGGTAAGCACGACGCTACGCTCGGCAGCGACGGCGGCTTTGAGCTGCGCTTCTTGCTGGGCCCAGCTTGTCCCTTGCAAAAACGTCCGCAGGCGGCCGCCAAAGCGCGACAGCAGCGTCGCCTCGCGCCCAGGCTGCCGGATCGCCTGCAGCTCAGCCTGCACCTCGGCGCTCCAGTCGAAGTGGGCGACCTCGAAGCGTCCGCCTTCCTGCCGCAGCAGGTAGTCTTGTGCGGCAAAGCGGAAGGCGAAAGGATCGTCGCCTTGCTCGCTGCGCACAAACTCAAGCTCTAGGCGCAAGGGGGGCTGTGCATTGGGCGGGGAGGCGGAGATCGGCCGTAAAGACATGCGAGTCCTCTGTCCTATGGACGCAGCCTCCGGCCAAAGTCGCGACGAAATCGTCATGAAAACGCCAACCTGGCGACGCGATGGAGAAATCTCGCCGCCTGGCATAACGTGACCTGATGGATGCGGTGAGCTCGCAGCCCCTGACCGCGCAGCTCTTGCGGTTCGCCAGCGCCGATGTGACCGCCGCCCCAGAGCAAGCCGCGGCCATCGAGCAGTGCCTGTCCAGCATGCTGGGGGCCGGCCGAGCCACCTGGTCAGAGCTCTCGCTGTCGCCGGATGAATTCCTGCGCTACCTCGCCGATCGGCTGCCCGAGCGAGCCCGGCTCCCTGATGCGCTGAGTGGGCTCAACGCCGCGGAGCTTCACCTGGCCTGCTGCTGCGCGCTGCGCCGCCCGCGCGCCCATCTAGCCTTCGAGCGCTACTGCTTTTCCGCCCTGCCCGCTGTGCTGTCGCGCTTTTCCAGCCACGATGACTTTCACGATGAAGTGAGACAAGCGCTGCGCGAGCGCCTGTTCGTCGCCAAGCCGGGACAGCGGGCGCGCATCGAAGACTATGCCGGGCGTGGCTCGCTGGTCGGCTGGGTGCGCGTCGCTGCCGTGCGCC
>CAZVMD010000154.1:0-16252 GCA_964628555.1 uncultured Myxococcales bacterium | reverse complement strand
CGATGCACGATGCCGCGGCTGTGAATGGCCTGTAGGCCATCGGCGATCTGCTGCAGCAGGGGGACGGCGCGACGCGGGTCAAAGAAGCGGTCGAGGCACAGCTTGAGCGTGGTCCCGCGCACAAGCTCCATGACCAGGAA
Organism: uncultured Myxococcales bacterium; assembly: GCA_964628555.1. Lineage (GTDB taxonomy): Bacteria > Myxococcota_A > Polyangia > Palsa-1104 > JAEUJZ01 > JAEUJZ01. Next base: position 16,112 of record CAZVMD010000154.1, on the reverse strand, counting down.
CAGCGTTCCACTTTCGGTGATGTCGATGTCGACGATCGACACCAGGTTGGGATGATCGAGCCGGGCGAGAATCTGCCCCTCGCGAGCAAAGCGCATCAGGGCCATGCGATCCCCCTGCTCCGACAGCACCTTGGCCGCGAAGCGCCGCTTGTCGCGGACTCGCTCCACTTCATAGACCGCGCCCATCGCACCGCGACCTAGCGTATGCAGCACAAGATAGTGCTCGCTCAAGAGCTTGCCCGGCACCACCTGCCCACCCTTGCGTGCTTCCGTGCCGCGCAAGAGCGCTTCCATCAGGCGCTGCGAGCGATTTTCGATCTGCCGCCGCAGCTCTTCGTTGAGCTGCTGGATCTCTTGATGGCTCTTCGCCAGCTTGTCGAACTTAAGCTGCAGGTCCTTGCGCATCGCCTCCAGCGCGCGGGCCAGAGGAGCCAGCTCACTCTCTTTGGGCTCGGCGATCATCGACTGCAGATCTCCCGCTGCCATGCGGGCTGCCGCCGCCAGCAGATCGCTCTGCTCTGCCAGTCGGCGACGCGCGAGCTCACTCTCGAGCTCCAGCCGCACGGCGCGGCTGGTCATCAAGGTCAGCGCTACTTGGCTGCCCAGCCCGAGCAGGATCTCAAGGTCTTCCTTCGAATAAATCTGCCGGCTGGCATCGGCTTCGAGATACAGCACGCCCACGACTTCTCCACGGGCCAAAAGCGGCGTCGCCGCGATCGACAGCCGCTCACGCCCGGAAGCGGGTGCAGCGGGATCTTCCAGCTTGTCCCGCTCGCGCAGCACGATGGCCGGCCGGCGACGACGCAGCACATCGGCGATAAGAGAAGTGTCGCAGTCGAGATATTCGCGCTGGTTGTCGACAATTGCGCGCCCGGCCTCATCACGGCCCGCCGCCAGCCACAGAGCGGAGTCTAAGAGGTCGGCCGGCAGCTGCAGGCTCGCGCTGCGCGGTCGGTGCTGGATCCCCGACTCGCTCTCGGTCTCGCGCTCAAAGATGAGGGCTCGCACACCGCCGATAAGCCGCAGTACTTCCGTCAGGGCGACCTGCATATGCTGGCCCGGCTCCAAGCTGCGCGCCGCCGATAAGCTCAGCTGCATCACGTTGCCGTAGCTCTGCATGCGACGGTGCACGCGCGAAAAACGCAGGAGCAGGATCAAGCCCAGGCACAGCGCGATGCAGGCGACAGGGTAGTGCGACAAGAGCAGCCGATAGCGTGGCAGAACGCCCATCACCATGAGCAGCTCGAAGACCTCGATCAGGCTGGCGACGCCGACGCCAAGCGCCAGGATACGGCCATCGGCCTTGCCCTCGGCGTGGGTGTGACGTAGCCCAAAGAGCGCCACCAGCCCGACGGTAACCACCAGCACCAGGGCACCGATCTGCATCGGCAGCAGCGTGCGCCAGATGTGAACCCTGCCGGACAGTACCAGGACCAGACCGAGGACCGTGCCCAGCAGCATGGCTTGTCCTAGACGAGACACGATGCGCCACGGTCCAGAGCCAAAGACCACGGCCATGTAACCACACAGCGCCGCCGTCGCCGTAGCCGGGCTGAGCAGCTCGGCGTAGGTCCACGCCGGCCCTGGCGGCAGCAGCAGATCGCGAGCTGGAGACCGCATAAGGAGGTTGATGCCTGCCGAGAGCACAAACCCGCCGTAGTAGAAGTAGACCCACTCGCCGCGTCGAGCCGCAAAGAGGGCGAAGGACAGAAGGCCCAAGAAGATCGAGAAGAAGCCGACCAGCGCCGGGGACAGGCTGCGGTCGAGGAGCTCCTGCATGACCGCTCCCGGCGAGCCGATGAGGGGCTGACCAAAGAGGCCGATCCAGCCATACGGCGAGTGGATGCGCAGGGTTAGCAGGCGACCTGCGCTGTTCTGGCCCAGCGCCAGGAAGATCCGCGGCGAGCCGAAGAACCTGTGGCTTGGCGGATCCAGCGCACCGAAGCGCGCGATCAGCACGCCATCGAGATACGCCTCGTAGCTGGAGTCGATGTTGTGGGCGTACAGGGTCAGCGAGTTTTCAGCGCCCGCCGTCACCTCGCCAGCCCCTTTACCCAACAGCGCCGAGCCGATCGGCTGGTAGCCAGGCGGCGGCAGGATGCGCGTACGCAGCCACAGGATGTTCTCAGCCCCTCGGCCGGGCGGCGTCGACAGAGTCTGCGTCGACTGCCAGCCGCTGGGCTCCGCGGCCGACTCGGGCTGAGCCCAGAGCCGCCGGCCAGCCGCGTCGATCGGCGAGTCGCCGTAGCGATACTCCCAGGCACCAGCGTACAGGCTGGCTGGCATCCGCTCACTGCGAGCCGTGGCATCTGGCAGACGAGGCCGGGCCGGCTCCGCAAGGACCGGCAGCGCGACAAGGGTGCTGAGCAGCAGCAGCCACGGACCGATGGGTAGAGCCTTCCCTAGACGAAGCCCAGCACCGCAGCCAGCTCGCAGCCGTGCCCAGCGTCGCAGCCGGGATCGGCCAAGGCTTGGGCGAGCATGGCAGCCAACCTGACGCTCCGCTGCGGACCTGAACACCGATGCCGCCATGGCAGCCTCCATCGTACCCCGATCACCGGGGCGATGTAGGCATCGCACGTGTTGCGGGGTGGGTCGGCGAATCAGGAGCGATAGCGGCGACCCTCACGGCCATGAGGCGTCGTGAAGTCGAGCTCAGGACCGCAGGGCACAATGCGCGAGGGATTAATCGTGGGATGGCTCTCGAAGTAGTGAGCCTTGATGTGATGAAAGTTCACGGTCTCGGCGATGCCCGGGATCTGATACAGCTCGCGGGTGTAGGCCCAGAGGTTGGGGTAGTCGACGAGTCGACGCCGGTTGCACTTGAAGTGGCTGTAGTAGACCGCATCGAAGCGCAGCAGCGTGGTGAACAGGCGAATGTCGACTTCGGTGATCTGACTGCCACAGAGATAGCGCTGCGTATCCAGGCGAGCTTCTAGCTCATCGAGCAGCGTGAACAGCGCAGCGTACGCCGCCTCGTACGCCCCCTGGCTAGTCGAGAAGCCAGCGCGATACACGCCATCGTTGATGGCGTGATAGATCCGCTCGTTGAGCGCATCGATCTCGTCTTGCAGCCCCGGCGGGTAAAGATCCAGCGCCGCGTTCCCCCAGGCATCAAAGGCCCGATTGAGCATGCGGATGATTTCAGATGACTCGTTGTTGACGATGGTCTGCCGCCGCTTGTCCCAGAGCACCGGCACCGTCACCCGGCCGGTGTAGCCCGGTCGAGCGCGCGTGTAGATCTGATGCAGGTGCTGCGCGCCAGTCTCGGAGTCAAGGGTGCAGGCCTCGCGCAGGCTGAAGCTCCAGCCTTGCTCGCCCATGAACCAGTCGACGACCGAGACCGAGATCACATCCTCAAGCTGCTTGAGCTTGCGATAAATCAGCGTGCGATGCGCCCAGGGGCAGGCCAGCGAGACGTACAGATGGTAGCGACCCGGCTCAGCTGGAAACTCAGAGCTGCCATCGCTGGTCACCAGGCTGCGGAACGCACTCTCCTGCCGCTCAAATCGGCCCTCAGACTCTCCGGTGTCGTACCAGCGATCGTGCCAGACACCGTCGATCAGCAAGCCCATCGTTGCATCCTTCCCCGCGTAGACGCGTAGGACCATTGTACGCGCTAGGCGGGGCATCCGGCTGCGCCAATCCAGCGAATTACTGAGGCTCGCGGCGACGGCTACGGACACATTGGCCGCGCTCAGCGACTGTGCCGCAGCAATGTCCACCCCGGCTGCAAGTCAGCAGACTATACTGACCAGGCTTCCTGTCGTGTCCAGCCTCGATGGTTGAGCTTCTAGGGATACGACATGTCTGTTCTTTGCGACCGCCTACACCAGGGGAGAACCATGAAGCTCTATGCCCACCCGGCCTCAACCGTCAGCCGCCCAGTGCTGCAGTTTATCGCCGACAATCACATCCCCGTCGAGCTGCAGATCGTCGACATCTTCAAGGGCGAGCACTACGGCGAGGAGTTCACCCGCCTCAACCCCAACCGCTTGGTGCCGCTCCTGGAAGACGGCGACTTCCGCCTCAGCGAGAGCGCCAGCATCCTGCGCTACCTGGCCGACCTGATTGACTCGCCGGCCTATCCCAAAGATCTCAAGGCGCGGGCCCGCGTCAACGAAGCCCTCGACTGGTTCAACGCCAACTTCTATCGCGACTGGGGCTATGGCCTGATCTATCCGCAGATCCTCGGCCACCACAAGCGCGCCGATGAGACCACGCAGGCTGGCACGCTGGCCTGGGCCAAGCAGAAGTCAGAGGGCTGGCTGGCTGTCCTCAACAATCACTTCTTAGGCGCCGGCAACCCTTACCTGTGCGGGGATGCGATCACCATCGCCGACTACTTCGGTCTGGCGATCACGACGGCTGGAGAGCTCTTGCACTGCGACTTCTCGGCCTATCCAAACGTCGTCGCCTGGCTGCAGCGCCTCAAGGTCCGGCCGAGCTACGCCGAAGTCTACGCTGCGTTTCTGGGCTTCGCGGCCTCGACCAAGGGCAAGGACTTCGTCACCGTGACCCCTGCCGCCAAGACCACTGCCAGCTAAGCGCACGACCGCAGCGCCCGCTACTTGCTCCAGTAGCCCTGCACGTTCGCTGACTTAGCCGGCAAGATCGGCCCGCTCAAGCGCTTGCGGATCTCAACTGCCGCCAGCGCTAAGCGCTCCATGAACAGCACCACGTCGTCGATCGGCAGGTGATGGATGTTGAGCGAGCAGCGCAGGCCATAGAAGCCCGGATAGAGCGCCAAGGCGCCAATCGTCAGATCGGCATTGAGCTGCAGCGCCTCGTGCAGCGGCAGCAGAGTATCTGGGCCAACCCGCGCCACGATCACCACCCACGGCTCGCTGTACGCGGTCATCGGCGACACATGCACGGCCTGGCGATCCAGGCCGCCTTCTTCGTTGCGGCTCTGCCAGCCGACAATCAGCGCTCGCCCGCCTGCACCATCGCCTTCCCCCGGCCCATTTAGCAGCTTCAAGTTGGCGCGCACGTAGGCTTCTAGCTCGTCCCAATTTGGCATCGATCTCTTCCGCTTCTGTTACGCTGATCCTGCCATGGAAAACCCAACCGTTCGTCGCATCTGTCAGGTGGAGATCCGCGTCAGCAACCTGGCGCGCGCCGTGAATTTTTACCGCGGCTGCTTCGACTGGCAGGTGCATGTGCTCTCCGAGGAGTACGCCATCATCGACACCGGGCTCGAGCCGGTCGCCGCACTGCTGGTGAGCCCCTCGCCGCGCTGGCCGCCGGGTGTGGGCAACTATGCGCTGGTGCCTGACTGTGAAGCGGCAGCTCAGTCCGTCGCCGAAAAAGGCGGTCGCATCTTCATCGCCAAGACCGAGGTAGGTGGCGGCGGTGCCTACACCGGCACGGTCGATCCCTTCGGCAATGAGCTGCTGTTCTGGCAGCCCGATCGCCCGTTTGCGCCCAAGCTCAGCGGCAGTGGCCGTCACCCGGTCATCTGGCTGGAGCTGCCGGCGCCCGATCTGGCGCGCGGCATCGCTTTTTATCGCGACCTGCTCGGCTGGCGCTTCAACGCCGTCGAAGAACAGGCCGACTACGCGGTAAGTCTGGACGGCGGCCTGCAGCGCGGTGTCAGCCTGGTCGGTGGCGAGCGCGGCAGCCGCATGCGCGGCGTGACCAACTACATCGGCACCCCCGATCTGGCCGCTACCGCAACCCGCATCCTGCTGCAAGGCGGACGGATCGTCCGCGAGCGCACCGAGATCCCTGGCGAGGGCACCTTCCTGCTATTCCAAGATCCTGATGGAATTCGCTGGGGTGCATTCCAGGCCTTCGCGCCGTAGCCAGCCGGCCCAACTGGCGCGTCACTTTTCGTCAGAATCGACGAAAATTATTGGCAGGGGGATTTCTGATGTCTGACACCACGACGCAAGGCGGTTCCGATCAGAGCTCAAGCGGCGGAGTCTGGAGTGGCAGCTCCGGCTCTGGCTCCTCTACGGGCTCCTCGTCGCCGGGTGGCAGCTTCAGCGTCCACGGCCGCAACAACGTCCAGGGCTTCGCCAACAACATGTGGCCGGAGTACCACCGCTGGCAGGGCTGGGGCCAGGGCAGCGGCGAGAACCGACGACGCACCGTCGTCGAAGACAACGGTGAGCTCGACAACACCGAGATCGCAGCACCGAAGCTGGCGCAGGCCGATCTGACTGGCATCAAGACCACCACGGTCGGTCAGCGCGACGGCGATGACGGCGGCGGCTACTTCCACGACTCGACCTTTGGCACCTTCGCCTCGGGCAACCTGGCCGGTCAGACACCGACTGGCAAGTGGGATCCGGTGCAGGGTCTGGGCGGAGTCGATCTGTACAATGCGCGCGTCGCAGCCGGCGTACGGGAAAAGGCCGGCGTCCGCGGTCAGGTCTCGGCCCAGGGGCAGTACGGCAGCGCCGTGGCCAAGGGCGAAGCGTTTGGCATCGCGGAAGCCGGCGCCGATGGCAACCTGAAGATCAGCACGCGCGATGGCGTCCTGCTCAGCGGCAACGCCAGTGCTCGCCTGGGTGTGGGAGCCAGCGGCGACGCCGATCTAAAGACCCCGGGTCTGCGCATTCAGGGCGTGGATACGCCGCTTGATGCCGGCGTCGGCGCGCACGGCGAAGCCTTCGCCGGCGTCAAGGCCGGGGCCGGCGCTCGCATCGGCGCGGGTCCCAACTTCGTCGGTGCCGAGGGCAGCATCGGCGCCTTCGCCGGCGTCGAAGCCCAGGGTGATCTGCACGCCAACCTGGGCCCGCTGCGCGGCCGCGTCACCGCCTCTGGCATGGCCGGAGCCGGCATTGGCGCCGACGGTGGCATCACCTACGAAAACGGCAAGATCAAGATCAGCGGCCGCGTCTACGCCGCGCTCGGCCTCGGCGGCTCGCTCGGTGGTGAGGTTACGCTCGACGTCAAGCAAGCCGCGCAGCTGGCGCGCGCCGTCGCCGATGCCGACAAAGACGGACGCCTGACCCTCAACGACCCGGCGACGCACCTCTCGAACGCCATGCAGGGCGGCGCCAAGCTTGTCGATCACGGTGCCGATGGCCTGATCCGTATGCTCGACGCCGATGGCAGCGGCAAGTTCAGCATGGACGACCTGCGGATTCGCGCTCGGCAGGCCGGTGAGCTCATGGGCCATGCCCGCGATGCCGTGCAGAACGGCGCCACCTGGGCTGCCGAGCAAGGTCACCGGGCCCTGGATCGCGATGGCGATGGCCGCCTCGGCTGGAACGATGTGACGGCCGGCGCCGGTCAGCTGCGCAACGCCGCGGTCAATGGCATAAACGGCGCTCGCGACATGGTGTCGAGCGGTGCCCGCGCCCTGCACAGCGCTGCCGATCACGACGGAGACGGCCGCCTGAGCTGGAACGATATGCGCGGCCACCTCGGCGATGCCGGTCAGGCGCTGTCGAACGGCGGACGCAGCCTGCTCAACGGTGGGCGGGCACTGGTCAATGCCGTGGTCAATGGCGGCTCGGCGGCGCGCGACTGGCTCGGCGATCAGGCGGGTCGGGCGGGCCAAGCCATCCACCATGTGCTCGATGCCGATGGCGATGGCCGCCTGGGCATGGGTGACGTGCGCAGCATGGGGCGCAGCGCGATCAACGGCCTGAACAACGCCCGCCACGCTGTGCAGGATGGCGTCAGCCGGGCCGGCGATGCGCTGCATCATGCCGCTGACCGTGACGGGGATGGCCGGCTCGGCTGGAACGACGTGCGGACCGGCGCGGGTCAGGTTCGTGATGCGGTGGCCAATCGCGCCCATCAGGTCGGCGATACTCTGCACCGCGCAGCAGATCGCGATGGCGATGGTCGGCTCGGCTGGAACGATGTGCGCGCCGGAGCCGGTCAGGTTCGCGACTCGGTCGTCAACGGCGCCACAAACCTCGCCCGCTCGGCCGGCAGCCAGGTCTCGCGCGCCGCGAGCACAGTGGCCAGTGGCGCTCGCTCTGCCGCCAGCACGGTGGGCAACGCCGCCAAGAAAGTCGCCGGCTTCTTCGGCTGGTAGGCCCCCGCCTCTCCCCCTCTCCCGCCAGCAACGCAGGGCTCGCCTCGCGCCGGCTTCCGGTGCAGACTGCGGCCATGCACGCAACGATTCGGGTCCGCATGTCCAAGCCGCACTACGGCGGCAATCTGGTCGATGGAGCGCAGCTACTCAGCCTGTTTGGCGATGTCGCCACTGAGCTGTGTATTCGCGCCGACGGCGACGAAGGCCTGTTCCGCGCCTACGACAGCGTCGATTTCTTGGCCCCGGTGTACTCCGGCGACTTTATTGAAGCGCGCGGCGAGATCGTAAGCTGGGGCAAGACCTCGCTAAAGATGACCTTTACGGCGCACAAGATCATCGCGCCGCTCGTCGAGCCCGGGCTGGCTCCAACCGCCGCCAGCCTGCTAGCCGAGCCGATCTTGGTCTGCCGCGCCAGCGGGACCTGCGTCGTGCCCAAAGAGCTCCGCCGCCCGCCGCGAGCCAGCGAGCGCCGCATGGGCCTGTTCCGCCCCGGCCCCTGCATCATCACCGCTGCCATCGTCGGGGCTGAGACAACGCGGGCCCAGAATCCCCACCTGCCGCTCAGCGCCGAAGAGCTCGGCGAAGAAGCGGCGCGCTGCGCGGCAGCCGGGGCCAGCGTGATCCATCTGCATGTCCGCGATGAAGCCGGCAACCCCAGCCAGGATCGCGACCGCTTCCGCGCTGCCATCGCGGCCATCCGGGCTCGCACCGATGTCGTTGTGCAGTGCTCGACGGGCGGGGCGATCGGCATGTCGATCGACGAGCGCTGCGGCGCCCTCCTGCTTAGCGGCAGCGACGCCCCCGACATGGCCACGCTCAACGTTGGCACCATCAACTTTGGCGATGACATCTTTGTCAACAAGCGGGGCGACACGATGGCGATCGCCCGCCGCATCGCCGCCGCCCGCCTGGTGCCCGAGGTCGAGATCTACGATCTCGGCCACCTCGACATCACCGCGGAGCTTCTCGAAAAAGGCCTGCTGCAGGCGCCGCTGCATATGCAGTTCGTGCTCGGTGTGCGCGGCGCGCTGTCGGCCAGCCGGGCCAACCTGCAGCTCCTCGTCGAGCGCCTGGCCGAGCTCGATCGCGCCCACAACCGCTCAGGGCTGAGCTCTAGCTGGGGCGTAGCCGGCATCGGGCGCCACGAGTTCCCGATGGCCGAGGCCGCAGCCCAGCTCGGCGGCAACCTGCGCGTCGGCCTGGAAGACAACATCTATCTTGAAAAGGGCGTCCTGGCCGCTGGCTCCGCACCACTCGTCGAAAAGGCCGTGACCCTGTGCCGCGCCGCCGGTCGCAGCGTGGCCACCACCGCCGAAGCCCGCCAGATCTTGCTCAGCAAGCCCGCCTAGACCGCCGCGCCCCCCGCCACAAGCGCCGCAGCGACCGCCTCGCCCTGTCGAGCTACCACTCCTGGCGAGAGCCAGTGCATATGCACCTGAGGGCTAGCGACGGAGGTAGCTGTTCTTCCAGTCGGGTTCGTTCGGTCCGCTTTGAGCCGGGGTTGTGCCCATACCCCTCAACTCAGCGCGACTTTCTCTGCAGCGTTACTCTGTGCGAGTTCAGAGACAGAGCTGAACGAAACGCCACAACCAAAGTTTTCTCGAGGCTAGTTCACCGCAGCCAGAGCGACCTGCTATGGCTGGTCGCAAAGAGAGTCTAATGGCACCACGCATTGATTTGACTGAGCTAGCTACCCGCGAGAGCGAGCAGGTTGAGTGGAAGGAGAACGTCGCTGAGGTAGAGGAAGTTGTCCGAACCATCGTGGCGTTTGCCAATGACTTGGCCAACCTAGGTGGGGGGTACGTCGTCTGTGGCGCACGGGAGCTCAAGGATGAGCACGGCTTCCAGAAGCTCGAGATACGTGGCTTGACCTCGGCGCGCCTGAAAGAGATCGAGGGCCAAGTCCTAGCACTGTGTCGTACCCATGTTGACCCTGCTCTCGCTCCACTTACAGATGAGCTGATTGCCAATGATCCATCAAGACGAGTCTTGATCTTCTTAGTTCCGCGATCAGCCCGAGCACATTCCTTTCGCAGCAAGGCAGATACGGGCAAATATTACATTCGAGTCGGTCGGAATACCGTTGAAGCTCGAAACGGCCTCTTGCGTGAGCTACTTGTCCGAAAAGGAGAAGAGGAGCCCTGGGATCATCGACCGTGCAAGACTGCCACCATTGAAGATTTAGACTTAATCATGCTGCGCGATACGATGCAGCGGATGGGAATTTTTGATCCAGCGCGGGGACTGGATCCATATCTTTCAGATGTTAATCGACTTCATGCGCTTACTCCGACACTATGCGTACGAGATCCATTATTTAGAGATTCCGCGACTGGACAGAGCATCATGCGGCCTCGGAATTTTGCAATGCTTCTGTTTGGGAGAGATGTTCAACGTCATATACCAGGAGCATATGGAATATTTTTGATATATCCAGGCCGAGATAGGTCGGAACCTCACGCCGAAAGGCATGAGGTGGTCGGCAATCTCCTAGAACAAGAACGGCGTCTAAGCGATCTGCTTAACACGCAGGCCTATATGGTTTTCGACAAACAAGATTTAAAGACTCAAAATGCCGTTAAATATCCACAAAAGGCCATTAAAGAAGCTATGATAAATGCCCTGGCTCATCGCGACTACGTTCCGGTAGATCCTTTGCGAATAACGGTATTCTCGGACCGGATTGAGCTAGTTTCCCCAGGCGCACTTCCTCTGGGCGTTCGGTTCGAAGAATTTCGGCAGGGGCGAACTACTGCGAAATGGCGCAATCAGTCTCTCGCCTGGTTTTTTAACCGCCTACAACTGGCACAGGCTGAGGGCATCTCGACGATCCTCCGCGAAATGAAGAACGAGGGTTGCCCGTCTCCAATGTTTGATGCCAACGAGGATCGAGTCACTTGTGTCCTCCCGGCTCACCCTCGTCACGCAGTCATGCGCGAGCTGCAGAGTGTGGAATAAGCACTCGTGCTAGGAAACCTTGAGGATGCGCGCTCGCGGGTCAAAGATTTATTGGAGAGAGACCCCTATAATTATCGAGTAGTGCAGCTTTTCTGTGAGGTCCAACGCTATGCGAAAGATCCCCTGCCCGTGCTTGACTTTGTCGGCACTCATGCAGCAGATCTGGCCAGGTTTAGCTCCGCTGCGCAGGTATCCTTGGCGGAAGCACTAAGAAGCGTCGCGGGGCCGAAGAATGTAGAAGCGCGAAGGTTGGCCCGCCAGCTGGTGAGCATGGCAGCTGTTGGCAAATTCGAGGTTGCCGAGGTTCGACAGCTGTCGGTTGCAATGCTTGATCTAGGCCAAGATCAAGAAGCGTTAAGTTTCTTAAATCGTGCCACCGAAGATCGACCAGAGTGGCGACATCATCCAGGACTTTTGCAACTCCGAGGCCGAGCCTTGATCCAGCTGGCCAAGCGATGCTCTCAGAATGCACGCGATCCGGCATTATCATCCCGCCTTAAGGCCCGTGCGTGGGATGAGTGTCGTCGTTATCTTGATGAGGCAGCACACGCGTTGCGCACAGCCCTGGAGCATGGGCCAGATCAAATTGTAAGAGAGCACGTCAATGCCGACATGGATTTTCTGCAGACTCTTCGACGGATCGCCGAGAAACCGCAAACCCGAGGCAGATAATAGACACAGCGGTTAGAAATCAACAAATGCTAACCGAAGTGCTATAGGTATTATTCGACGTTGCTGTAACTTCTTGTCCAATCCCTCCGCGGTGACAGATAGCGGTCCCGCTCCACTTGGCCCAAGTTCCACGCCAACGCTCACCACCTCCCAGATCCCATTGATAGCGGGGTCGCCCTCTGGCTCTTCGTCGATCCGCCGCTCCGCTCTCAGTCCCTGCTCGCCTCTTCTGCGGCGGGGCGCAGCGAGGGATCGGCGGCGCCGACTGGGCCGAGCGGGGCGAACTGCCCTTGGGCCCAGGCGCGGATGCCGCGGCGATAGCCGGGTCCGAAGCGGCGCTCGGAGGCGCCCCCGGGCAGCGAGTACCAGCCGCCCGGCTGCGACAGATCGCAGACGTAGCGGGCCGCCGAGCCGAAGATCGCGCGCTGGCCGATCAGGGTCAGCACGCGACACTGGGCCGGCGTGGTCGCGCCGCCGACAAAGGGCATGGCGGGCTCGTCAAAGCCGAGGAAGCCAGGCAGCTTGCCGGCGAACAGCATGTGCAAGTGCGGCTCGGTCACCGGTCGCCGGGCATCGCGACTCTCGACGGCCGCGAGGGCGCGCGGCCAGACCTGCTTTAGCACCTCGGCCAGCTCAGCACGGCTGACCACCTGCGGCCGCGCCAGCGCCAGCGCCTCGTCGAGGTGGTGGTGAAACAGAAACACGGTGTTGAGGGCATCGACCAAGCGATCCGCCTCTTTGGCATCGCAGCGACGGGCGATCAGCGCGCGGCAGACCTCGCGATGCAGCGCCTCCCACAGCCCGAGGTTGTCGTAGTGCTCGGCCCCGGTACCGGGCTGCGCCGCCGCCCAGCGGATCAGGCGCTGGGCTCGCGGCTCGTCGGGCAAGAGCTCGGCCCAGACCGCCAGCAGGCGCCGCGCGCCGACATCGACGGCATCGTGGACAAACTGCGACAGCTCACGCGGCCCGACGCGACCGCTGCGCCCGATCTGGGCCGACAGCAGCTCATTGAGGCGCTCGTGGCGATAGCGCGGCTCGGGCAGCGGCACCCAGCGCTCGCCCAGCGGTCCGTCGCGGCGCTCGTTGGCGCTGGCGATGTAGCCATCCTGGGGATCGAGCTCGAAGGGCCGGCGCTCCTGCGACAGCGGCTGCGGTGGACCGTGCGGACTGCGCGGCAGCACCCCACCGCTGTGCTCGGGACGCTCGTCCATGCGGCCGGTCAGCACCCAGCCGATCCGCCCGCCGGCATCCGCCATCAGCGCGAACAGCGACAGGCCCATGATCTCGCGCTGGGCCGCCAGCAGCTCCTCGACGTTGCGCGCGTCCAGCGTCTGGCGCAGGGCGTTGAAGTCCGAAGCGGTGTCGCGCAGACCACACCAGCGGATGGCTGGCAGCACCTGCTCCTGCTCGCTGTCGGCCGGGCCGAAGGTGGTGCCGATCTCGGCGTCGAAGAACACCCAGCGCTCGGCCGGCTTGCCGCGCACCGCCACCTGTACCTCGCGCCGGCTCAGCTTTTGCCAGCTCTGCCCGTCGAAGCACTCACCGGCCCGACAGCGTAGTGCGTAGGTATCCATAACATCGACGTGCGCATACGTATAAGTCCAGCCGACGTGCGGCGTGCGCCCAAAGCTCGGCCAGGCCAGCCCCGGCACCTCCATGCCCTGCAGGTAGCTGCCGTCGGGAAACGCGGTGTGCGAGGCATAAAGCAGCGGCGGAATGCGCCCGACCTCCAGATGCGGATCCGAGCACAGCAGCGCCCCGCCCGTCGCTGAGCGGCGGCCATCGACGACAATGCCGTTCGAGCCGCCAAAGGCCGCGCCGACCACCGGCTCGGCGAAGGGATCGTGCTCGCTCGGCCAAACCAGGCTGGGCAGCTGCGCCAGCTCGCCGGGCTGCAGCGCATCGCCGAGCAGGAGCTCAAAGAGCTCGGGCCGCGCCCGGCGGGCCCACAGCTGCGCCATGACCGCCTCGGGCCACTCTTGCAGCGACGACAGGCCAAACCAGCACAGCATGCGAAACAGGGCCAGCATATCGGCCGGGCGATAGGGCGCGCGCTTGATCCCGATCAGGCGCAGGATCATCGGCCAGCCGCGCTCCGCCACCCCTTGGTTGAAGCCCTGGCAGTAGGCCTCGACCATCGAGCGCGCGGCCGGCGACAGCCGCTCGACCTGGGCGTCAAGTCCGTCGTAAAGACCGTGCAGGTGGGCCGAGCGATCGATGGCCCGCGCCAGCGGCACATCGCCGAGGATCGACAGCGCACGACCGGCGGCAAAGGCCAGGCCCAGCTGGATCTGGATCAGCCGGTCGCAGGCGTGCAGGTAGCCGCGCGCAAAAGCGCCCTCGGCAAAGTCACGAGCGGTGATGCTGGGATAACCCTGGGCATCGCGCACATAGGGAATCGGGCCGCTCGGACCGACGATGGTATGCGTAGACGTCGAGCTCGACATGGCCGCGCAATGTAGTGATTTCGCGCCGCCCTGCGCGGGAAAAAATGGCTGGCCCCGGCTTGGCTCGCCTGCGCGATCGCGAGCATCCAATGGCCATGCGAAAAAAATCCGCGGCCTTGCTGTGGCTGCTGCTCTCGGGCTGCTCGGTCGTCGGCATCCACAAAGAAGAGCAGCCGCGCTTTTCAGCGCTGGCTCGCGAGGGCGAAAAAGAGATCCGCCTGTACGCGCCGCACCTGGCCGCCACCACCGCCGTGCCGGGTGCTGGACGCGCGGCCCAGCGCATCGCCTTTTCGCGCTTGGCCGGCTTTATCTTCGGCGGCAATCAGTCGAACACCGCCATCGCCATGACCGCGCCGGTCAAGTGGCAGCCCGACTCGGGGACGACGATCGCGCCCACCCAGCCGGTGCAGAGCGAGCAGGGGCCTGCGGGCTACCGCATGACGTTCTCGCTGCCCAGCCAGTACAGCCGAGCCAGCCTGCCCATCCCCACCGATCCGCAGGTGCAGATCGTCGAGGTCCCGGCCGAGACGCTGGCCACGCTGCGCTTCTCGTGGGGTAGCTCGCCCGAGCGCATCGCGCAGAAGACCGCCGAGCTACAGACGTGGCTGGCCCAGGCCCACCCCGAGTATGAAGCGACAGGGATCGCGCGCTACGCTGGCTACGATCCGCCGTGGACGCTGCCGCCCTTCCGTCATCACGAGATCATGATCCCGCTGCGGCCGCGCGCGCCGCAGGCGACGCTGTCTCGCTAGCAGGGAACGCGCAGCGACTCACAAGCGCTCAGAGTCACCCAGCTTCGAAGCGATCCAGCCGGGCGACGGGAAGCGGAAGAGCGCTCAGCGCTCGACAAGCCGCAGCACCGGCGCGAACACGATCTGCACCGCGGCCGGGCTGGCGGCGCGCTCTTTTAGCTCGGCGACCTCGGCGGCGAAGCTGGCCAGCGGCGCCAGCGCCAGGCCCGCGTGGTGGCCGCTCGCCGCCTGCGCCTGCACCACGAAAAGCAGACGCAGCGCGGCCTGGCCATGGCTGCGCACGTTGACAAACAGTCCCTGGCGGACCTTGACCCCCGCCGCCGCCAGACGAATCAGGGCCTGCAAGAGCGCCTTGTCGGCCGGATCCTCGGCGGCTCGCCACAGCCCCTCCCACTCTTCGTGCGCTTCCCAGTAGTAGCCGTGATTGAACAGATCGAGACCGCGCAGAAACGGACGACAGGCGCGCGGCGCCGCCGCATCTAGCCGGGCTGGCGGCGACAGCGGCTCGTCGTGCGCATGCCCCCCCGGACGACGCGGATGGATCGACTGCCCCGGCACAAAGGAGTACGGCGGCAGCGGCCAGTCCGGCAAATAGCGCGGCACAGAGTCGGCAGGCCTTGGCATCTCAGCAAAGGACGATGACACAAACCCGCGACTGGCGCTGGCTTTCGCCGACCTGGCTGCCCGGCGGCTCGGCTTCCGAGCCCAGCTGGGCCCTGCCCAGCAGCGCCCAAGCTACACCTTGCCGCTTTCGCCGCTTTCTGCGAAGACTCCGTCCGCCAGCCGACGCTTGCCCCTGACCCTCGCACGAGCTCTCATGCCCAACTACTACCTCGTTAAGAGCGAACCCTTCGTCTTTTCGTTTGCTGACCTGCTGCGCGATGGCCGCGCCATGTGGGACGGCGTCCGCAACTTCGAGGCGCGCAACCATCTGCGGGCCATGGCGGCCGGCGACCTCCTGCTCTTCTATCACTCGAACGAAGGCAAGGAAGTGGTCGGTGTGGCGCAGGTGAGCAAGACCGCCTATGCCGATCCCACCGCCGATCCGGCACAGGGGGGAGACGGCGGCGACTGGTCGGTGGTCGATGTCGTGCCGGTCTGCCGGCTGAACAAGCCGGTCACCCTGGAAACCATCCGCCGCGAGCCGCGCCTGGCGCAGATCAACCTGCTGCGCCGAAACCGCCTGTCAGTCGTGCCGGTGACGCCGGCCGAGTTCGCGCTGATCCTAAAGCTCGGCGAGACGACGCTGCCCGCCCCGAAGTCGACACAAAAACCGACACA
>CAZVMD010000153.1:0-16315 GCA_964628555.1 uncultured Myxococcales bacterium | reverse complement strand
AGCACCGCCTGAGCCCGCAGCAGGGCCACGCCACCGCCGGGGACGATGCCCTCTTCGACGGCCGCGCGGGTCGCGTGCAGAGCGTCCTCGACGCGCGCCTTCTTCTCTTTCATCTCGGTCTCGGTCGCGGCACCGACCTTGATCACCGCCACACCGCCGACCAGCTTGGCCAGCCGCTCCTGCAGCTTCTCGCGGTCGTAGTCGCTGGTGGTGTCCTGGATCTGCACGCGGATCTGCTTCACCCGCGCGTCGATGTCGCCCTTTTTGCCAGCGCCATCGATGACCGTCGTGTTGTCCTTGTCGATCTTGACCCGCTTGGCGCGGCCGAGGTCCTTGAGCGTCAGGTTCTCGAACTTGAGGCCGAGATCCTCGGTCACCGCCTGACCACCGGTCAGAATCGCGATGTCCTTGAGCATCTCCTTGCGGCGGTCGCCAAAGCCCGGGGCCTTGACCGCGGCGGCCGACAGCGTGCCACGCAGCTTGTTGACGACCAGCGTCGCCAGCGCCTCACCCTCGACATCTTCGGCGATGATGAGGAGCGGCTTGCCGGCCCGCGCGATCTGCTCGAGCAGCGGCACCAGATCCTTCATCACCGTCAGCTTCTTCTCGCTGATCAGGATGTAGGGGTCCTCAAGCACCGTCTCCATGCGATCGCTGTCGGTGACGAAGTAGGGCGAGATGTAGCCGCGGTCGAACTGCATGCCCTCGACGACGTTCAGCGTGGTCTCCATCGACTTTGCTTCTTCGACGGTGATCACGCCTTCCTTGCCGACCTTCTCCATCGCGTCAGCGATCAGCTTGCCGATCACCTCGTCACCGTTGGCGCTGATCGTACCGACCTGGGCGATCTCTTTGTGGCCCTTGGTCGGCTTCGACTGGCTCTTCAGGTTCTCGACAATCTTGCTCACCGCCGCGTCGATGCCGCGCTTGATCTCCATCGGGTTGTGCCCGGCGGTGACCATCTTGACGCCCTCGCGGAAGATCGCCTGGGCGAGGACCGTCGCCGTGGTGGTGCCGTCACCGGCCACGTCCGAGGTCTTGGAGGCGACCTCCTTGACCATCTGCGCGCCCATGTTGGCGAACTTGTCCTCGACCTCGACTTCCTTGGCCACCGTCACGCCGTCTTTGGTGACGGTCGGCGAGCCCCAGGACTTCTCGATGACGACATTGCGGCCACGCGGCCCCAGGGTCACCTTGACCGCGTCCGCGAGCGTGTTGACACCAACCAGGAGGCGCGCCCGAGCGGCCTCATCGAACATAATTTCCTTCGCACCCATAGCTTGCTTCCTCCAGAGAGTGAGCTGTGTAGCGGTAAACGGATCAGGCGGCGAGCCGCCGCTTAGCCTTCGATGACGGCGAGGATCTCGTCCTCGCGCAGGATCAGCTGCTCGGTGCCGTCGATCTTGATCTCCGAGCCAGCGTACTTGCCGAACATCACGCGGTCGCCGACCTTGACGTCGAGCGAGCGGGACTGGCCGTTATCCAGCAGCTTGCCGGTGCCGACCGCAATGACCTCGCCCTGAATCGGCTTTTCCTTGGCGGCTTCAGGAATGATGATCCCGCCCTTGGTGACTTCTTCTTCGGGCAGGCGCTTGACCACGAGGCGGTCATGAAGCGGTCGCAGCTTGGTGCCTTTCATCGAACAACTCTCCTTTCGTCGAAACGGATTGGTTGGGAGATGCAGTCGCCCAGCGGAGGGCGGGTCAGGGACCTATGCTTGGGTTTCGTCGATGGACCCGACAGCCGCAGGGGCTGTGCCGCCCACAGGCTGGCGAGGTCGAATGCTTATTGGCACTCACCCGGGGTGAGTGCTAGCGGGGCGTAGTTTAAGAACTGCTTTTGATGGCGCAAGTAGGAAAGTTGACGGCCTCGATCGCGGGGCGTGGTATAGGCAACCCACGGCGTTTCGCTAGCTTGCCGCAGTTGAGGGCATCTCAGGGCGACCTGTCCCCTTGTCTCTGGAAGGCGGTCCCAGCTGGCGATTGAGAGTGGATTCGGTGCCGCGCCGAGCACCCGACTGCGTAGCTCAGTTGGATAGAGCAACTGTTTCCTAAACAGTAGGTCGCGCGTTCGAATCGCGCCGCGGTCACCGACGACTGGGAGTGCCTGGCTGACCCGCTGGGGAGGGCTGCTGGGGCGCCTTATCAGGGGGCATGGCGACTGCGCAGGTAGGCATGTCGGACGAGTCATCGGATCTCTGCGCGCGAAACGCCTCGTCGCCTCGCTGTTCGGGTGCATGGCTCGGACGGGCGCCTGTGGCTACCATGGAGCTCTCTCTATATAAGGAGTGCTCATGCGGAAGACAGAGAAGGATCGGTTGGTGGCCGAGCTAGAGGCTGTGCTTGCCGGACCCGATCGCACGTCGGTCTACGACGCCATCGCTAGCGCCGAGCGGGACGAGCAGGATGCTGGGACCCGGCGCTTGCTGCACGAGGCCGCAGTGGCTCTGCTGCACAGCCAGCACGACGCTGCTCACCTGGAACAGGTGCGCGCCCTGCTGGCGTCGATCCAGCCCAGCGACTAGTCCGCACCTCATCGGGTGCTGCACAAGCAGCCGCCTCTCTCTCGCTCCACTCTCCTCTGTCCTGCGGAGTCCGCGACTCTAGCTCGCGTCTACGCGCAAGAGCCCGGGTCCAATGGCGCCGAGCCAAGTTTGCATCGCAGTGAGCCAGCGCTTCCTGACGCCGAGCCAGCGTTTTGCGGCGCCCGGCCAGCGTCCCATGCGATGGAGGGTCGGTTGGTTCCTTGGGACCCAGAGCTTGGCTAACGGGCCATAGAACTTTGGCCTGGCGCCATAGAACTTTGGCTTCGCGCCACAGAACCTTGGCTGTCCACCGCAGAGCGTTGCCCAAGGGCGATATGAAGATTGGCTCCGCGCCACAGGAGGTCGGCTGCTGCCGATTGGAAACTTTGTGATGAGAACGCTTCCGTCGCTGCGCGCAAGAAAATGGCGCCGTTGGGACAGACAGGACTGGCCAAATGCCGATCGAGCGGTAGCCTTGCTGTTTGTCTGTTTAATCAACGGCCCAATCACTGGGCCAATCGGAGGACAAATGTCCAGCTCACAGAACCGAATTAGCGCAACATTTCCCGCCGCCGACCAAGACAAGTTCCTAAAAGGGATCAGCGCGCTCCAGAAGCTCGTGCCGTTTGCCCAGGGCCTGACCACCGAAGAGCGAGCCAGCCTGCACCGTGTCGGCGATCGCAGCTTGGCCTTCATTCGCAAGGCCGCCGAAGCCGTCGCCGCACACGCCGAGGCGCTGCCGCGTAACTTCGACGAGACCGAGTTCCGCAAAGACGTCGAGCTCGTACAGGCGCTGTACCCGACTGTGCTGGCCCTGCGCCAGCTGGCGAACAGCCTCGAAGACACCTACTCGCTGGCCGCCAGCGAAGCCTACGCTGGCGCGCTCGTCGTCTATCGCTCGCTGCGCGACAACGACCAAGACGGCGGCTTCGAAGCCACCCTCGACGATCTCTCGGCCCGCTTCAGCCGCAAAGCCAACAGGAAGTCCCCCGCCCCGTCCCCGCCATCGTCATAGCCCCAGCCCGCCAGAGAGCCATCGCCGCCCGCTTGGGCCTCGCCCTCACCCCGCCCACCTTGCAGCCCCCCATAAACGACAAAACCCCATCGCAAAAGCGACGGGGTTCCCGAGCCGGATTCACAGACGCTTCCTTGTGGAGCTGAGGGGAATCGAACTGCGCCACGAGACGAGCGTGCGCACAGAGCGTCCGCTGTCGGTGGACACTCACCGCGCCTATCTGGCGGACGGGCGCGCGTTCGGTGCGTGGGCAGAGAAGACGAAGCTACTGAAAGCGAACCCACTCGCGATGATCGAAGGGGTGAGACGGCGTAGCCATGGCAAGCCCCAGCTACGGCAGGATGAAGCCCGCCGGCTGTGCGAACTGTGCATGCGACTCGCCCCGCAGGAGGACGGCGCGCTGGTTGTGCTCGTCGCTCTGCTGATGGGACTGCGGGCCGGGGAAATCGTCACCCGCACGGTGCCCGATCTGGATGATCGGGGGCACCTGCTGTGGGTCGATGACACGGAAGAATGGAGCCCTAAGACGGCGGCCGCTCGTCGCCGTGTCAAGGTTCCTGCGCCGCTAGTTCCGCTGCTACAGCTGCGCACACGCGGCAAACTGCCGGCGGCGCTGCTGTTCGTCAACAGCCGGGGCCGACGCCACGATCGCGGCTGGGTTCGCAAGGAAGCCCGCCGGCTGTGCCTGCTTGCCGGGGTTCCCGTGGTCTGCGCCCACACGCTGCGCGGGTCCTATGCGACTGCGGCTGTCGCGGCCGCGGCCAGCCCGCATGTCGTGGCTGCCGCCCTCGGGCACGAGTCCGCCTCTATCACGCTGTCCAGGTACGCCGCCCCAGGATCCGCCGCGATTGCCAGCCGGCGCCAAGCGGCCGCGACCCTGCTACCTGCCCAAACCTAGCCCGCCAGACCCCTGCCCAGACGTGGTCCACAGCCGGTCCACAAGCCCAAACCCAACCCCAGAAACTGAAAAACCCCATCGCGTCAGCGACGGGGTTTCTGTGGAGCTGAGGGGAATCGAACCCCTTACCTCTTGAATGCCATTCAAGCGCTCTACCAAATGAGCTACAGCCCCTGGGGGGTGGTGCGGTAAGGCTCGGAAGAAGTAGCGCGGGCGGTTTGGTGAGTCAATAGTTTTTTGTCGGCTGGGGGTTTGAGGTTGCAAGGGGAGGGGCTTTAGACGATGTTTTGGCCGCCCATATGTCGACGCCCACGTCTTCTTCTTCGCCTAAGCCGCTTTTTGACTCGTCGCACTCGCCATCGAACGAGGAATCATCGGTGGCCCAGGCTGAAGGGGACGCGTCGCCTGGGCTAGTGGGGGCGGATGGTGAGCTTCGGCCCGGCCAGACAGGTAATCGTGGGCCGGCAGCGCCAGCTCAGGGCGCGGGGGCGGCTGGGGCCGGGAGCGGAGCGCCCATGGCATTTTTCCGTCGGCCGCTGGCGCTGGCGATCGCGCTGGCGGTTGCGCTGATGACGCTGCTCGGTCTGCGGCTGTCGAGCGATGGGCTGTGGGATCCCTACGAGGTTCGCTATCTCGAGCAGCTAAGTGATGCCAGCAATCCGGTCTCGGGCCAGCCGCTTTGGCAGCCGTACGCGGGGAACCGCTCGCGCATTTTGATGTGGCCCCTGGCGCTTGGCACCAAGGTCTTTGGGTTTAATGAGCTTGGGGCTCGGCTGCCGATGGCGGGGCTGGCGATCCTAACCTTGCTGTCCCTCGCGGGGTTTGTGGCCTGGCTGCGATCGGCGCGCGGGGCGCTGATCGCGTGTCTGGTCTTGGCAACGACACCACTTTTCTTCATGAGCGCGCGCCTAGCGGGTCAAGCGCTGCTGCCGCTATTGGCGCAGATCTGGGCGGTGTGGGGGCTCTCGATGCTCGTGGCTCCCCGACGCAGTGCGCGGCTGCCCCAGCTGGCGGCAGGGCTGCTGCTGGCGACGCTCGGGCTGGTCTTGGGCGGGTTTGCCTGCGGGGTGCTGGTCGGCGTCGGTGTGCCCGTCGGGGCTGTGGCTCAGGCCGTCCTGCTCGCTGAGGCCGGCGAGGAGCGCAGCCAGAGAGAGCCGGGGGCCGGCCGCCGGCTGGGGCTTGCCGTGGGGCTGGGCTTGGCCTTTGGTCTCTCGCTACTGCCGCTTATACGCCTGGCGGTGGAGCACAGCACAGCAAGTACCGCCGCAACGGCCACAAGCTCGACGGCGCTGCGCTGGCAGGTGGCCGCCGCTGGACTGTTGACGGCGGCCGCGGCGCTGCTAGCAGCGGGACGTCGGGCGCTGCCGGTGATCGTGGCGGCCTTGGCGGTGGCGATCGGCGTCTTGCCGGCCGGTCCCGCGGAAAAGACCGTCGGGTTTTCGCCATGGCTGGCCGGTAGTCTGCACTGGCCGGGCACTCGCGAGGTGCAGCTGGATACGCTGCTGCGGGGCATCGGCTTCTCGTTTTTCCCGTGGAGCGCGCTCTTGCCGATCGCCATCGCAGGCTGGTTTTCAGGGACGGCGTCCGCCGGCGAGCGCAGGCAGAGCCCTGGGCAGCCACTGCTGGAAGCTACGAGAGCGTCTGACAGCAGCGAGAAGCCGTCCTTCGAGGCGCTGCTCGCGCTGTGCTGGTTTGGCCTCAGTTATCTGCTGACCACGGTGCACAACTCGCTGGTCGCCGAGCTGCCGTTTGTCGGACTGGCAGCGGCCGCGCTCTTGGTGACCGGGTACATCGAACGACTGCTGCAGGATGAGCGCGGCGGCGGCGTGCTGGCCGGGGTCTGCACGGGCTTGTGTGCGCTGATCGTCGGTCGCGACTTCTTCTTTTCCCCTGAGCTGTTCCTAAGCGGTGCCTTCGCCGAGCCGCTGCGCTGGCCGTCGCCGCTGTCCTGGGTTGGCCAGGTGCTGTTGGCGATCGCGCTGCTCTGGGGGGCGCTCCTTGCGATCGCGGTCTGGATGCGTGGCCGCTTCCGAGCGGCGAGCTGGCTGGCCGTGGCGGTGTTTGCCCTGATCTCGACGGCGCTCACCATCCACGGGCTGTGTCCGCAGCTCTCGCGGCATGTCTCGTACCGTGGCTTGTATACGCGCTACCAGCAGCTGGGAGGCGGCAAGCTGGCGCTGTTTTCCGTCCAGCAGGCCTCGGGAAAGATCTATGGCCAGGAGGCGCAGCAGCTGTACTCACTGCCCGATCTGATGAGCTTTCTCGCTGGCCAGGCCGGTGAGCGGACGTTTGCCATCGTCGGCGCTGGGGAGCTAGGCGGGATTGACCGCGAGGCGCATCTGCGCGGCTTGCAGTACTTCGTGCTCGACGACAGCAACGCGCAGTATGTGCTGCTGAGCAACCGGCTCTTGGCCGGTGAGCACGACCTGAATCCCCTGCGTCGCTTGGTGAGCTCAGTGCCGCCTGAGCCACGCGTGCCGGTGCATGTCACGTTCGACGAGCGAATCGAGCTGGTCGGTTACGACGCCCCGCCGGAGATCAACCGCGGCGAGGAGCTGGTGATTCGCCTGTACTATCGCGTGCTGGCCCCCGTCGGGATGAACTATCGCGTGTTTCTGCACTTCGATGGCCCGGGGTCGCGCTTCAACGGCGATCACACGCCGGTGGGCGGCAAGTTCCAGACGACCTATTGGTCCCCTGGGACCTACATCACCGATGAGCATCGCGTGCCAATCGGCCGCATGAGCCAAGCCCCGGGTTATTATCAAATCTTCACAGGGTTCTGGCCGGGTGGTGATGGGCCGCGTATGACGGTGACCAGCGGCCCGCACGAGCCCGATCAGCGAGTGCGTATTGGTGCGATTAGGGTGAAATGACGCATGGAGCTTCGTTCTCTCGTCGAAGTCGAGCTTCGTGAGGCGCTGTCGCCGATCAACCGATCGGCGCGCGGAGACTTTGTACCGGCTCTGCGAACCGTCGCTCAGCTCCGCGAGCGGGTGGCGTGTGGGCTGCTGGATCTAAAGCTGTCGCGCGCCTGTGTCGTTGCGGGCCATGTCGCGGCGACCTGCTTGGTCGAGCGGCTAGCGGACGAGGGCAGCGCTTATATCGACGCGCTGTCGGCCGATTCGCTGGCCCAGCAGCGAGGGGCGAGCCGTGCGCTGGTCGAGGCGGTGCAAGCTGCGACGGCTGGAGCCGGGGTGAGCGAGCTTTCGCTGCTGGCCTCGGATATGGACAGCGCGCTGCATTCAGTGCTGCAGGCGGCTGGCTTTGTCCGTCGGCAGAGCGTGGGGCGCTATACCTTGCCAGGGCCACCGTCCGCGCAGCCCATTCCCGCCGTCCGGCTAGGGGCCGAGGAGCCGCCGCGTGGTCTGCCGTGGATCCAGGCGATAACCCTGGCGGACGCGGGAGTGCGCTTGGCCGCGTTGCAGACGGTGTCACCGCTCTTTCCTGGGCGGCTTGCCGTGCTGACCCGTCTGGCGGGACGGCTGAGCGCGTTTGCTTACGTTCCCGCAGGGGCGGCTGTGGCCGCCGCAAGTGCCGTGCTCGTCTGCGATCGGGAGCGCAAGCTCCTGTGCGCCCTCGCCGGCGAGCCCGATGCGCTGACCGCGCTCTTGAGTTTTGCCGCCTCTCGCCATGGCATTGCCCACCTAGATGCCCTAGCGGAGAGCGATCCTGCGGTCGCCGCCCTGACCGCCGCGGGTTTTTCGCGTACTGCCCTGCGCGTCGAGATGGTCTGTGATCCTCGGGCTGTTGCAGCCTCCCCGCGCTCGACCCAGGCGGCAGGTTCTGCGCCGGGGGCCAAAGGCCGCGAATGACCGAGCCACGGCGGGCGCCGGGGGCAGGGCCAAACTGGCAGTCGCAGCGTCGGGCAGCCGGGGAGAGCACAGAGTTTGGTCACTACCTGACGGTGCTGTGGCAGCGCCGGCTGCTGCTCCTGCTGCTAACGACGGCGGGGGTCGTGGCGGCGCTTCTGTATAGCCGCTCGCAGCCACCGGTGTACGAGACGCGCAGCAGCATCTTGATCGAAGCCAGCGTGCCGCATGTGCTGGGCAGCGCGGCGGGCGAGCTGGTCGATCCATCGCCAGCCAACTTCTACATGATGCAGGACTTCCTGCAGACCAGTCGCAAGGTCCTGACCAGCGACTCGCTGTCGCGACGCGCCGTGTCGCGCCTGCGTCTGATGTCCGAGCCGAGCTTCTTTGCGCCGCAGCCCGTCCCTGCCAACGTCGAGGAAGCGGCCGAAGAGCTGCTCAATCACTACAGCGCCGACCTAGTGGCCGAGACCCGCGTGTTGGTCATTACCGCCCGCCATCGTCAGCCGGAGTGGGCGAAAAAGATCGCCGATGCCATCGCTGACGAGTTCGTCCAGGGGACGTCGGAGAACCGTGAGCTGTTCACGCAGCGCACCTCGCAGCAGCTGGCCGAGGAGCTGGATACCGTACGCAAAGCGCTGCGCGAGGCGGAGCTGGCGCTGTTTCAGTTCAAGAGCGAGCACGACATGCTCTCGGTCAGCCTCGAAGATCGCCAGAATCAGGTGGCGCGGCAGATCGACAAGTACACCGACGCGCTGGCCGAGGTGCGGCTGCGCAAGCTACAGCGCCAGAGCCAGCTTGAAGGCCTGCGCTCGCTGCGGGATGCCGATCCGCTACAGGTTCCGCTGTCGGGCATCGAGGTGCCGCCGCTCCTCGCCGATCTGCGTCGCGTCTATGCCGAAGAACAGCGACGGCTGGCGGAGCTACGGGTCCGCTACGAAGATCGCCATCCGCAGCTGCAGCAGCAAGCCTCCAAGGTGGAGCAGATCCTGCGCGAGTTAAAGCGCGAGGTCGGGGCGGCCGTCGACGCCGCCGCCATGCGGGCCGGGGAGAGCGAGCGCGACGAGAAGAAGGTGCAGGCCGAGCTCCTGTCGCTGAAGCAAGAGGGGCTGCGCATCAGCCGCCTAGAGATCGAGTACAACCGCTTGCGCCGCGACGCCGAGAGCCTGCAGAAGCAGCATGCCCTGCTGCTCAACCGCAGCAAAGAGACCGGCATGGCCTACCGCCTGAGCTTGAGCAATATGAAGGTGCTCGACTACGCGCGGCTACCCAAGATACCGGTCAGCCCACGCAAGCGGGTGGCAGTCGTCGTTGCCGTCGTGGTCGCCTGGCTGCTGGGCCTGCTCTTGTCTTTCGCCTTAGCCGCGGTGGACCGCACCATTCGCGGGCCCGAGGATGTCGAGCAGCAGCTCGGGGTGCCACTCCTTTCGCGCCTGCCACGCTTGGCTGGGCGGGGTGTCTCCGATCAGCTGGTGCGAACGCAGCCACGCTCCTCGCTGGCTGAGGCGTTTCGCTCGCTGCGAACCAGCCTGCAGTTCTGCGGCGCCGATCGGCCGCTCAAGACCGTTCTGGTGACCAGCTCCGTCGCGCGCGAGGGCAAGACGCTGTGCTGCGCCAGCCTCGGCATCACGCTGGCTCAGGGGGGAGCCAAGACACTGCTGATCGACTGCGACCTGCGGCGTCCGCGGCTGGCCACCGCCTTTGGCCTGCGGCCCGAGCCCGGTCTGACCAGCGTCTTGGCCTTGGCGACCGAGCTCGAACAGGCGATCTTCCCGACGGAAATCGAGAACCTGTCGATTCTGCCTAGCGGGCCGCTGCCCCCCAATCCCGCCGAGCTTCTGGGCAGCGCAGCCTTTCGCCAGCTACTGGCCCGTCTCGCTGGGCAGTACGATCGCATCGTCATCGACTCGCCTCCGGCCGTGCCGGTGACCGACGCCGCGGTCTTGGCTGCGACGGTTGATGGGGTGCTGCTGATCGTTCGCCAGCGCGAGGCACAGCGCGATCTGGTCCAGCGAGCCGTGGAGCATCTGACCGCCGTCGGGGCGCAGCTTCTGGGGGTCGTCCTCAACGCGGTCGAAGAGGAGTCCCGTCGCTACCGCGCCTATTACGCCCCGTACCTGGACAGTAGTGGCGGGGATGACAAGACAGCAGGCGAGCACTCAGCCCGCTCAGCCAAGCGCTAACGCGTCGGAGCCTAGGGAGAGCTGGCGGCTCGGCCGGGCTTGCGGCCGGCGTTTTCGACAAGTGCGCGGATCGCGGACACAAGCAATTGCTTTCACGGCGAAAAGGCGGTAAACCGCGGTCGTGAAACGCAAATTGGCCGCTAGCCAGCCTCGTAGGGCCGGGCATCGATTGGGCGGTGGTCCGCTCATCGCATGTGTCGGTCGGCTCAGTGGGCGACCCATCGGGGGTCGGCGAGACGTAAGAGCGGCAGGCTGCGTGGGAGGATCTCGATGCCCAGTGGTGTGATCGTTCCCCTGACGTTTGAGGTTTACAAAGGGGAACAGCTACTCCAGAAGACGACCCTAAGTCAGGACATCATCAAGGTTGGGAAGCTATCGTCATCCCACCTGCGCATCGAGGATGAGTCCGTTAGCCGCATGCATGCGGTCATTGAGATCACCTCGCCGGGTGAGATCTCAATTATCGACTTGGGGTCGGTGCGTGGCACGTTGGTGAATGGCCAGCGGGTCAACAAGGCCAAGCTCAAGAGCGGTGATGAAGTCGTGCTGGGCGATATTCGGCTGGTGGTCACGGTGGGAGAACCCGAGGCCGTACCAATCGACTCGACGCAGCAGGTGGATGCGGATCAGCTCGTGGCCGCTATGCAGTCTGAGGCGGGGAGTACGTCGCCCGGCTTGCCACCTGCGCTGTCGGCAGCGGCGGTGCCCCCGCCTCCAGGCTTCTCGTCGGCGGCTCCCATCGCGCTGGCACCGATGCCACTTGTGCCCATGAACTTCCCAGGGGCGGAGGAAGTCGAGGTCCGGGATGGTGCTCGGGCCGTCGAAGTCTCGGCGATGTTCGAGGACGCCGTCCTCGATGTCCGGCTCTTCGACAACCCGCAGGCGGGTGTCTTAAGCGGCGCCACCAAGGCCCTGGTGGGCATGGGCGCTGTCGCTCTATTGGCGTCGTTCATCCTGCTCTTGGTCGCCTATGTGCAGGTCGGCAAGGTGCGGGCTGACCGCGAAGCCTGGCTCGACGCGGGCAAGCCATACAGCGGCTTTGTTGCCCCCAAGGACAGTCCGATCCTCGACATCAGCTGCGCAAGTGCCCTGATCTTCGGTGTCGTCACGCTGATGTGGGGCCTGTTCCGCATGTTTGAAGAGCGGGGCGAGCGCGACTACGTGATTGGCAGCGAGACCAATGCTCACTTCCCGGTCGGCAACCTGCTGCTCGGCATGTCGCGATTGCCCATCGTGCGCTCGACGGGAAGCGACTTTGAGGCGTTATTTACGCAGCAGATGTCTGGCGATCTGACGGATGGCAGTCGTCGTCAGTCCCTCGCCGAGCTGATCCAGACGGGGACGGCCAAGCCGGCAGCCGACGTCCCTGGGGCCTACGTGATGCCGATCGGCGCCGACTCGCGGTTGAACCTGCGCCTCGGCGAAAACACCTTCAACATCGTCGGCACACCTAAGGCGCGGCGGTTCCCGGTGCCGATACGGATTGACTGGGAGGCACAGGCCTACACCGGCGCGGTGTTTGCGCTGCATGCGCTGGTGATCTTCATCATGTTCTCGGTGCCGCCTGATCCGAAGAGCCTGTCGCTCGACGCCTTCATGAACGATCAGCGCTTTGCCAAGTTCCTCATCAAGCCTCCTGAGCAGAAGGAAGAGGTCATCCCCGAGTGGCTCAAGAAGAAGAGCCCCGACGAGATGGGCGGCAAGGGCAAGCGGCACAAAGACGAAGAAGGAAAGATGGGCAAAAAAGAGTCCAAGAACAAAGCTGGACTCTATGCTCTCAAGGGACCCAAGGACAACACCGACATGCACCTTGCCAAGCAGCTTGCTACCGACGCTGCACAGAAGGCAGGTGTGCTGGGCATCCTCAAGGGAACCCAGGGCTCGATCTTGAGCTCAATCTTTGGCCGCGACTCGGCGCTGGGTAGTGACGCGCAGGATGTCCTCGGCGGTCTTCTCGGAACCGAAGTCGGTGAGGCCTATGGCGTCGGCGGGCTAGGCCTGGTCGGCACTGGGCGAGGCGGTGGCGGCACCGGCGAGGGCACGATCGGTCTTGGCAACCTAGGCACGATCGGCAAGGGCGGCGGTGGCGGATCTGGCTCGGGCTACGGTCGGGGGGCCGGTGGCCTTGGTGGACGTCGGGCCACGGCTCCAGATGTTGTACCGGGTACTGCCGAGGTGCGTGGCTCGCTCGACAAAGAGATCATTCGCCGCATCATTCGCCGCCACCTGAACGAGGTGAAGTTCTGCTACGAGCGCGAGCTTGTGAAGAACGCCGGCCTCTCTGGTCGCGTCATGATCCAGTTCACGATCGCCGGGACCGGGGCGGTCGTGGCCTCGGCCGTGCAGTCGTCCACCATGAACAACCCGACTGTCGAAATGTGCATTGCACAGTCGGTGCGCCGCTGGGAGTTCCCCAAACCTCAGGGAGGCGGTATCGTAGTGGTCACCTATCCGTTCGTGCTCAAGGCGTCTGGAGGGGAATAGCAGCCGGTGCGCTGACTTAGGACTCGCAGCTTGACGGCGGGTCCACCCTATGGCCCTTGTGAAGATCCCGATCGCCGCAAGCGATCGCACGGGGCGGCCGGCAACTACGCTTTTGCTGAGGAGATCATGAAGGACCTTTCGCGCTGGGCTCTCTGTCTGATGCTCGTGGCTGGCTGCAACCAGGAGCGTAACAAGTCGATCGAAGCAATGAATGCAGGCGTCGAGGCGGGGCGGCAGAAGCTCTACGATCGTGCGATCAGCCAGATGCAGCAGGCGATCTCGATCGATCCTGCGAACGATCAGGCGCACTACAACCTCGGCGTCATCTACAAAGACCAGAAGAAGTGGAACGAGGCGATCGGTGCCTTCGAGCAGGCCGTCAAGTACGCCAGCGACAACCCCAGCTACCACTACGAGCTAGCCAGCGCCTATTTCGAGGCCAAGAAGCTAGAGCAGGCTCGTGTGGAGTTCGAAGCAACGGTCAAGCAGGAGCCGAAGGCCTATAAGGCGCACTTTCGACTCGGGATGGTGCTCGAGTACCTCGAGAAGTTTAAAGAGTCTGACGCGGCATACCGAAAGTCCGTCGAGGTTAACCCGCGCTTCATCCCGCCGTACATCCGCCTCGGCAATCTCTATCTTGACTTCGACTACGACAAGGAGGCGGCGCAAGTCTTCCAGGCGGCCGTCACGGCCAACGACGCCGATGCGGATGCCCACTACGGCTTTGGCGTCGCGCTGCAGAAGACCAAGTCGTACGACGAAGCGATCAAGGAGTTCAAGCGCGCGCTTGAGCTTAACGGCGACATGTTCATGGCCATCTACAACCTCGGCATGACATATAAGGCCATGGACGATAAGAAGAATGCCATCGACTGGCTGAAGCGGTTTCTGCAGGCCGGCAGCCGTGGCGGTCCGGACATGACCAAGGCGGCTAGCGATGCCTTGGCTCAGCTCGAAGCGCCCTAGCTCCTCATCCCCCCCTATCTCTGTTAGCCTCGCCTAGTCTGCCGTCAGCGACGGCAACCTCTCCTGCCATGAACACTTCGGATGGGGCTGCGTGCCTGCTCCAGGTCGAAGTTGCTTTGCTTTGCTTCTAGGCGGCACCTGCATTGGGAACGCCTTCCTGGTGCGTCCACATGTCGGGCTCTGTGCCGAAAAGCCTGGACTGTCTCCGTTAGGAAGCAAGACTCATGCTGCATCCTAAAACCCGCGGCGCCGTGCAGGGTTCCATATTGATCCCCGTCGGCTGAGCGTGATATAAAAGGTGCGGCTTTCAACCATCTACATCCCTGAAACCGCAATATTGGGTGGCCTGCTCATGCAACTCCGGGAACAGGTAGCGAAGCGCCTTCGTGGTCTAAAAACTTGGGCTGGATTGCTCGAAGAGTTCGAGAAGGAAGTCGAGCGAGTCGAGGGCAAAGAGAACCGGGCGGCTGCGCTGTTTGAACTAGGCGAAGTCTGCGAAGAAATTTTCTTACGCAAAGACCGCGCCATGGCGCACTACCAGCAGGCTTTCAAGCAGAACCCGGCACAGATTCGGGCTCTGACGAGGGCGCGGCAGATCTATCGCGAGATGGGCAACCTCGAGATGGTTGCCACTCTGCTCGGTCTCGAAATGAAGGTCAGCACCGATCCCGCCCGCAAGGCGGAAGCTGAGCGCATGTTGGGCGAGACTCTGCTCGATGCGCAGCAGCGTGATCGCGCCAAGACCGCGCTTGAAAATGCGGCCAAGCGGCAGCCAGGCGATACCGATATCGCCGATGCGCTGGCGGCAACGCAGTACGACCGCGAGGACTGGAACGGCGAGGTCGAGCGGTTTACTGCACAAGCCCAGCGCGTGGCTGCCAATGACGCTGCGCTTGCTGCTCGCGTGTATTTGCGGGCTGCGCGCATCCTGCATCTGGAAGCAGCCACCGACCCGCGTTTGGAGCAGTGCCTGCGCAACGTCGTGGCGTTAGCTCCCCAGCAGGAGATGGCGAACTTCCTGCTTGAGAAGCTGCTAGCTGCGCAGAACCGCTTCGATGACATCGTTGCGCTACAAGATCAGCGCATCGATGCTCTAGAGGATGCGCAGGCGCAGATCGACCTTGCCAAGCGCATCGGCAACATGTGGCTGCTGCGCTGGAAGGATCGAGATCGCGCGGCTCACTTTTATGGCCGCGCCCTGCTTTCCACGTACGCTGGCTCGGTAGATGCAGCCCAGGCCTTCCCGGGGCACTTGGCTGCGTTTAGCTTGCTGCGTGATGTGATGGCGCCTCGTGCCGAGTGGCCGCAGCTCTTGAGCTACGCGGAGCTTGGGCGCTCGGCTCTGATGGGAGACGAAGAGCGCGGCGCACTTATGGTGCAGGCTGCGCGTATTGCTTGGCGCGAGATGGGGGATGCTGAACGGGCTCGCGGCTACTACGCCGAAGTCCTGCGCGTGTTCCCAGAAAACGACGAGCTGCAGGCCTACATCGCCGAGTTCGGCGATCCCAGTGTCGAGCCCGCCGCTTCCGAAGGCGAGGCAGTCGCTCCTGCTGAAGGCGAGGTCCCGACTGAGCAGGCAGCTGAGGCCCCTGCCGACGAGGCTCCGGTCGAGGCCGCTCCGGCGGCAGAGGCAGAGCCGGTTGCTGCAGCTGCTGAGGAAGTCGCCGCTCCGCCCGCAGAGGAGGTGCCTGTAGAGGAGGCTGCGCCCGTTGCTCAAGCCGAACCGGCTGCGGAGGCGGCCGTTGAGCCGGCAGCCCCGGTCGCGCAGGAAGAGCCAGCGGTCGAGCCGGCCGCGGAAGAGCCGCCAGCTGCAGAGCCAGTTGCTGAGGCCGCTGTGCCCGACGAATACGCGGGTCTTGAGCCGGCGGTTCGCGCGGCTATGGACGCCGCCTGGGCCCTTGAAGGGACCAGTCTGGATAAGGCCGTCGATGCCTGGCGCAAAGTAGTTGCCCAGGCTCCCACGCATCGAGTCCCGCGCCGGGAACACATCCGTGTCTTGCGCCAAGCCGAGAAGTGGAACGGCCTAGCTGATGCACTGAAGGAATTCGCCGACAAGGTCGCTGACCTGACTGCCGACGAGAAAGTCGAAGCGCTGTTTGAGCTCGTGGCGATCTACAAGGATCGCCTGCGCATCGATTCGCAGGTTGTGAACACGTACAACAGCATCCTCACCATTCAGCCCGGCAATGTGGCTGCACTGGATGCCCTGGCCGCGCAGTACGAGAACATGAAGCGCTGGCCAGACCTGATCTCGACGCTGCAGAAGAAAGCGGCGGCGGTCGAGGATGTGCCCGAGAAGGTTGCGCTGTACTGCCGGGTCGCGCGGCTCTTCCAGGAACGCTTCTCCAACGTTGCGGAAGCCATCAAAGCCTACGAGCAGGCGCTCGCGCTCGATGATGGCAACGCGGAAGCCATTGGCTATCTCAAGTCGAA
>CAZVMD010000152.1:0-16446 GCA_964628555.1 uncultured Myxococcales bacterium | reverse complement strand
CCCGATGCACGATGCCGCGGGCGTGCACGGCGGCCAAGGTATCGGCGATCTGCTGCAGGATCGGCAGCGCGGCCAGGCCCAGCTTGCGGCTTTTGTACAGGCGCTGGCTCAGCGTCTCGCCGGGCAGAAACTCCATCAGGAGGTAGGGCAGGCCGCTGGGCAGCACGTCGTACTCCAGCACGCGGACAACGCCGGGGTGCTCGATGGCGCCGCCGGCCCGGGCTTCGGTTAGAAAGCGTGCTGCTAGCTCGCGGTTGATCGCCTGACCGGTCCACAGCAGCTTGAGGGCTGCGCGTGTGCCGAGCGTCTGGTGCTTGACCTCAAACACCATGCCCATGCCGCCCTGCCCGAGCGGCCGGATCACGGTGTACTTGCCGACAGTGTCGCCGGCGGCTAGCGGCTGGGTGGCAGCGGTCATGGCCTGCTCTCGGGGAGGCCGCATCGCCCCTCTCTCGACGAAAATGGGCGGGTGCTGGCTGCCCCGCTGCTGCCCCCGCTGCCCCTGCTGCCTATGACCGACGCGCGCGCAGTCATCTACGTGGCTCTGATTATGCGGTGCTTGTCCCGCCGAAAGATCGCAAAGAAGGCGACACCGCGGCCCGCGCAGCGAAAGACCTCGGGGCCGGCGCTGTCAGGGGTGTGGGGAATGCTGCGCCAGCCCTGGCGATACCGGCGCCGATCTTTGCGGCGAGTTGGCCTGGATCGCAGTGCGCTGCGGCGGCAAGCTCGGCCGCGCTAGGCAGCCGCGCTGGGCCTCGGACCGACCGGCGGGCGGTGGGTAAGTTTGTTTGACTTGGCAGGGTCGCGATCGTATAGGCAGCGGATGTCGTCCTCGGGCGGAATGTGTTGGACTGACGCGCAGCTAAGGACTCGTCGCCTATCGCGAGGGGCCTGGCTGACGGTGTCCCTGTGGGCCCTGCTTGGTGGGTCGGGCTGTGGCCCTGAGCCGCGCTTCTATGGCACCTCGCTCTTGGTCAGCGGCGACCACAACAGCTGGAGCCAGGACGACCATGCGCCCACCCTGCGCTGGGATGCCAACCGCGGCACCTATCGCGGGGTGCTCAGCCTGCCCGGCGATCGCCTCGCGCTTCTGCTCTCGGCGCCGCGGACGGATGTGTATATCGGCGCCCAGCCAGACGTAAGCGGCGGCGAAGCGCGGATCCAGCCGGTGCCCGCCACCCTGGCCAGCATGGCGCTCGACGCCGATGAGGCGCGGCGGCTGCAGCCCTTCCGCTTGGCGACGCCGGTGTCGGCCCGCTACGAGCTCTCGTTCGATCCGCAGGGCGGGCGCCTACACGTCGATCTGGCTGCCGATGCCGAGGCTGAGCTGCCGGCGCCAGCCGCGCTCTTGGTCCAGGCGCTGCGCGGCTCGGATCGGGTGCCCTTGGCCGAGCAGATCCGTCGGGCCGAAGCGCTGGAGCAGGGCCTGGCCAAGCTGGCGACCGAGACCCCGCTGGTGAGCAGCCTCGGCGATGCGGCGCGCTTTCCGGCCCTGACCTTTGTCGACTTCGACCGCACACCGGCCCGCACGGTCTCTTTGGTCGGTGACTGGAACGGCTGGACGACCGGCGCCGATCCGCTCTATCCCGTGCTCGGCGGGCGGCTGCGCTTGCTGGCCATGCGCGTGCCGGCTACCCGGGTCGAATACCTGCTCAGCCGCGACGGCGTCCGCCACCTCGATGCCTTAAACCTTGAGGTCGCCTGGGATGGCTCGTCGCTGCCGCCGAACCCCAACAACCTCCTCGGTGGCAACCAGGGCGAGCTGCGCTCGGTGGCCTGGGCCCCCGGCCTCTTTGAGGAGGGACCGCGCCTGCGCCGGCTGCCGCTGCCCTCCGGCTCGCTGGCCGCCTTCGGGCTGGGCGAGGTGCTGATCGGCCTGCCGCCCGGCTACGCCCAGCGCTCGACGGTGCGCTACCCGTCGATCTACATCCACGATGGCAAAGACGCGCTCTTGCGCGGACGCTACGACCGCCTGCTGTTCGCGCTCTCCGAGAGAGGCCAGGCCCCCCAGACCGTGGCGGTATATCTGCCGGCCCCGAGCGACGCCAGCGCCCGCCTGGCGCTGTATTCGCACTATCCCGACAGCCGCTTCCCCGAGGTGCAGCCGCGCGGTGCCGACTATGCCAAGTACATCCTGGATGTCGTCGTGCCGGCGGTGGAAAGCAGCTATCGCGTCGGCAGCCCGCGGGCCATGCTGGGCATCGACATGGCGGGCCCGTTCAGCTTCGAGCTGGCCTGGTCCGATCCACAGGCTCGCTTCAGCCGCTTGATCAGCCAGTCAGGTCGCTTTGGCTGGGGCGCCGATTCGCAGATGCGCGAGCGCCCCTACTTCACCACCCTGGCCCGCGATCGCAGCGCCCAGCTCCAGCGGGCTGCCTTTGACTGGACCGACGGCGATCTGTACCAAGTCCAGGCCACCGACGGGCTGCGTCCGCTGTTCGCGCTGCCCGGCTATGCCGGCAAGCTGCAGTTTTATCGTCAGCTTGGTCAGGGCCTCGACTTTTGGGAGAGCCTGCGCCAGCGCGCCCTCGGCAGCCTGAGCTTTGCGCTCTCGGACATCGTCAGCCCCACCGGCATGCCGATCGCCCCGGACGCGGCGGCCCAGCCATGATCCCGGTCGCCGATCGTCAGCCGCTGATCGAGGCGGCGTTTGCCGACCGCAGCCTGCTGGCCGACGCCAGCCGGCGACCGGCGATTCAAGAGGCTGTCTTCGCCACGCTGGCTGACCTCGACGCTGGCCGGCTGCGGGTCGCCGAGAAGCGCGAGGGTAGCTGGCAGGTCAACGTGTGGATCAAGCAGGCGATCCTGCTGTACTTCGCCCTGCGACCGCTTGAGCCGATCGAGTGTGGCGGCCTGATGTTCCACGACAAGGTGCCGGTCAAGCGCGACCTGCAGGCGGCCGGCATCCGCGTCGTCCCGCCGGGAGTGGCGCGCTATGGCTCGTTCCTGGAGCCCGGCGTGATCCTCATGCCCGGCTACGTCAACCTCGGCGCCTACGTCGGCAGCGGCACGATGGTCGACACCTGGGCGACGGTGGGTAGCTGCGCGCAGATCGGTCGTGGCGTACACCTGGCAGGCGGCGTCGGCATCGGCGGCGTGCTTGAGCCGCCGCAGGCCAGCCCGGTGATCATCGAAGACGGTGCCTTCGTCGGCTCGCGCTGCATCGTCGTCGAGGGCGTGCGGGTCGAGAGCGAGGCGGTGCTGGGCGCCAATGTCGTCCTGACCGCCTCGACCCCGATCGTCGATGTCACCGGACCAGAGCCGGTTGTGCTGCGCGGGCGGGTCCCGGCTCGCTCGGTGGTCATCCCCGGTAGCTGGCCCAAGACCTTTCCAGCCGGCACCTTCCACGTCCCCTGCGCGCTGATCATCGGTCAGCGCAAGGCCTCGACGGATCAGAAGACCTCGCTCAACGAAGCCCTGCGCACCTTCGAGGTTCCGGTCTAGGCGCAAGCCGGAGTAATGGGGCAATAAAAACTAGAATATAAATGATTTACTAAACCCACTATAAATCAACAAAATAAATAATGATGAGTAGTTTATTTTGTAAATTATTGGCCCACTATTGGATTGCTGCAGCCGCCACCGGCGCTCGCTGAGCTAGCGCCCGGCGGCTCGCTGCTCCCGCAGGAAGGCGGTGATCTCGTCGGCCAGCAGCGGCTGCAGTGCGGCGCGATCGATGCCCGGGGGGTCCTGCGAGGGGGCAAAGTCGGGCCGCACGAGCTCGGGCGGAAAGGGGCTCTGAAACGAAAAGTGCCCCGCTTCCTCGACGACGCGATGGCGAACCCGAGCCGGGTTGCGCACCCCCAGGAGCACGATCGCGCCGTGAAACGCGGCCGGGGCTAGCTCGTCGCGGCCGCCGGTGTACATCAGGATCGGCAGATCGACATCGGCCAGCGCCCCCTGCCGCATAAACCACGGCGTGGCCGGGGCCAGCAGCACCAGCGCGCGCAGGCGGCTGTCCGCCACCACCGGCACCGGCTGCGCCTGACCGTCGGGCGACTCGTGCGGGAAGCTGGTGGGGTGACCGCCTGCCAGGGCCAGCGCGGTGTAGGCGCCCAGCGAGTGGCCGATCATAAAGACCTCGCCCGGCGCGAGGCGCGGCCCCAGCTCGGGATCGGCGAAGATGGCATCGAGCAGCCGGCGCACCTGCCGCGGCCGATTGGCGAGGTTGGCGGCGCTGTGAGCCAGGTGGTTGTCGGTTCGGCTGTTGCCGGTGTGCTCGGGCAGTGCGACGACAAAGCCGGCCCGGCAGAGGTGAGCGGCGAGGTCGCGGTGGGTAAACGGAAAGCCGCCCGTGCCATGGCTGATCACCACCAGCGGCAGCTGACTGCCGACGATCGGGACGTTGCTGGCGACCGCAAGAGGATACGGGCCAAAGTGCTCCAGCGACTCGGCAGCATGGGCGGGGTACAGCACCCAGGTGGGCACGCGCACGCCCTGCTCTGGCTCGAAGACATCTAGGGTCCGGCAGCCGACGGTGGTCGCAAAGTCCGCAGCAGCGTTCAACATATCCTGCGCTTCTATCATGCCCGGTCTCCGTCTGCGATTTTCTGTTGCCCGGGGCGAGGTCGGCTGCCAAGGTCATGCCGTGGAAGCAACGCCGATGATCGATCTGGCCCAGACGACGCTCGCCCTGTGTCGGATCGCTAGCGTAACCGGGCAAGAGGCCGCGATCGCGACCGATCTGGAAGCCCGACTGCGCGCCCTGCCCGGGGTCGAGGTCGAGCGGATGGGGCTCTCGCTGTTGGCCCGCCGGCAGGACAACCCAGCCCGCGGAGCCGCCACGGTGGCACTGTTTGGTCATACCGACACCGTCGCGCCGGCGCCCCCCGAGCGGCAGCCGCTCACCATCGACGAGGCGGCCGGGCGAGTGTTCGGCTGCGGGGCCAGCGACATGAAGGGGGGTCTGGCGGTGATGCTGGCCCTGCTGGCGGCGCCGCAGCGCTTTGCCCACAACCTGCTCTGCGTGTTTTACGACGCGGAAGAGGGCCCGGCCGAGCGCAGCGGTATCTTGCCGATCTGCGCCTCGGGCGCCCTGCGGGACATCGGGCTGGCCCTGTGCCTGGAGCCCACCGACGGCGAGCTGCAGGCCGGCTGCATCGGCGGTCTGCAGGCGCGGGTGACGGTACAAGGCCGACGGGCCCACAGCGCCCGACCCTGGCAGGGCGAAAATGCGATCTATGCCGCGCTGCCGCTGCTGTCGCGCCTGGCCGGCCTGGCGCGGCGCGAGGTGCAGGTGGCTGGCTTGCCGTTTTACGAAGTGGTGACGGTGACCCAGGCGCAGACCGACAACTCGCGCAATGTCGTGCCGGATCGCTTGGTGCTGAACATCAACAGCCGCTTCGCGCCGAACCGCACGGCCGCCGACGCCCGCCAAGAGCTGCTGGCGCTGATCGCGAGCTGCGGGCCGTATCAGGTCGAGATCCTCGACGAGGCGCCGCCGGGCCGGGTGTGTCTGGAGGCGCCGCTCTTGCAGGGCTTTCGGACCCGCGAGGGGCTCAAGGTCACGGCCAAGCAGGCCTGGACCGACGTCGCGCGCCTGACCGCGCTGGGCATCCCGGCGGCCAACTTTGGCCCGGGCGAGACGGCGCAGGCGCACCAGGCCGGCGAGTCGGTGGCCATCGCCGCGCTGTCCGAGGCGTACGATCGACTGCTGCGGCTACTATTGATTGCGCCATGAGCCCTCCGAGCCCAGCCCCCGACGCGGCCGACGCCCCGGCCCCCCACCCGGCCGACGATGCCTGGATCTGGATTGACGAGGCCGTCCGGCCGGCCGCGGCCGCCCGGGTGCCGGTCCTCGATCGCGGCTTTCTGTACGGCGATAGCATCTTCGAGGTGACGCGCACCGCCGAGCGGCGACCGCTGTTTTTCGCCGAGCACCTTGCGCGCCTCGGCCAGTCGGCGGCCCTGCTGGCCATGCGCCTGCCGGAGCGACCGACGCTGATCCGCGCCTGCCAGGCGGTCGTCGAGCGCGTGCCGGGCGAAGCCTACCTGCGGCTGATCGTGACGCGGGGCACCGGCGCGCTGGATCTGGATCCGGCGGCCGCCGACGATCCCCGACTGATCGTGCTCGGTCGCCCGCTGCGCTTGCCAGCCGCCGCGCTGTATCAGCAGGGTGTGACCATGGTCAGCGTGACGCCGGCCGACTGTGGTCTGCGCATGCTGCCGGCCGCCAAGTCGAGCAACTATCTGCCGTCGGTGATGGCGCTCGGCATCGCCAAGCGGCGCCAGGCCTACGAGGCCCTGCTGTGCGACAGCGAAGGAGCGGTGATGGAAGGCGCGTCGTCGAACTTCTTCCTCGTGCGCGACGCCAAGCTGTGGACGCCCCCGCTTGGGCTGGGTCTGCTGGCCGGCATCACGCGAGCGACGGTGCTGCGCCTAGCCGACGAGCTAGGCCTGGTCTGTCGCGAGGCCCGCTTTACAGTGCAAGAAGCCGAAGCGGCCGACGAAGCCTTCCTGACCAGCAGCGTGCGCGGCGTGCTGCCGGTCACCCGCCTCAACGATCGACCGATCGGTCAAGGACTGCCGGGACCGCAGACGCAGCGCCTGTTGGCGGCCTACGCGGCCTGCCTCGCCCGGGGCGGCGACTGGGCCGACGCATGAGCCAGGCCGGCGCGCTTAGCGTGCGCATCATAAGAGGCATCGGCGAGATCAGCGAAGGCGACTGGAACCGCCTGCTCGCGCTCGATGCCGCCGATGAGTGCGACCGCGGTGGCGATCCCCCGTTCTGCGATCATCGCTTCCTTTCGGCCCTTGAGCAGAGCGGCTGCGCCACGGCCGAGCGAGGCTTCCTGCCCTGCCACTTCCTGCTGTACCGCGGCACCGAGCTTGTAGCCGCCGCACCGGCCTACATCAAAGGAGACAGCGACGGCGACTTCAGCCGCGACTGGGACTGGGCAGCGGCAGCCGAGCGCGCCTCCCTGCCCTACTACCCCAAGCTCATCTTTGCGCTGCCGTTTACGCCGGTGACCGGGCGGCGCTTCCTGTTTCGCCCCGGTCTTGACGCGGCCGAGCGCGAGGCGGGCTACTCGCTGCTCCTCGCCGCCGCCCGTCGCTTCTGTCAGGAGCACGGCATCGCGTCCTTGCACGTGCTGTTCCCCACCGCGGCTCAGGTCGAGGTGCTGCGCCGCCACGGCCTGGCCTCGCGCGTGGCCTTTCAGTACCACTTTCACAACCCCGGTTATCGCCATCCCGACGAGTTTTATGCCCGCTTTTCCTCGAAGCGCCGCAACACTCTGCGACGGGAACGCGCCGCACCGCAGAGCCAAGGCATCGCCCTGCGCACGCTGCGCGGCGAGACCATCGGGCAGCAGCCGCAGCACTTCGCCGACCTCGCCCATGCCCTGCATTCCTCGACGGTGGAGAAGCTGGTCTGGGGTCGCCGCTGGCTAAACCAGGGCTTCTATCGCCGCTTCTTTGCCAGCTATCCCGACGCCGTGCAGCTAGTGCTTGCCGAGCGGCAGGGCAGCGTCATCGCCGGGGCCTTCAACGTCGCCGCCGGCTACGGCTCCCCCGACAGCGCCGCAGCCGGCCTGGCCACGGTCGCCCCGCTGCGTCGCCTGTGGGGACGCTACTGGGGCTGCTTCGAGGAGCATCCCTTCCTGCACTTTAACGTCTGCTACTACCACAGCATCGACGTCTGCATCACCGATCGCGTGGCCATCTTCGAAGGCGGAGCCGGCGGTGAGCACAAGATCGCGCGCGGCTTTGAGCCCAGCGAGACC
The DNA here is from genome assembly GCA_964628555.1 of uncultured Myxococcales bacterium. Classification (GTDB taxonomy): domain Bacteria; phylum Myxococcota_A; class Polyangia; order Palsa-1104; family JAEUJZ01; genus JAEUJZ01. Next base: position 8,722 of record CAZVMD010000152.1, on the reverse strand, counting down.
TACTCGGCCCATCTGTTTTTCCATCCCCGCCTCGACCTGGCGCTGCGCCGCCATCTGGAGCAAGAGCAGGCGGCTCGCACGCAGGCCATCGCTGCCTACCGCGAGCAAGCCCCGGTGCTAAAGCCCTGGCAGCCGAGCGAGGACGAGAGCCCAGACGGCTAGGCTTGTCTTTGTGTCCGCAATCGAGCGAAGCTCTGCCCTATGCGGATTCCGACACAACCCAAGGTCATCATTCGTCACTGCGCCGAGTACGACCCCGCGCGCATCCGCGAGATCGTTCGCGAGGGACTTGAGGAGCTTGGGCTGCGCCCGCATGGGCGAACCCTGATCAAGCCCAACATCGTCGCGGCCGGACCGCTGTTCCCGCATGCCTACACCCGGCCAGAGTTCATGGAAGGCGTGGTGCAGGCGCTCCGTGATCGGGCTGATGACTCGCTCAAAGAGCTGGGCATCGGCGAGCGCTGCGGCATCACCGTGCCTTCGCGCTTTGCCTTCGCCGAGTCGGGCTATGACGCGCTGATCGAGCGCTTAGGCGGCATCAAGCGCTACCTGTTCGATGAGGTGCCGCAGGTTGAGGTGCGCTACAGCCACCCGCAGCGCCTGCGCGACTACGTCTTTACGCCGCAGCCGATCGCCGACGCCGACTTCTTCGTCAACTGTCCGAAGTTTAAGGCCCACCCCTGGACGACGGTGACGTTCTCGATGAAGAACTACATCGGCATTCAGGATGACCGCCATCGGCTGATCGATCACGACCATCGGCTAAACGAAAAGATCGCCGACCTGCAGCACATCATCCAGCCGCAGTTTATCGCCATCGATGCCATCACCGCGGGCGAAGGCCGGATGCTGACGCCGCTGCCGTTCCCGCTCAAGCTCATCATCATGGGCAACAGTCAGGTCGCCTTCGATGCCGTGTGCTGCCACATCATCGGCGTCGCGCCGCAGACGGTTGAGCACATCGCGCTTGCCGTCGAGCACGGCCTGGGCTCGCCAGAGTGGCTGGATCTGCAGGGCATCCAGCTGAGTGGCGATGTGACGCTGGAGCAGGCCCAGCAGCGGGCCCGCAGCTTTCGCGTCGGGCTGCAGCGCATCGAAAAATACTTCGAGGGCTCGCGCATCACGGCCTACGCCGGCCCCCCGCCCGAGCCCGAGCGCACCGACTACTGCTGGGGCGGCTGCCCGGGCGCGATGCAGGAAGCGATCGAGATCCTGCGCCTGTACGACCAGAGCTGCGATCAGAAGCTGCCGCGCCTGCACATCGTCTTTGGCAAGTACGAGGGCCCGATTCCCGCCGGCCCCGGCGAAAAGGTCGTGTTCATCGGCGACTGCGCCGAGTGGCAGGGCCAGATTGGCGGCGAGCTGGTGCAGATCCGCAGCCAGTACAAGGATCGCTCGACGCTCGACCCGTACACCATCAAGCACGACGACGTGTTCCTAAAGATGGCCAAGGTCAGCGGCAAGGTGGCGGTGAACGAAGGCAAGCAGGTGCTGCGCCTCTCGGGCTGTCCGGTCAGCGTCATCGAGCAGGCGCTGTGTCTGGTCGAGCTTGGCGAGGTCCGCAACCCCTACTTCGATCCGCAGATGGCCATGCCGTTTCAGCAGGCGTACTGGACCTGGCGAGCCCAGACGACGCTGCAGCGCCTGCAAGGCAAGCCCTATCAGCGCAAGGGACACTGCTCGCGCGGCACCGCGCAGCCCGAGCTGGGTCCCTCGGGCGCGCAGACGAGCCATGCACCAGGCGGTGCGAAGTGAGCACGCTCAAAGCGGGCGAGCACGAGCGCGTCGTCCTCACCATCTCGGGCCGCGTGCAGGGCGTCGGCTATCGCCGCAGCGCGCAGCAGAAGGCCGAGCAGCTAGGCCTGTCGGGCTGGGTGCAGAACCTCGAAAACGGCGATGTGATGTTGCTGGCCGAGGGCACGCCGGAGCAGATCGATGCCCTTGAGCTGTGGACCCGCAACGCCGGTCCGCGCATGGCCCGCGTCGACCGCGTCGAGGTGAAGCGCTCGCGGGCCAGCGGTGAGTTTTCCGGCTTTGTCATTCGTTAAGGAGCAAGCAGCATGCAGGGAGAGATGACGCCGCCGCGGCTCGTGCCTCGGCTACCAGCCGTGGTCGATTTCTTGGCACAGCCGCGCAAGCAGCTGATCGGCGGCAAGTGGCTACCCGCCCACAGCGGCAAGACCTTTGTCAGCCTCGATCCCGCGACCGGCGAGCCGCTGGCCCACATCGCCGAAGGGGCAGCCGAAGACATCGCTGCAGCCGTGACAGCCGCGCGGGCCGCGATGGCTCCGGGCTCGCCCTGGACTCGCATGACTCCGGCAGAGCGCGAAAGGCTGCTGCAGCGCATTGCCGATCTAGTCGATCAGCACGTCGATGAGCTGGCCCAGCTGGAGTCGCTCGACAACGGCAAGTCGCTGAAGGTGGCGCGGCACGGTGACATCCCGGCCGTAGCGGCCGCCTTTCGCTACATGGCCGGCTGGGCCACACGCCTCAACGGACGGCAGATTCCCCTGGTCGCCGCGCCGCCCGGCCTGTTCCACGCCTACACCCTGCGCGAGCCCATCGGCGTCGTCGGGGCGATCATCCCTTGGAACTTCCCGCTGCTGATGGCGGCGTGGAAGCTGGCGCCGGCCCTGTGCTGCGGCAACGCCGTGGTCCTCAAGCCCGCCGAGCAGACACCGCTTTCGGTCCTGCGACTCGGCGAGCTGCTCTGCCAGGCCGGCCTTCCCGACGGTGTGGTCAACATCGTGCCCGGCTTCGGCGAGACCGCAGGAGCTGCGCTGGCCAGCCACCCGCAGGTCGACAAGGTCGCCTTTACCGGCTCGACAGAAGTCGGGCGACTGATCGTTCGCGCCGCGGCCGGCAACCTCAAGAAGCTGACGCTGGAGCTCGGTGGCAAGTCGCCGAATATCGTCTTTGCCGACGCCGACTTAGAGCCAGCGATCGCCGGTGCCGCCAACGCCATCTTCTTCAACCAGGGTCAGGTCTGCACCGCTGGATCGCGCCTGTATGTCGAAGAGGCAGCACTCGACAAGGTGCTGGCCGGTGTGGCGGCCCGCGCGCAGAAGATCCGTCTCGGACCGGGCCTGGCCGAGGGCACGCAGATGGGCCCCTTGGTCTCGCAAGAACAGCTGCAGCGCGTCCGCGGCTACGTCGAAAGTGGCCAGGGCGAGGGCGCTCGCGTCGTGGTCGGCGGCGGCCGCCATGGCAGCTCAGGCTTCTTCATGCAGCCAACGGTGCTGACCGATGTCCGGCCGAGCATGCGCGTGGTGCAGGAAGAGATCTTCGGTCCCGTCGTCACCGTGCATCCGTTCAAGAGCCTGGACGAAGTCACCGCACTGGCCAACGACACGATCTATGGCCTGGCCGCCGCGGTGTGGAGCCGCGACCTCGGCAAAGCGCAGCGCGTGGCTCAGCTGCTCAAGGCTGGCACGGTGTGGATCAACTGCTACGGTGCCTTCGACGATGCGCTGCCCTTCGGCGGCTACAAGCAGTCCGGCTGGGGACGCGAGGGCGGCAGCGAAGTTCTCGACGCCTACACCGAGACCAAGACCGTCGTCGTCAAGCTGTAAGCCCGCGCAGCGCAGCGGCAAGCGCGGGCTGCGCCGCACCGCGGGGGGCTAGGAAGAGAGGCCGGATGAGGCGGGAGCTCGACGAGCGCCGCTACTTCTGCCGCTCCGGCTCTTCCTTGCCGCGGTGACAGGTGAAGCAGGTGACCTTCTTCATGACCGAGGCGTAGTTGCGGTTGATCTCGGTCGTCATCTTCATCATCTCGCGCGCCAGCTTCTTCTTGTTCGTGTCCTTCTCCATGTTCGGCTCTTCATGGCAGAAGGAGCAGTCCACGCCCAAGTCCCGGCTCATCGCCTTCATGGTCTTTTTGAGCTCGTCCTTGGAGATGTTCTTGGGCAGAAGCTGCAGATCTTTCCAGCCGCCGGTCGCACCGGGCTTGGCTGCGGCACTCGGCGGGGCAGCCTGCGCTTGCGCTGGGGCAGCCGCTGGGGGGACTTGTGGCTCCGCCAGAACGACCTGGGCAAGCAAGGGAAGCGACATCAGCGCGGCCAACAGCCAGCGCCCGGCCATGGGCTTCGTTGTCAACATAGGCTCACTTTCTCCTCGCATCATCCTACTTCAGCTGCCGCGGCTTTCGCGGCTGAAATAAGACGACGCGATCGGGGGCTTCCTTCATAATGGCGGCGATGCGAGCAACCGACGACGACGGCCACCGGGGTCTGCGGCTCGCCGGGTTGCTGGTCTTGGGGTTCTGGCTGGCCTGGCTTGGGGAAGCGCGGGCCGCGGATCTGGTGCTGCTTGGGCGCACGGTTTCGCCCAGCGAGACGGCGCGCAAGCTGCATGTTCCGGCCATGCTGCCAGCGCAGGGGTCGGCTGATGCCGGAGCCGGCTCAGCCACTCAACCGGCAGGCCTCGCCGCCTCAGCGCTCGCGCTCTCTCCCGCCGCGCTTGCCCCGCCGAGCGACTGGATCCGCCCTGAGTTTGACGACAACGCCTGGACCCTGCTGCCGCCGCAGAGCCTCAGCTCATCGCCGCCGCCGGCCGGGACGCTGTGGCTCTCTCCGGGTGCGTCTTCAGGCCCGCCGGCTGCGGCTCAGACCTCGGCCCTGCCGACCACACCGGCTCCTCCCGCGCCGCTCCCACTCGGTGGTGAGAGTGGGCAACCCAGCGACGGCGGGCTGATCTTCGCCGAGGATGCCACGCCCGATGCCGGCCTGCCGCGTCGAGTGCCCCCTGATGCCGGGACTGCGGTCGATGGTGGCAGCGGCCCCGCCCCGCCCCCCGCCTGTGCCGGAGCGCTGTACCTGCGCCGCCGCTTTGCCGTCAGCGGCGACCTCGGGCGCTATTCTCTGCTCACCCTGCGCATGCGCTACTCCGACGGAGTGGTGGCTTATCTCAACGGTGTCGAGCTCGTGCGGCGCCGCCTGCCACCGGCCATGACCGATGCCACCACCCTGGCGCTGGAGCGTGGCCCCGTCGAGCCTGAGAGCCACCACCTGCCGCTCGCGCCCGGCCTGCTGCTGCCCGAAGGCAACGTGCTGGCCGTCGAGGTCCACCCGCGGGCCGTCGAGCGCTGCCCGCGCATCGAGCTTGAGCTCCTGCTCAGCGATGGCCCCCGTGTGGTGCGCGGTCCCTACATCGAGCGGCTGTTCGGCGGCGTGCTCGACCTGGCGCTGCAGACCAACACCCCGACCCACTTCTCGCTGCGCTATGGCAAAGGCGAGTCCCCCAGCTCTCGCGATCGCGAGCTAGCCGAGGATCCCGCCAGCCCACCGCAGCTTGGCCATCGAGCCCGCATCACCGGCCTGCGCCCCGGCACGACCTACCACTATCAAGTCGCGATCACCGCTCCAAATGGTCAGCGCAGCGAGCTTCCCCTGGTGCTGTTGCACACTCCGCCCGCCTCCGGTCGGCCACTGCGCTTTGTCGTGTACGGCGACTCGCGCAGCGGTCACAGCGTACACGCGCAGGTCGTGCAGTCGCTGCTGATCGAAGATCCCGACCTGATCCTCTGCACCGGTGATGTCGTCGAGCGCGGCACCGAGGAGGGCGACTGGGATCGCTACTTCGCAGTGGCCGCCCCCCTGCTTGAGCGCATTCCGGTGTTCATGGCTCCCGGCAACCACGAATACGCGCTCCGCCGGCAGGGAGCGCAGCGGCTGTTTCAGCTCTGGGATCGCCTGTTCGTGCCGCAGCCCCCGACGGCGGTGGCGGGCTCGGGTCGGCTCGACAGCTCGGCGGCCGCGCTGCCTGCGCCGCCCCGCGACAAAGGCCCGCTGGATGAAGCCACCCTGCCGCGCGGCTACTACAGCTTCGATCTTTCTTCGGTTCATTTTGTCGCGCTCGACAGCAACCAAGCCCGCAGCGCCGATCAGCTTCGCTGGCTCGAAGCCGATCTCAGCCGCGCCACCCTGCGCCGACCGCGCGCCATCGTGGTCTGGATGCACGACGGCCCCTACTCGATGGGCTGGCACGGCGACAACGGTGTCCTGATCCGCGACTATGTGCCGCTCTTCGAAAAGTATCGCGTCAGCATCGTCTTTTCCGGCCACGACCACGACTTCGAGCGTGGGCGTCGCGGCCAGCTCAACTACATCGTCACCGGCGGCGGCGGCGCCGAGCTCAGGCCGCTTAAGTGCGGTGTCCCGGGCAAGCGGCGCTGCAAGCACCCGCCCCTCGCCTTCTTCAACGAGCACAACTACGTCTCGGTCGAGGTGCTGCCCGATGCGCTGCGTGTCTGCCCCAAGCGCATCGATGGCACCGCGCTCGAGCCCTGCCAGATCCTGCGCCGCTAGGATCTCTCGGCCTGGGGCCCCCGTGCTAGGGTCGCCGCCATGCGACCGCAGGCCCCGTCATCAGGTGAGCGAGCTCGGCGCTGGTCGGCGATCTTGGCTGGCCAGCTGCTCGCTCTTGTCATCAGCTGTGAGCGCTCGCCGCCGCAGCCAGCCGCCACACCGCCGGCCGCTACACATTCTGTAGCAGGCCAGGCCGCACCCACACCGGCCGCTACACATTCTGTAGCAGACCGGGCCGCACCAACGCCGACTGCTACACATTCTGTAGCAGACCGACCTGCCCCAACGCCGGCCACCGCGACTCTCGCCGCAACTAGCCCGACCGCAGCCCCGGCCCTGCATCGCCCAGCGGGGAAGTCAGAGGCTGCTGCCCCGACCGTAGCTCGCCCGGCTGCCCCGCTCTGGCCTGCCGCGACCGAGCCACCGCTGCCCGCCGCCTCGGGCTACGTCGGGGCTGAGGTCTGCGCCTCCTGTCACCCAGCCAAGCACAGCGCCTGGCTTACCGACTGGCACTCCCGCGCCCTGGCCCCGGTCAAGCTGGCGGACGGCGGTCGCGCACCTGCCGTGGCCGGTCGCTTCGACGAGGATCACTTTGCCGGCCAGTCGAGCGAGGCCTGGATGCATCGGAGCCAAGACGGCTACTTCATGACCACCCGCGACGAAGCCGGCGCCCTGCGCGACGTGCCCGTGGCCTGGGTGATCGGCGGCAAGCGCATGCAAGACAGCATCGCCGTCCTGCCCGATGGGCGCTGGCAAGTCCTGCCGGTCTACTACCACGTCACCTCCGGCACCTGGGTCGACTACAACGAAAAGAAGCAGGGCCGCGTCGACGCCCAGCATCCGTTCTTCTGGACGCGCTTTCGCCGCAACGCCAACCACGAGTGTCTCGACTGCCACACCACCGGCCTCAGCGTGCGCTACGACCGCACGACCCAGCGCTTCCGCACCGGCTTTGCCGATGCCGGCGTCGGCTGCGAGAGCTGCCACGGTCCCGGGGCTCGCCACGCCGAGAGCAAGTCCGCGCGCGACATCGTCCATCCCGGCAAGCTGCACCGCAGCCCGCGCGGCCGAGCGCAGGCCTTTTCGATCTGCGCCCAGTGTCACGGACCTCGCCAGCCGGTCTTCCCCGTGCTCGATGCCGAGCGCCACTTTCGCCCCGGCGAAGACTACAGCGAGCTGTATCAGCCGCTCGTCCTGACCAATGGCAAGAGCCGCTCGGCTGAGTTCTTTGCCGACGGCCGACCGGCCAGCAGCAGCTTCGAGTATCAGGCCCTGGTGCAGTCGCGCTGCTACCTGCGCGGCGGCGCCACCTGCCTCGACTGTCACAGCGCTCCCCATGCCGCACATGGCGAAAACGAGCTTCCCCCCGGGCCCAGCGCCGCCGAGGCCGGCTGCCTGCGCTGCCATGCCAAGCTGCGCGGCACCGCCGCTCGCGCCCGTCACAGCCGCCACCAGACCGCCGCCGCCCAAAGCTGCATCAGCTGCCACATGCCCAAAGTAGTCAGCGGCGTGCTTGATGCCTTCGCCGACCACTCGCTCGACGTGCCGGTGCCACAGAACGAGTCGCAGCATGGAGCCCCGAGCGCCTGCCACCTCTGCCATCGCGACAAGTCCCCCGACACCTTGGCCGAGGATCTGCTCCGTCTGTGGCCAGGGGCGGCTCGCCGACAAGCTCGACGCCTGCAGCTTGCTGCGGCCATTGATGAGAAGACCGCCGCGCGCAGCGAGCCGGCACTGCGGGCCGTGCTTGCCGACCGCAGCGAAGCGCCCACCTTGCGCGCGGCCTGTGCCCAGCTTCTCGCGCAGCGCTTTCAGAAGACCGCCAGCTCGGCGCTCGTGCCCCTGCTAGCCGATCCCTCGTCGCTGGTCCGGGCCCGAGCGCTGGAGGGGCTGGGCATGCTGCACGATGCCAAGGCCAGCGATCGCATCGCGCTCTTGCTGACCGATCCCTCGCGCATGGTGCGGCAGGCAGCCGCACTCGCGCTGGCCATGATCGGCGATCTGCGCGCCGAGGCCCCCCTGCGCAAGATGGCCCGCGATCCCAAGGACTCTGGCCTGCTCATGCCGCACTACGTCCTGGGCTTGCTCGCCATGCGCCAGGGCGACGTCAGCGCCGCCGTGACGCGGCTCGAACAGGCCGTCGAGCGCGTGCCCTACTACACCGACGCGCTCCTCGCTCTGTCCGAGATCTACGCCCGCAGCGGCCGCCCCGAGCTGGCCCGCCAGCGACTGCGCGAGCTCCTGCATTTCGAGCCCCACAGCCCCCCCGCCCAAGCCGCCCTGCGCCGCCTCCCCCCTCCCTAATCCACCCGCCGCGCACCGCCCCCGCCCCACCCAAACCCGGATACCCCGGGATAAAACCCGCCAAACAAACCCCACCCACCGACGACAGTTACAGCCAATGCCAGAAGTGGAAC
>CAZVMD010000151.1:0-16488 GCA_964628555.1 uncultured Myxococcales bacterium | reverse complement strand
GCACGCAGCAGCTATCGCGCAAGATCGTCGAGCGCACCGGCAAGAGCGGCGAAAAGTACATCACCGAGACGCCAGCCGAGTGGCGCCAGATGCTGCTCGCCGGCTGCGGCGGCGGCCTACTGACCGCCGGTACGGCCCTGCTCAAGTACCTGCTGTCGGGCTGGAAGCTGCCGGCCTTCTTCGCCGGCGTAGTGGCCTCCAGCAACTACGCGCTGTCCTTCGTCATCATCCAGCTGTGTCACTTCACGCTCGCCACCAAGCAGCCCTCGATGACGGCGGCGGCCCTGGCAGCGGCCCTGTCGCAGCGCGGCCAGGCCCGCGACAAGCAAGGACTGGCCTTCGATCGGCTGGTCGACATGATCGCCCGCATCACTCGCTCGCAGATGGCTTCCGCCGTCGGCAACTTGGGCGCGGTCATCCCCGCCGCCCTGCTCTGCGACTGGCTGTGGCGACTGCGCACCGGGCACAACTTTCTGTCGCCGGCCAGCGCCGCGTACACCGTCCACTCGATGCATCCGCTGATCGCGCTGCCCTTCGCCGCGCTTACCGGTGTGTACCTATGGCTGTCGAGCATCGCCGCCGGCTGGCTTGAGAACTGGACGGTCTATCACCACCTGCCGGCCGGCATCGCCGGTAGTCGCCGCATCCGGCGGCTGCTCGGGGCGCGCGTCGCCACCTGGCTCGGACAGACGCTAGAGCGACAGGTCGCGGGCATCGGCGGCGTCGTCACCCTGGGATTTCTCCTGGGCATGTCGCCGGTGATTGGCCAGTTCTTTGGCCTGCCCACCGAGGTCCGGCACGTGACGCTGTCCTCCGGCTCGCTGGCCCTGGCCGCCGCCACCGACGTGATGCAGAGCGGCGCCCGCATCCTGCTCAGCCGAGACTATGTCTACGCAGCAGTCGGCATCGTGTTCATCCTGGCGGCCAACTTCGGCGTCAGCTTTACGCTCGCGCTGTGGGTCGCGCTGCGGGCCCGCGGCGTTCGCAGTCGCGAGCTCGTCGGGCTGCTCCGCTCGCTGCTCAGCCGCCTGTGGCGCTCGCCGCTGGAGTTCGTCTTCCCGGTCAGCTCGCGCTCGCAGGCGAGTGGCAGCCAGCCGCCCGCTTAGCCGAAAACTCTGCGCAAAGAAGCGACGGATCTGAGGCTGCAGCGACGCTCCTCCTGTAAGATAGAAGGGCTGCAATGCGTCACGGGACTAGCAGGCCGCCCCCGCCCACCGGTACGTCGTCGCCTAGCGGCGCCGCACCCAGCGCGGGACGTGGGGCAGCTCTGCCCAGCCCAGCGACGGGCAGCCGCGATGCGGCATTTGCGCTCGGCCAGACCCTCGACTCAGGGGATGCCAGCCAGCCGCCGGCGATTCGGGTCGGCCCAGGAGCTCCGGTCGCGGCTCGGCCCGCGGTCGGAAACGACCCGGCGCTCGAGGCCACTGGCATTCGCATGGAAGCCGAGCCGGCCGGCATGGACGAGACCTCCGACGGATCCTCGGGCGGCTCGCGCAGCGGCTCACGCGATGGCCGACGCGGCGGCACCGGCAGTGTGGTCAGCGTGGCCGGCGACACCCTGCTTGGGACCGTACTCGGCGAGCGCTACCGCCTGGAAAAGCGGGTCGGCGAAGGCGGCATGGGCATCGTCTACCAAGCCGAGCACCTGGCGCTAAAGACCAAGGTCGCAGTCAAAGTCTTGGTGCGCAGCGCCGGCGAGATCAGCCGCAAGCGCTTCTTGCTCGAAGCGCAGATGGCCTCGAAGGTGCGCCACCCCAACATCGTCTACCTGGCCGACTACGGCGTGCTGCCCGACAGCCGACCGTATCTGGTGATGGAGTTTCTCAGCGGTCCGACGCTGACCGACGTACTCCGCAGCGGCCCACTGCCGCCGCTCCGCGCCTGCCGCATTGCCCTGCAGATCGCCAAGGGCATGCAGACGGTGCACGACCAAGGCATCGTCCACCGCGACCTTAAGCCGAGCAATATCTTCCTCCTGCCTGGTGATGCCAGCGTCGGGCAGGAGGACTTTGTGAAGATTGTCGATTTTGGCGTCGCCAAGGACACCTCGGGGCTGCTCAACCAAGCGGAAGCGGACAAGGACAGCGGCCCAGGCGCTGCCGCGGCCGGCTCAAGCGGCGAAGCGACGGCGCAGCGCGAGCAGCACACCAGCCTGGGCTCGGCGCTGACGCGCGCCGACGCGCAGATCGGCACGCCGCAGTACATGGCGCCCGAGCAGATCGACGGCGGCATCGTCGATGCACGCACCGACCAGTACGCCTTCGGCTGCATCCTGTACCGCATGCTGACCGGCTCGCTGCCGTTTATGGCGGACACGGCGGAGGCGGTCATGCGCATGCACGTCGAAGCCAGCGCCGTGCCGCCGCGGCAGCGGCTCGCGACCCTGGTGATCAGCGACGCGCTTGAGGCCCTCGTCCTGCGCTGCCTGGCCAAGCACGGCGAGGATCGCTTCGCCTCGATGGCTGAGCTGGCCCAGACCCTGACGCAGGAGATCGAGAAGCTCGAGGGACGACATCGCGCCTCTGGCGCCAGTCAGAGCGGCCGGGCAGCTATCGGCCGAGGCCTGGCCTCGGGCTTCTTCCTGCGATACGGCCGACCGCGGACCTTGCTGCTGGCCGCCTTGGCACTGGGGCTGAGCCTGGGCATCGTGGCCACCCTGGTGCTGCGTCGTCCAGGCGGCTCCCCGGGCGACAGCGCGGCCCGTCCTTCGCTACCCGAGATCATGGGGCTGCGGCAGCGCGCCGTGCAGATCTTGACCCAGGCACTGCAGGCGAAAGCCCCCGAGCAGCGACGCTCGGCCAGCCAGGCCCTGGGACGAGCCGGAGAAGTAGGCGCGCGCAGTGCCATCGCTGCGCTATTGGCCGACCAGGCATCGGAAGTGCGAGCGCAGGCCGCGCTCAGCCTGGCGCGACTCGGCGATGCCGCTACCGCCAGCGAGCTGCGCAAGATCCTCGATGCGGACAACACCCCCTCGGTGCGCGTCGCGGCAGCAGCGGCGATGGCCCAGCTCGGCGATGAGCAGGGCAGCCGCTTTCTGCGCCAAGCGCTGGAGAGCAGCACAGCCCAAGCCGGCGCGGCGGCGACGGATCTGCGCCTGCGAGCCGCCTTCCTGCTGTGCGAGCAGGGCGATCTGCGCGCCATTGAGCTCCTGAGCACCTGGCTTGACCGCGGCGTGCTGCCGGGTGCAGTGCAGGCCAGCGCGCTCGGCTGCTTGTCGCAGGCCGCGGTGGTCACGGCCACTCGGCAGCTAGTCACGCGCATGCAGAGCAACGCTGCCATGGAAGAGCGCATCGCCGCCGCTGCCCGCCTGGCCAAGGCGCGCGAGCCGCAGGCCCTGACCTTCCTACGTCAGCTAAGCGCTGATGCCGGCCCACATCAGCTCTTGGCCGCGCGAACCCTGGCTGCCCCCTCGGAGCTGACGGTGGGCCCGGCCCTGCGCAAGGTGCTTGCCGATCGCCAAGCCGCCATCCCGGCCCGCGTGCTGGCCGCCGAAGGTCTGGGCCTGCTGGGCCAGATCGCCGACCTGCGTCTGCTCGGTCAGTCGCTGGACTCGCTTCCCGAGGATGCTGACGCGGCCAGTCTGCGGCAGGCCCTAGCGGCGGCCATCCTCGATGTCAGCCAGTCCGACCCCGCGGTCATGTCCGCGCAGAGCCTGTCCTGGGCCCGCAGTGCGCTGTCCGACAACGACTGGGTGGTGCGCTCTGAGGCACTCCTGGTCTTGGCCGAGAGCACGCAGGGCGAAGACCTGCAGCGCATCACCAGCCTGATCAGCGACTCCGACGTGCGGGTGCGCCGCAATGCGGCTCGCGCCCTCGGTCGCCGACGGGACTCTGGCGCAGTGGCGACCCTGCGACAAGCGCTCAAGGACAGCGACGCCGGGGTGCGACAAGAGGCCTGGAGCTCGCTGGGACGGCTGGCCAAGAACCTAACCGGCGAAGAGCGACGCAGCTTGATCGCCGAGGGACAGCGCTCGCTCGGCCAGGCGGTCGACAGCGGAAACGTCGAAGAGCAAGTCATTGCTCGCTCGACGCTGGCGGTCCTGGGAGACGCCGAGCAGCGGGCTGGCCTGCGCCAGCTAGGTGACAGCAGCGACCCACGGACGCGCAGAGCGGTGGCGGAGCAGAGCAAAGAAGACCCCGAGCTGTTGCGCCGACTGCTGGGTGATCGCGACGCAGGGGTGCGCTTTGCCGCGGCCCAGCGCCTGGCCGAGCAGGGCGATCTGCAGGCCGTACGCACACTGCGGGAAGGCCTGGAGCGGGGTGGCAGCGACGGCTTTGTTAGCTACGCGCTGCTGCGTCGGCTCGGCCAGACAGCTGCGCCGCCGTCTGATCTGGAGCAGCGCCTGGCCCGCGGCACCGCCGAGGAGCGGGTGCAGATCGTCCGCCTGGCTAGCCAGCTGCCGCTGGATGCGGCGCGCAGCACGCTGGTGCAGGCGGCGCGGGACCGCGACCTCAGCGTCCGCCGGGCGGTGCTGGATGTCGCCGAGGCCATGCTGAGCGGCGACAGTCAGGACGCCGCCGTGGCCGCGCTCACCATCCTGGGCAGCGATAGCAGCCGCAGCATTCGCGCCCGGGCCTCGATGCTGCTGGTCAGCCGCAGCCAGAAGCCGGGGACGGCAGCCAGCGCAGAAGCCAGCGCCCGCCCAGGCAGCAGCGCAAGCAGCGGAACCGCCAGCTCAACGCCCGCCGCCAGTAAGCCCGATGCAAGCAGTGGGGCGGCCGTCGCAGGGGCCAGCCCACCCGCCGCAGGCAGCCCCGGACCGTCGGTTGAAACCGGGGGCAGCGAAGCCGCTGAGCCAGCGGGTGACGAGAAGTCGGCCCGCAAGGCCAAGGCCGCCGCCAAGCTGCTGGAGTCGGGCACCCAGGCCGCGGCGAGCTCGGACTACAAGCGAGCGATCAAGCTCCTGTCACGGGCCGCCAGCGGCTGCGCGAAGGCACGCTCGTCGGGCGGCGGGCCGTGTGCCCGCATCGTCTACGAAGCCACGTTCAGCATCGGCGAGATCTACAACAAGCAGGGGCGTCTAGCCGATGCGGCCGCCGAGTTTGAAAAAGCCAAAGAGCTGCAGGGCAAGAGCGGCCCCAGCGGCCATCGGGATGCCATCAACCAGGCCCTGGCCTCGCTCAAGAGCAAGCTGGGCACCGTCGTCATCCTGCGCGAACAAAAAGGCCGCTGCCGCAAGCGGGTGGAGTGGGTGCCACCCGGTCGACATCTGCTGAAGGTCGACGGCCAGACCCACATGGTCAACGTCGTCGCGGGCCAGCAGACCGAGGTTGGGCAGTGCCCATGAGCGCACCCCGTAGCCAGCGACACCTCCGACAAACCCGCCTGGCCTTCGCCATGCTGCTGCTGTGGCTGGCCTGGCTGGCGGCTCCGCCTGGGGCTAGCGCGCGTACGCACAGCCACAAGCACAAACCCAAGCCGCCAGCTGCGCCCGGGGAAGATCCGATAGAGGTCGGCTTGGCCGCCCTGGCCGCGGGTCGCTACGCGCCGGCAGAGCAGAGCTTCCTGCGCGCCTATGGCTCGGAGGTAAAGCCCGAGCTGCTCTTCTACCTGGCCCGCTTGGCGGCAGCGCAGGGCAGCGGACTCCTGGCTCGTGACCTGATGCGACGCTACCTGCAGGATCCCGAGCGCGAAGCCAACCCGGCTCGCCAAGCGCTGGCGCAGCTACTGCTGGATGAACCGCCGCCCCAGGGCACCCAGCTGGTCGAGACGCAGATCATCGGTCCACGCGGCGCCTGGGTGCGCGTCGATGGCCGCCTGGTCGGCTGGCTGCCGCTGTTGAGCCCACTGCAGCTCTCGGCCGGCGCCCACACCGTCGTGCTGGAGGGCAGCTCGACGCAGCTCAGCACGCCGGTCCTGCTCACCCCCGGCTTCGACAGCGAAGTGCGCTTCAATCCCAGCGCCCGCAGCGTGCTGAGCTCAGCCCCGCCACCGCTGGTTGCCCTGCTGTCGCTTAGCGAGGGCAGTGGATCTAGCGAAAAGAAGCTGCTCAGCGCACTCAAAGACGCCGCCGTGCAGGAGGGTCTGTTCGTCCTCTCGCGCCAAGAAGCGCTACAGACGGCCCCATCGCTCTCGTCGTGTCAGGCGACCCTGCCCTGCCAGCTGGACTTGGGCAGCCGCAACGACGCTCTCGGTGTCCTGCTGGTGCGCGTCGAGGCCACCGCGGGCACTGCGCCGTCCCAGACCACCATCGCGACTGAGTTTTACGACCTAACCTCGGGTCGCAGCCTGGCCAAGCACCAGGAAGTCTGTGACGCCTGTCGCGATACCGAGCTGCAAGAGCGAGTCGTGCAGAGCGCGCTGCGCACCTACCGTGAAGCCTGGCTGCGTCCCCGCGCCCGGCTGCAGGTGAGCGTCAGTACCCCGGGTGCCAGCATCCTCATCGGCGGCCGCCTGTTCCCACATCTGCCGCTGCGGCTCGCGCCGCTGCCTGGCTCGCTGTCGCTCGAAGCGCAGGCCCCTGGCCATCGTACTAAGTCGTCCCGCGTCGAGCTTACGGCTGGCCAGGCCACCAACGTCGAGCTGAGCCTAGAGCCCGGCGCGGCCCCCGTAGTCAGCCAGTCCCAGGCTGCTGCATCGCCGTCGTCAGCTGCGGCCCGCCCCTCGCTGCGCTCGCAGCTCTTGTTCTTTGGCGGCCTGGGCCTGGTCGGCACCGGCCTCATCCTGGGTGGCTTCGGCATCTCGGCGCTGACGGTGCACGGCCGCTGTGGCTCGCCGGTGGTGGCCAATGAGCTCTGCCCGCAGATCTTCGACACCCAGGGCAAAGGGGCCGCGCTGCTCGGCGTCGGTCTCGGCCTGACGGTGGCCGGCAGCATCGGCATCATCCTGGGCCGGGACGCGCTGCGCCGGGGAGGAAAGTAGTATGCGGCTTGCTTCGCTGATGGTCTGCCTCTGCCTGCTTGGCTGTGAGGCGCTGTGGAGCACCAGCTTGGTCCCCAACCCCGAGCGCTGCGACGTCAGCCCCGAGCCGTGCCGCACCGGCCTGGTCTGCGACAGCAGCAGCGGTCGCTGTGTCTCGCCTCTGAACGAACCGAGCACCAGCCCGCGCTGCGGTGTGCCCTGGCGAAGCGGCCAGGCGGCGGCCAGCTTTCAGCTGCGGCCCCTCAGCGTCGCTTCCAGCACGGGCGCCGATCTGATCAGCATCAGCGTCGGCGATCTCGACAACGATGGCCACGTCGACCTCGCGGCGGTCAGCCTGAACACCCTGCTGTGGTCGTTTCGCGGCAGCGGCGACGGTAGCTTCGTGCCACTGGCCATGGGCAGTGGCGGCAGCTCGCCGCGCATGCTCCGACTGGTCGATTTCAACGCCGATCGCCGCGCCGATTTTCTGATCAGCAATCGCAGCGCCAAAGAGGTGCGCTGCACCCTGGCCGCTCCCGACGGGCAGTTTGCAACCAGCGCGACCGGGGCGATAAGCGGCCTACCCGGGCAATTTGTCGTCGGTGACTTCGATCAGAACCGCACGCTTGATGTCGCGGCCCTGCAGCAGGGGGCCAGTGACATCGCCGTCCTTCTGGGCGACGGTCAAGGCGGACTCGGGGCCGGTCAGAACCTCAGCAACACCCGTGTCGGGACGGTCTTGGCCAGCGGTGACTTCAATGAGGACGGTGCCCCCGACCTAGCCGCCATCAACACGGGCGCTGGCGAGCTCCAGGTCTACCTAAACCGCGGCAGTCCCAGCTTCCTGCGTCAAGATCTGCCCCTGGCAGGCGGCCTCTACGCCTACTGGCTCACCGTCGGTGACTTTGACTGCGACGGGCACGCCGATCTGGTACTTGGCACCACCGGCCAGAATCGCATCCTGGTGCTGTACGGCGATGGGCAGGGCCGCTTTCCGGCGACTGTCTCGGTCAACCTAGGCGCCGAGCCGCGCGAGCTAGCGGCGGCTGACTTCGACGGCGATGGGCTGATTGATATCGCCTACTACGATCAGTACGGCGATGTGTTCCTGCTGCAGGCCGCGCCGAGTCGTCAGTTCCCGACCGCGCCACAGGCGATTGTCGGCCCCAAGGCCACGGCCAGCCTGCAGGTTGCCGACGTCAACCTCGACGGACGAGCCGACCTGCTCATGGTGCAGCAGTATCTGTCAGTGATGACCCTGCTGAACACCACGCCGTAGGCTGCCCTCCGCCGAGCCCGTGCCCCCATCGCTATGCCTGCCCAGCCTTGCCTGCGTATCAGCCCGCCTCCCTCGGTCGGGGGCGCGGAGTTAGGACTTTGCCGCAAGCCACAGCCGCCGACGTAGCCAGAGCGCCTGATAGACCAGGGCGATCAGCGCCGGCACCTCGATGAGCGGCCCGATGACAGCGACCAGCGCTTCGCCCGCGGCAATACCAAACACGCCGACCGCAACGGCAATCGCCAGCTCGAAGCTGTTGCCCGCTGCGCTGAAGGCAAGCGCCGTCGTCTCTTCATATCTTCATAGGGGTAGCCAAGCTGGCGGGCCGAAAGGAAGGCCGAGACGAAAATGACCGTGAACTAGACCAGCAGCAGAGCAGCGGGAAGGCGACGACAAGAAGGCCGGAGTCAGGTCCGACTAGCCCATGCCCGCGTCGCGCTGGAACTTGAAGGTGGTCTTGAAGCCGCCCATGCCGGTGCCGCCGCCCAGGCCGCTGGCGCCGTGCGAAAACGAGTGCTGCACGCCGGACACGTAGTACTTGCCGTTGAAGCGCTTGTCCTCGGTGGTCAGCTTGACGATGGTGCCGAGCTTGATCTTGGCGTTGCCCTTGGTGGTGGCGGTGCCGCTGATGAAGTTCATGTTGCGCTCGGTGCAGATCGACTCGGCCACCAGGTCGGCTTCTTCCTTGGTGCGGACCGGCACGTCGGTGATGGTCAGAACCGGGCTATCGCCAAACGCCGATGCGCCAGGCTCCGAGCCAAGCGGCGAGGCCGGGGCGTTGTACAGCCCCTCGATCTTGGCCTTCTTCTCTGGATCCCAGCCCGTCACCTTGACCGTCTTGGTCTGCGCGCCCGCGTTCGACTGCGGACAGAAGTTCTCCAGCGAGCTGTCGCCTTCCTCGGTGTAGTTCAGCTCAGCGACGGGTCCCTGGTCCTTCTCGTACTTGACGTAGTACAGGGTGCGGTTGTCGAGGTCGACCCACAGGTTGCGCGCCGTGCGGCTGGCGCGCAGGCGCAAGAACTCGAGATCGGTCTGGTTCCACTGGTGCAGGTGTTCGTGCATCAGCGTCGGCGGGAACTTGCCAAACTTCGCCGACAGGCCGTTTTCCGACGCGATCTTCGAGACGATGTCCTGATCCTTTTGGTTCACAAAAGTCCGCGTCTTGCGCTCGCGCGATAGCTTGTGCAGGGCGTTTAGGCCCTTGACGTTGACCGTGACCGGCAGGTGGGTGTCAAAGCCCGGCAGCGAGCCCGAGACCAGCCCCTTATAGACCGACTGCGGCGACTCGCCCTCAAGGCCCATCAGGATCTCTAGGTCATCACCCAGGCGAAACGTGGCGCTGAAGCGGCTGGCGGCGACCGAGGAGCCGACCCGATCGAACAGGCCGCTCAGCATGCCAGCCAGCCCGCCACCGCCCCCTGCCCCGCCGCTGCCTGCGTCACCAAAGTTCGACAGGCAGATATCGGCCATATCCGGCTGGTTGAGATCGCTATGGACCTCAACACTGGTGATATGGTTGGGATCGACTTCTTTTCCGGCGACTTTGATCTTTATATTTGCAGCAGTAATTCTGCCGGCCATGGGACTACCCGCCTCCCTTTTTGCCGGTAACCGCCTGGCTGGCTTTCTTCATTTTCAAGGTCGCTTCACAGCGCACAGCGGTACCGTCGCTCAGAAACATTGTAAATTTCTGCGACAGGGACTCTACCACTCCCTGAAACACGAATTTGCCCCAGATGAACGAGCACAGCGGAGGTCGTTTCTTGTCAGGAACGATCAGCGCCAGCTTCTCAAGCTTGCCGGTGAACTTATCGACAACCGAGGTCTTATCCTCATAGGTATCGAAGTGCAGCGTGACGTTCAGCGTGGCCGGCGTCGGCTTGGAGAACTCCTCAGGTGGCTCGTCGCTGATAGAGCCTTCCTTGGGCGTCCACTGGACCTGTTTCTCGACCGAAAATTCCTTGGGGTTGAAGCATACGTTGAGATCGATGCCTAAGCCATCGTGATCGATCAACTTCGCTTTGACCAGTTCCGCCATAGGCTCCAGTCCTTTCTTGCTCTTTCAAGTCGTTCAAGGATCTTTTCGGACGTCAAACGTTACCTATTTACCACCGTATCGAGTATCGGCAGCACTCTCGCGGTCCGAATCCTTTTTCATAATATCACTCGCGATTTCGCGAATCTTAAGCAGGATACTATTCTTATTAGTGAATACTTTCGGATTTGGCAGATGGCCAGGCGGACGATCTGGCTCTTTCGGCTCCGGTGTGGCATTCGCAACAGCCGCCGCCATTTGCTGTTTCTTTTCGGCAAATGCGATTAGCGTCATATCGCCGAGCGAGATGCGTGAATCACCGGCCGTCGCGTGCATCGAGGCATGGGCGCGCAGGGCATCCAGCATCCGCAGCGAGGCATCGATGGTGGCCCGCGAGATGCGCGGCGTGCCGTCGTCATCGCCCGCCACCGTCGCCGCGCTGTCGCCACCGCCCGCTGGTCGCAGCACCGGCATAGCGGGCGGGCCAGCCTTCGCTCGGCTGGCCGGGTCGTCGCTGGCCCGGCTGATGACACTCTCTACCGCGGCGACGATCGGCTCGACCTGGACGGCGGGCAGCACGGCCCATAGCGGCCGGTCCGCCTCGGCCGCTTCGCGAGCCCGCAGGCCACCGCGCGCCACCTCCGGGGGGTCCCAGCTTGCAGCGGCGGTGGGGAACACCGGCGTCACAGCCGCGGCCGGCGCTCGCTCTTTGGGGGCCGTGGCGATGACATCGCGAGCCCGCAGCGGCCGTCCCGAGCCCAGCGCGGTCTGCAGCGTCAGTGCCCCACGACCTGAGGTCTCCGACGAGCCAGAGCTGTCGGCTGCCGTCGCACGGGCTGGGCGCGCACCGCCGCTGAGTCGGTCGAACACCGAGTCGGCCATCCGCTGCGATGCTGCGGCCGCTTGCGGTACAAAACCCGCCGGCTTGTTCGTCGACTCGGCCATGGCTAGCCACCAGCCTTGTAGCTCAAGCCTTCGTGAGCAATCTCGATGGTCTCGATCGAGATTTCATTCTTTGACGCATCGAAGTCGGGTCCTTCCCATTTGCAGACCCATGCCTTGGTAAACTGCCAGCTATGCACCCGCTTGCCACCCGGGCCTAATTGAATAATGGTGCCGTTGAATCGCTTCAGCGGCGCACCGGGATCGTCATTGACATAGGAGCGACGCTTTTCCCACAAAAAGGAATTCGCGAACCCCTGCTTCAGAACGATATTGGGGTGTTTCGTACGCCCGATAAGCTTGTGCTCGGTGGTGTTGAGACCACCTTCCTGCACGGAGACCACCTCGGCTTCGGACTTCAGTCCGGTGCACGATCGGAAGAAGGCTTCTTGTACGCCTTCAATCTCGACCGCGAAGTGGTAAACGCCGTACGCTTCTGGTCTGCGTCCGGTCTCGGCCATCGGTATACCTCTTTATTCCTTGCGCAGCATTCTCTCGGCCATCTCTTGTTCGATAGTAAACAAGATAAATTCGGCAGGGAGAGCTGGCGCGACTCGTATTTCCACAACAAGGCGACCACTATCTACAACTTCTGGGCCGTTGGTCTCAGCATCACAGCGAACGATGTAGCAGTCTTCAGCGGAGCCACCGGCGAAATATCCCTTGGTGTACAGGTCATTGAGGAACAGGGACACTTCACGCTGAATAATTGCCCAGGTATCCGGTGTATTTGGCTCAAATGAAATCCACTGCGTTCCGCTCTCGATCGCCCGCCTCAACATGATGAAGAGCCGTCGGACGTTGAGGTAGCGCCAGTCGGGCTCACTGGCGCAGGTGCGAGCACCCCAGATGCGGATGCCGCGCCCGGTGAACGAGCGGATGGTATTGATCCCTTCGGCGTTGAGCTGTCCTACGTGATCATCGGACAACGGAAGCGTAAGTTGCGTCACGCCAAAAAGCTGCTCGTTGGCGGGGGCTTTGTGCACGCCGTGCTGCACCTCGCTGCGCGCGAAGACGCCGGCCACGTGCCCCGAGGGCGGCTGACGCTGCACCGAGCCGTTGGGGCCCGGCACCATCAGCCAGGGGAAGTAGTAGGCGGCATAGCTGCTGTCGCGGCGCTGACGCAGGCGGCGGATCTCCTCGATGTCGCGAGTCTCGGGCAGATCCAAGATGGCGAAGCGATCCTGCAGCCGCTCGCACATGTCGATCATCGCGTCGTGGATGCGCTGCACGAAGATGCGCGCCTCGGGCACCGACAGCCGGTTGTAGGCCAGCATGGCGTCGGGAACCAGGACCGCGGCGACCTCTTCGACGGCCTGCAGCGACAGCAGGCCGCGGCGATCGTGCATGCCATGGTCGTAGCCGATGAAGTCCTCGGCGGTCATGCCCTCGGTGCCATCGCGGCCGCCGGCCAAGCGCTCAAGCGGCGTCACCACCGGCAGGTTGTTCGGCAGCGGCGAGGTCGAGGCGAGGTCGTCAAGACGAATTAGCTGCGACTGCTCGTTGATGACCCGCGGCGCGTAGTAGCGCGAAAGGGGGCTCATCTGCAGGTTGCGGAACACCTCGCGTCGATCGCGCAGCGAGGCGTAGACCTCAAACTCGATGACCTCGACGTAGGTGGGCGAGGCGGCGGCATAGCGACGCACGATCGGCGTGTCCATGCCCCAGCGCAGCGTCTTTTCTTTCTCGTCGACATCGCTGACTACGACATAGTCGCTGTTCTCGCGATCGTAGATGCGGACCAGCGAGCCGCGCTCAATGCCGCGCGTTGAGGTGACACGTGCCCCATCAGCGCCGACGCTCAGGTCAAGAGTTAGCAGCGTCTTGGCCCCCGTCGAGCGGGCGAAGCGAACCCAGATGCTGTTGCCCCAGCGACCTTCGTTGACGGCGCGTACCCGGACGGTGTCTTTGTCCCAGCCGTCTTTGATCACGCGCTCGGCGGGCGCGGCATGCTCAGGCAGCACGCGCTCGCTGCCACGCGGCCGCCGCGCGACGCGCACGACATAGCAGGTGCGCCCGCCATTGAGAAAAAAGCCCTCAACGGCGCGTGCCAGATAGCCGTCGGCGCTGCCACCGTACAGGTCGATAAACTCGGCCCAGCTCTGCAGCAGGCGCGGTGTATCGAGCGGGCCCTTGTTCGCCGTGCCAACAAAGCCGGCGATGTGGGTACTGGCAATCGAGACTGGCGTTACCCGCGACTGAAAGCCGATGTGATAGACGCCGGGGGGTCTTACTTCACGCGATGCAATCATCAGAGCATCCTCAGACGAAAGATCTCAGACACCTGAGCACTCAGAGACTGCGTTCCTTTTTGGGACGCTACGTTCTCTACGACAGACGTGCAGCATGGGACCTTCGAACAGACTGCACGGACACTTCACAGCGGACTGATTTTAACAAGCGGGCGAGGCTGCGGGGGAAAAAAGGAGTCGCAGAGCGGCGGGATGGCGACGGTCGGACAGCTTGCTAGCCACGGCGGCGGGCTTCGTTGATCTCGCGGTTGATGCGCGCGATCTCACGCAGCCAGACGTGCCGCTCGTCGTGTTCCATGTTCAGGATGTCGTCGAGCGGCCAGTGGAAGTGGTACGCGATGTAGGCTACCTCCTGGTACAGCTGATCCAGGGGGTAGCTCGTTATCCCCCCTGGCCGACAACGCGGCCATCACCTCCCCCGAGCAAGTCGATGTCGAACTCGTGCTGGCAGCTTGGGCACTTGGCGTGGATGCGCGGCGCCCCTTCTTCGTTGATGCGGCGATAGAACTCTTGCAGATAGGCAAGGTCGGTCGAAAACAGGTTCTCGATGACCTCGGTATCGACAATCGAGAGCTCGCCCAGCTTGGTGATGACGCGGCTCAGGAGCACGATGACCAGGTACGCGCGGTTGTTCTGTACCCGGTAGTCCTGCAGCGGCACGATCTCGTCCTTGGCCGTGGCCAGGCGCATCACACCGGTGCGATGGAGCTTACCCTCGCTATCGATGAAGCCCTTCGGAAGCGTGAACGGGAATTCGGTTTTAAATGCCATGATCTACCTTATCGTCTCTTGCCAGTTTGACAGCTCGCGGGTCGTTGCATGGAGATCAGCGATACAGGGTTAACGCTAGGGTTAGCGCGGGGATATCGGTATTACAAGATTGGTCCCGTTGCCGGGCAGAGATTGAAGTCCAAGACGGAGCGGTGTATAGCGGATTTGTATGCAAGGCAGAGAAGTGGCGCCAGCTAGCCCGAGAACTTGCCAGCCGGAGCGTATTTGAAGTCCATACGTTCGCAGTACATCTCGATCTTGACGTTGCGAACTTTCTCGCTCGAAGACTCCAGCTTCTCAGGATTAAATTTGATAATCCCGAGGCCGAAGAAATCGACGGTAAACAGCACGCCGGACACATCTGGCTTGAGATATTCCAGATGACCGTTCTTTTCGTTGCTGGGCTCGCTCTTGCCCTTGGTCACAAAGTCGTCGTACCACTTGTACCAGGGCTCAGCGTCGACTTCCGGGATCGTGAAGACGACATTGGGGAAGTCGATCTGGGCCGGCTCTTTCTGGAAGATCAGGCGCTCGCCAATCGCATTATCGACAACATTCTGCTTGATGGTCAGCGCTTCAACTTTGTTGACCCGCCGGGTGTCCATGCCATCGACATTAAATCGGAAATTGGCGGCCTGCCAGCGCTTCTGCTTTTCGGTATCTTTGGGGGCTGGCAGCAGAGACTGGGTTCCCGCCGAGTGCTTTATTTCCGTCCACTCCGGCGCCATCTTAATCGTAAATTTGCACGCTTCTTTGCTGGAAGCGTCGACAGCGGGAAGACCAATTTCGGTAATCAAAGCCTCATAAAAATTGGTGCGAACAATCTCTTTAAAATCGTAATTGGCAGTAACGATCGCGCCTTCTTTGCGCTCGTGCTCATAGCGAATGCTGCCCTGCAGCCACTCATAAAACGGCTCGGTCATCGAGGAACCGCAGGTAAAGGTAATCTCCTCGACCTTGACGTTGCCGGCGTGCTTGCGGACGGGATAGCCAGCCGCCAAGCGTTCCTGCACCACCTCGGTGGACGCCATGCCCCCCTCGGCAGTCAGTAGCCAGCCAGCTGTCTGCTTTTGCAGCTCGAGCAGGAAGCGATTGGCGACGTATGAACGCATTTGGCCTGGCACAGCATACCTCACATTACAAAAAATCTGAACTTAGAAGAGCCTGAGCAGGCGGCCTGGCGTTTGCCTACCGCCTGCTCAGGCCAAGACCAGAAAAGGGCCACCGAGCCGTGCGAGCGACTCGACGGAGACCAAGTCAGGACTAGCGGGCGCCGAACAGCGCTTCGCTGTTGGTGTAGTCGAACTTGATGTCTTCGCAGTACATCGAGATCTTGACCCGACGCACCGACTCAGCACCGGCTTCGACCTTCTCGGGGGCGATCTTGAAGATGCCCAGGTTGAAGAAGGTCATGGTGAACAGGCGCTGCTCCATGTCGGGAGCCAGGTAGTACAGCGTGCCGCGCTTCTCATACTTCTCGTCGCAGCGGCCGAGGATGACGAAGTCCTCGTGCCACTTGTACCAGTCGTCGGCGTAGGCTTCCGAGACGGTGATTTCGAGGTTGGGCACCGACACGTTGGCCGGGACCAGCTCGTACTCACGGCGCTGACCGACGCTGTCGACGACGATCTTCTGCTTCACGGTCAGCGCTTCGATCTTGCTGACGCGATCGCAGACCATGCCATCGATCTCGAGCCGGAAGTTCGAGGGCAGCCACTTCTTCTGAGCGGCGGCGTTGGCGGGCATGGTGATCTTGGTGCCCTTGCCCTTTTCCTTGCGCGCGGTCTCGGGCTTGAACTTGATGGTCATGAGCGCGGCGTCCTTCGAACCCGCGTCCAGGGCCGGCAAGGTGTACTCGGCGAGGAGCGCGTGCTGGAAGGTCAGGCGGGCGATCTCGCACTGGTCGTAGTCAGCGAACAGGACCGCGCCGTTCTCACGGCCACGGGTGTTCGACGACTGATCGAAGCCGGTCTTGATCCACTCGTACACGCCCTTGCTCATACCCGTGCCGCACTTGAAGGTGACTTCGTCGTACTGCACGTTGCCAAGGTGCTTGCGCGTCAGGTGGTCGGAGCCCATCTTCTCTTCGACGACATCCGCAACGGCGTGGCCACCGTCGATGTCCCGGATCCAGCCTGCCATCGTGTGGTCAAGCTCAAGGCCGTATTTGCCACCGGAATAGCTGCGCTGATTTCTAGTGAGGGCCATGCGTCTTCTCCCAAGCTTAGAGTGGCGGGCCCCGGTGCTACCTGCCCGGGATCCCCGCCACCACTTACGGAACTACTCCTGGACGCCGCCACCCGCTGGCATCTGGCCGATGCGGAAGATCACGAATTCGGCCGGCTTCACAGGCGCCAGACCGATTTCGA
>CAZVMD010000150.1:0-16529 GCA_964628555.1 uncultured Myxococcales bacterium | reverse complement strand
CACCGCGACTTCAAACCCGACAACGTCTTGGTCGGTAAGGACGGCAAGCCGCGCGTCGTCGACTTCGGCCTGGCGCGGCTCGGCGGACAGAGCGCGTCCGCGATTGAGCTACCGTCCGCGCTCAGCGGCGAGCATCGGCAGACGCCGCCCCCAGGCACTGAGGCGGCCACGGAGGCGCTGCTCCACGAAGGTGGCGAGGGGGAGGCTGAGGATGCGGAGCCGGCGGAAAAACTCGCCTCCTCCGCGCGTAAGAGCGCGGCCGCCAATCCCCGCGGAACGGCCTCCAGCGATCGTGTGACTCGGGCCGGCAGCATCTCTGGTACCCCGGGATATATGTCTCCCGAGCAGTACATCGGCGGCGATGTCGATGCCCTAAGCGATCAGTTTTCGTTCTGCGCGGCGCTGTATGAAGCGCTGTACGGCTACCTGCCATTTCCCGGCGAGACCCTCGAACAGCTGGCCCAAGCCGTGAACGGTCCGGTGCGGCCACCGCCACCGAGCAGCAAGGTGCCCCCTGAGGTGCACCAGGCTCTGCTGCGCGGTCTCTCCGTCGATCCCAAGCAGCGCTTTCCCGGCATCGACGCCTTGCTCGCCGTGCTGCGGCTGGAGCACGGCCACAGCGCGGGTGGCGGTGCGCTCAGCCGCAGCCGTGTCATTCGTGGCGTGGTCACTGTCGCCGCCATCATCATCGCCTTGATCTCGCTGCGGGTAGCGCAGCGCACCATGGCGACCCGCGATGCCGTGATCGCTTCCAGCTTGTTGCTGACCGTGTTTCTCGGGTTTGGCCAGCTACAGCGCGACATCCTGCTCGCCAACCAGTTCCATCGTCGGGTCTATCTGGTGCTGCTGCTCGGGCTCGTGCAGAACCTCTTTCAGCGCGTGGTCGGCCTCCGCATGGGCTGGATCATGAAGCAGCTCTTTCCCCTCGAGATGATCGTCTGGTCAGGGGTCAGCCTGGGGCTGATCTTTCTGGGCCTGCGCCCCCTGTGGCCGCTGCCCGCTTTCTTGCTCGGCATGGGGGCGCTGGCCACAGCTTGGCCCGAGATCCCCAAGCCGCTGATCCTCATCACCTATCTAGTGATGATGCTGAGCCTGGCCGGCACCTGGCTGTTCGCCGGCCGGCAGCAGGCCAAAAAGCCCACCGACCGCAAGGCGCAGCGCAAGTCCTAGGAGGCGCTAGCGATCGACAAGCGGTCGCGCATCTTGCGCAGCTCGGCAAGAGCGACCTCTACGCTGGCGTACTGAGCATTGCGCAGCTCGTAGCCGTAAAGCAGGCGAGCCGCGCTGATGATCAGCTGGTTGAGGGCGCGCTGCATCACGGGCGATCCAACAAAGGCGCAGAACACGGTGGGGCGAACCTCGCGCAGGTACTCGACTACGAGCCGCCTCACGTCAGCCGACGCTGGGGCGGCCGCTCGCTGATCCAGCACAACAAACAGCGGCTTGGTCCGCGCTCCGACCGCATCGAGTGCCGCTAAAAACTGCCGGCACTCCTCGGGTGACATGGCGCCGTGTGGCTCCCAGAGGAACAGGCTCTCCTCAGCGCAGTAGCGATGGGCCCCTATGTGGTGCCAGCTGTTCACCCGTGCTCACCTCAGAAATTCGTTCAGCGCGGCGCCCTGTGGGGCAGCATCGGAGTCAGCGAGCGTACTCGCCGCTCACAGCATCCTACGGCCCGCTGCGTGCGATGTTCTTGATGATCTTGAAGTCAGTGCGGCGATTCAGCTCGCGGCCCTCGTTGCTGCGATTGTCAGCCACCGGACGGTCCGGGCCGTTGCCGATGGCGACAAAGCGGCTGCGATCGAAGCGATAGCGCTCGACAAGATAGGCGATGACCGCTTCCGCCCGGGCCTTCGACAGCGCGATGTTGGTAGCGCGATTACCGACGTTGTCGGTGTTGCCTTCGACTTGCACAAAGGCGTTCTGAAAGACGCTCAGGGTCTTGGCAAAGTTGTCGAGCACCTTTCGCGCGTTGGGATCAATCGCGCTCTGCCCGCTGCCGAAATAGATGCTGACACTCTTGGTCAGAAGCGACGGACCGCCCTGGGCTGGCATGGCCAGAAAGCGGAAGCTCTCGACGATCTTCTGATCGCGGTACTGCGGCGCTAGCGCCGAGAGGACCTTGAGCCACTTGCTGTCGGCCGCGGTCACGCCCTCTTTGATCAGTCCCTCGCGCTGCCAGACCGTACTGGCTTCGGCGAAGAGCTGGTCATAGGCGCAGTCCTCGGTCTCCAGGCCGAAGAAGGCGCGGTTGTCGGCAAACTGCGCCGCCTTGATCTTCTTTAGTGTCGACTCCACCAGCTCGCGCTTCTGGCCGAACGCTGCGGCGGATAGCTCGATGGCGCGCGCCGGATCCTGCCCCAGCTCTTCGACCGCAGAGAAGAAGGCCTGTGACAGCTTGGTCATCGCCTCGCGGTTCTCTTCGAGCCACGGACGCCGCGCGAACAGCACATCGGCCACCAGATTGGTGGCGGTCTCGGTGCTGACCAGCGTCACACCCTTGCCGTCGGAGATCGCGTCGGAGAGGTGCGGCTCCCAGATCGCCACGGCATCGACCTCGCCGCGGGCGAACAGCGCTCCGGCATCCGGCGTCTTGACCGCCCACACCAAGCGGCTCTTGACCTCTTCAATATCCGGCGGCGTCAGGTTGCTCTTTTCCAGCAGCGAGAGCAGGAAGTAATGCGTCGGCGTGTTGCGGGTCGTCGCGATGCGAGCCGTCTTTAGCTCTTCGATGCTCTTGTACTGCGGCTTGGCGGCGATACCGATGTTGCCGCGACTCCAGTCGACAAGCAGGAAGCTGCGCAGATCGACGCCTTTCTGCTTGTAGATCGGGGCCAGGTTGGCCAGGTAGTCCAGCGTCAGCAGCATGACGTGTACTTCGCCATCATCGAAGGCTTTGAGGCGCTCCTTCGAGCCGCGGATCAAGCGCACCTCGACATCCAGGCCCGCCTGGGTAAAGCGCGACTTCGGACCCGGCAGCGCGCCATCGTTAGCCAGGATCAGCGGGTAGCCGCCACCAAAGTCATTGACGCCAATGACGATGCGTCCCGGCTTGGCTCCTCCCTCCGCCGGTAGCGGATCGCTGGGGCCCGACTTTAGCGGCAGCTTCGCGGGGTGGATCGGCCGATCGGCGGCACTGATCCCGGCCTGGATCTCGTGTCGACGAAAGTAGAAGACGACGCTGACCACCGCGACGATGACCAGGGCGATGAAGGTCTTGGCAAACGCTGTCAGTTTCATGAGGGTTGAGCCGCTTTTCTCTGCGCGTCATGGCGCGAAGTCACTGCCTGAAACCACAGCAGACAAATGAAGGCGACGACGCCGATCGCGACAAACACGAACCACAGATAGTGTGCGTGGGCATAGGCGGCGGGCAGCGGTCCTTGACCGGCCAGCGCGGCTTTGTGCGCCGCTCGCTCCGCTGCCGGCAGCTTGGCCGGATCCGGACAGAAGGCGTCGATCAGGTAGCCCGACAGGATGTAGCCGATGAGCCACGAGAAGAAGTTGTTAAGGTGCGAGTACCCCAGGTACAGCGCCTCTTTGCCGGCTGGCGCCAGCTTGGATGCGAACTCCAGGTAGCGCGGACTGAGAAAGCACTCGGAGAGGCCTTGAATGGCGATGCCGGTGACCATCGCTACGGTCACTGGATGCAAAAAACCACTGCCCCCGGCGAGCGGCCCGAGGCGCAGCCAGCTGGGCAGAGCGACCGGTGAGAGCAGCGGCGGCAGGATCGCCACCACCGCGGCCGACAACGGGATCATCGCCAGCGCGATCGAGATCGAGACCATCGGCAGGAGCTTGCGCGACAGGTACGTGATCGGCACCACCGACAGCGTCACGACGACCGGGTTGATATTGGCGTACCACTCTGGGCTGGCGTCGTTGCCCACCAAGCGCAGCACGTACTTCGGCATCGAAGAATAGAGCTGCCCTTGGATGATCCAGAACCCGGCGGTGATCAGCACCAGCGCCATCAGGCGCCCGCTTCTTAAGACCTGCGTGAAGTCGGCGAGCAGGTGCTGCCAGGTCTCGCGCAGGCTGGTGACGGGCCGATCTTCATCGGCGCTGCGCTTGGGGAAGTACAGCGCGGCCACGACGATCAGCGCCAGCGCCGCCACCGCCGCCGACAGCAGCGGCATCATCGACAGCCCGAATGACACCCGCACCGGCTTGGCCACCGTCTTGCCGAGGAAGCTGCCGATGTTGACCATCATGTAAAACAGGCTAAAGGCGCGAGCGCGGCTCGCCTCGTCAGAGCTACGAGCGACGGTGCCGGTGATGATCGGCTTGACCAGCGCGCCGCCGGCCATGATGAACAGCATCGACAGCAGCACCCAGTGCTTCTTCGGCAGCAGGCCAATGCCGCCATAGCCCACGGCTAAAAGAAGCAGCGCCAGCAGCAGCGCCCGCCGATACCCCACACGATCGGCAAAGGCCCCCGACAGGAACGGCAACAGGTACAGGAAGGCAGCAAACAATCCGCCGATGTAGCCAGCCTGGATGTCGCTGTAGCCGACGACATCCGTGAGGAACGGCGCCAGCATGATGAACCAACCGTAGTAAGCAGCGCGTTCGCACAGCTCGATGACGTTGGCAGTCCAGAAGGCTGGCGGAAAGCGCCAGCTAGAAGCAGCCATGCTCTTATTTTTTCATACCAAGTCTCGAAGAAGAATCGCTTTTTGTACGACTTGAGAAGACCCGGCAGAGCGGCCGATAGCGGTGCTGTTTGTGACGGGGGGATTCCTCCCTACAGCCAAGCGTAGGCGCGACGAACCACCGCTTGTCCGTCGTGGTCGATCATGGAGCCGTGCGCTAGCACGATGCGGTCGAAGTCCCAGGCCAGGATGCGATCGACCTGACGGCGCGCCAGCCGGCGGTCGCGCACCATCAGGTATTCCATCCAGCCGATGCCCGGCGCGTGGTTGCCCATCAGGCGCGCCGCCAGCCGCGAGCTCAGCGCCGGAATCGTCGAGATGTTCAGCAAGGCATCGGCGCAGATCATCACCCGCTGGCGCGGCAGATAGAAATCGACTTCGTTTTCGCGGCGGGCAGAGAAGTACACCTGCTCGACCTGGCCGGCCCAGATGGGATGAGGTACGTCGCCGAGCACACTCGACCACTCAAGATCACGTCGCTTCCAGTCGAGCCCGGGACAGGCCGCAAAGTGAGCTCGTGGATAGGCCGCCAGCCATGGACCTACGTGCAGGTGATGAAACAGGCTCGGCGCGACCACGGCCCGCACCTCGCCCAGCGCATCTACTTGACGGCGTGTCTCGGCATCGAGCGCCACCGGCGAGTGAACGAATAGTCCGCCTCCCGACAGCCGCACTACTGTCATGCGCGAGCCACACTCGACGCCATAGAACTTGGCGGGTCGGGTGTCGGTAAAGACGTCTTCGGCAAAAGGAATCAGCATCGCGCAAGGATACTCAAAGTGCTGGGCTGTGGGCCGGGGGCTGTGGCGGGTCTGGTCGACCTAAGCCGGGCGACTAGCTCTCGCTCTGAGCCACTGACCGTGCCGCGGTTCTCGACGCCCGCACAGCGCAGAACTCGGCGAAATCGCCGGCAAATCGGTAGTGGGATGCAGACAGGAGGCGTGATAAGGTGAACAGACCACGCGTCTAGGCAACCCCCGATCGAGCGGTCTATGGGAACCAAAGAAAACACGACAGGAACGCGCGAGCAGCGCACGGCCACCGCTGGACCCAGCAAAGGTCCTAGCGGGGCGCCCGGCAAAGGTTCAAGCGGCGGGCCCGGGGCCAAGACAGCGCCCCCTGCGACCGGTACAGCTGCGACCGCCAGTACCGCAGCCCGCTCGGCCGCGGCGCCACCGGCCGAGGTCGATCCGGATGAGCTTGTCCGCCGGGCCGAAGGACAGCACGGTGTACAGGCCGCCGAGACGCTGCTCGCCGCCGCCCTGGCCTTTCGCCGTCGCCCTGATGTCGTCGCCGCCGTGCACTGCCTAGAGCGTGGCCTCGGCGAGCTGCAGGAGCAGATCGAGACCCCACCTGCTGCGCGCATGGGCGCTGAGCTTGAGTACCAGCTTGGCATCCTCTGCGAAGAGGAGCTGGGTCGCTTCGAGGATGCGCTGGTCCACTACCAGACGGCCTTTAAGCTGCGGCCCGATAATCTGGAGCCGCTGCGCCGCGGCCGCGGTATCTATCAGTCCCTGGGCGACATGGACATGGTGGCTCGCCTGATCGAGCTGCACCTGGCCAACCTAGTCGCCAACGAGACAAAGTCCGGCATCGCGCTGGCGCTTGAGCTGGGACAGCTCAAGCTGCGGCTCAACGATCCGGCGGGTGCCGTCGAGGCCCTGCGCGGCGCGCTGCGCATGCACAACGACTCCGGCAGCGGCGAAGAGGTGCCCGAGCCCCTGCTATCGACGCTGGCCGACGCCTATGTCTCGCCGGACTACCAGCCGGGGATGGCGGAAAAAGATCAGGCGCGGCGACACGCCAGCGAGATCTTTTTGAGCCTGGCCAAGCGCTATCTCGATCCGAAGTACGTCGCCAAGACAGAAGAGGGCGACAAGGCGGGCGACAAAGCCGGCAGCAAGCCCGACGCCAGTCCAGACTCGGGCGAGCTGCGTGATAACGAGCGGCGCGCGATTCAGCTCCTCAAGCGAGCGCTGGATGCCGACGCTAGAAATGTCACCGCAGCAGGCCTGCTAGAGACGATGTACAGCCGCCTGTCGCCGGAGCAGCGGGCGAGCGAGCTGATCAAGCTGTACAAGAGCGGGGCACGGGTGTCGCGTCGCGGCCCCAAGCTGCGCAAGCTGTATGAAGAGAGCGGCATCGCCATCGACTACGGCGCCGTCATCGATGCCTGCCGCACCGGCCTCGACGCGGTGAACTCGGTCGAGGAGTGGAACGAGACCCGCGACACCCTCAAGCAGATGCTGGAAAAGTCCGGCGATCTGTTCGGCTTAGCGGCGCTTCGCGAAGAAGACGCCAGCGAGGCGGCGCTGCCGGAAGAGCGCGCCGAGCTGCTTATGCAGGCGGCCGATCTGTATCAGCGCGGCGGCGATCAAGAGCGCCACATCGCCTGCCTGAAGCAGGCCTTTCACGAGCTGCCGCTGCACGCAGATGCCTTCCGCAAGCTCAACGACTTTTACAAGTCGCGGCGTGACTTTATCGGCCTGGCCGTGCTGCAAGAAGCCCGCATGGCGGCGCAGTTCGAGACCGCCCGCCTGGATTTGACCAGCTATGCCAAGCAGCTGGAAGAGCTCGCCGAGCTCTACGAGAAAAAGCTGCAGGATGTCGCATCGGCGGCGGCCATCTGGCGTCGCATCGACGAGCTATTGCCGAGTGCGCGCTCGCAGAGTGAGCGCAAGCGCCTAGCGCAGCGCCTGTCGCGCATCGATCAGCAGGTGCGCGAGCTGCAGATCGAGCTGGAGCGAGTCTCGGCCGATGAGGTTCCCGAGCGCGTCGAGCTGCTGCGTCGCCTGGGTCAGCTGTATCGCGAGCTGCACGAGCCCAAGCACGCCGCCGCGGTGTACGAAGAGCTGCTCGGTCTGTCTACCGATCTGCCCTCCATCAAGATCCTCATCGAGCTGCGCGAGCAGAGCGGGGATGTCCCGGGCCAGCTGGACCTGCTGCGGCAGCAAGTCGGCCTAGTTACGGATCGCGCCGAGCGCCTATCGCTGTTGCGACGCATGATGGCCCTGTGCGATCAGCGCATGCTGCAGCGCGGCGAGAGCATCGACGCGCAAGACAGCCTGGGCATGACCATCTGGGTCTGTCGGGCCCTGCTCACCGAGCTGCCCAACGATCGCGATGCCTTAAAGCGTCTCTCGGATGCGCTGCAGCTGCTGGGCAATAAGAGCGAGCTCGTCGATGTGCTGGAAGCCTATCTAAAGGTCGCCCCCACCCCGCGCGAGAAGCTGGGACTGCATCGTCAGATCGCCAAGATCTCCGAGGACAACGAGGATCTGCCGCGCGCCGTCTCGCACCTTGAACGCGCCGTCCGCATCTGTCCCCCCGGTCCGGAATCGGAAGAGGTGCTCTGCGAGCTGGCTCGCATCTATGGTCTGCAGGGGCGCACCGAGCTCTCGGTCCAGACGCTGGAGCTGTGCCTCAAGCAGAACCCGCGCTCCGGTGCTGAGGTGCAGCGACTGCTTGGCCGGCTGACCCTCGACAGCGAAGAGTCGGCGCTGCTGGAAAAGAGCGTCCGCGCCTTCCGCGAAGTCCTGGCTCGCCTGCCCGACGATGTCGAAGCGCTGAGCTGTCTGCAGAAGCTGTATCGCAAGCGCGGCGACTGGGCCGAGCTCAAGGCCGTGCTGGAGCGGCAACTGGCCGCCAACGATCCGCCGCTGCCGCTGCGAGATCGCTTGAGTGCGGCGCTGGAGCTCTCCGAAGTCCACAGCGAGCATCTCAAAGATCCGCGCGGTGCGGCGGCACTGATCGAGCGTGTGCAAGCCGAGACACCGATCGTCGATCTACGCGTTCACCGCCGACTGCGCGTGCTCAACGAGGAGCTGGGCGAATACAACAAGGCCGCGCGCTATGCCGAGCGCGAGCTGCTGCTGACCGAAGATCCCGTCGCGCGCATGGAGCGAGCCTTCGACATCGCCACCATGTGGCAGACGCGCGGCAAGGACAACGACCGAGCGCTCCTGGCCTATGAGCGAGTGCTGCAGATCGCCCCCGATCTGCCCGCCGATGCACCGGAGGCCGCCAATGTGCGGCTGATCGTGCTGCAGGCGCTGGAAGCGATGGGACAGATGTTCATCGCCGCCGGCCGCTGGAGCGAGGTCGTGCTGATTGGCCAGCGCCGGCTGAGCATCGCCATCGATCAGGGTGAGGTGGTGCCGGCGGCGATGATCCTCATCGAGCTGGCGCAGATCTACGAAGAGAAGCTCAACCAGTCCAGCGATGGCTTTGCGCTGCGCCGGCAGGCCTACGAGCTGGCCCCGCACGTCGTGCCGCTGGAGCAGCTCAGCGAGCTTGCGGGGAAGTACGGTCTATGGCGCGAGCTCTGCGATTTACACGTAGCCCAGGTCGAAGCCGCCATCAGTGCCGAGGCTGAGCCGCCGCTGGACTCGGCCCTGGCGGCGACCGCGATCTTGGAAAAGCAGCTGTCACAGCCGGTGGCCGCCTTCCGCCTGCTGCAGCGGACGATGCCGCACACGCCGCAGATCGCGCTCGCCGCGAGCACGCCCGGCACCACCTACGCGGCTCTTTTGACCGAGCTACGGCGCCTGGTCAGCGCGTACGGCGTAGCCGCCAAGCCCGATGACTCTGAGGTCATGGAGGGCGTAACGATCGTCCGCGAGCTGCTGCTCCTATATCGCGGCCTGGTCGATGAGCTGTGCCGCCTGGAAGAGGCGGGGAGCGAGGACATCGCCGTCCGCCTGCATCAGCTGCTCGGGGCTGCCGCGCGACTGCGGGAAGAGGTCAACGGCGATCCCAGCGGCGCGCTCGCCGATCGCATGCACGCCTTCACCATGGGTGGGGAGCGCGATCACAGCGAGCAGGCCGCCGCCGATGCCGTCTTTAGCGAGACGATTCGCGAGATTCATCGCCTGGCGCCGCTCGCCAATCAGATCAAAGAGGCGATCGCCATCGACAACCGTCGCCTAGATCGGGCCGGCAGCGAGCTGCGCAAGCAGCAGATCGCTTGCGACAACGCCGCCTGGCTCGACGAGCAGGGGGGCGATGCGCAGCGCGCGCTGAAGGCCTGCCTCAAGGCGCTGTCACTCTGCGAAGAGGGCAGCGATGCGCAGGCGGATGTGCGCGGTCGCTTGGTGCGCCTGGGGCAGAAGCTGGGCCTGCTGGCCTGGGACGAGATCGCGCGCGCCGAGCGCAGCCTGGCTGGCAGCAGCCCGCGCACGCTGCAGAAGCGCCTGGTCTATCTGGCCTCGCTCTGGCAGCACTGCGCCGGTGACTATGTCCGGGCGCTCGATGCCGCGGGTCAGGCCTATCGTCTGTGCTACTTCCCCAGCGGCCTGCCGCAGGGCGGAGCCGGGGCCAAGTCTGGTCCGCCGCTCTCTGAGCTGGTGCTGACCAATCCCGATGCGGATCAGCTGGCTGAGCAGCGCAGCGTTCGCGCCGTGCTCGATCGCATTGCACTCGCCGCGCCCAATGACAGCGAAGGCAACGGCAAGCTGACCGCCTTCCTCGACAGCCTGACCAACCAGCTTAACGAAGCCGGGGCTACGACGCAGGCTGCGCTGGTGCAGCTTGACGCAGCGCAGGTCGATGAGCGGCGCAGTCGCCTGTCGCAGGCCGAGCGACGCTATGTCGAAGTCAGCAAGAACCCACAGCTTGGCGAGCAGGCGACGCTGCTGCTGGAAAAGCTGTATCGCCAGCAGCGCCGCTTCAACGATCTGGCGGCCCTACTGGAAAAGCGACGCGCCACCGCGGCACCATCGGCGCAGTACGGCATCTTGCTGGATCTGGCAGAGCTGTATCGCGAGACCAACAAGTATCAGCTGGCGCTCAACAGCATCACCGCTGCGCTCGCCCAAAATGCGCATGACGATGCTCCCTATGCTCTGCAAGCGCGCATCTTTGAAGCCCAGCGCATGTGGCAGCGCGCCGTCGAGGCCTATGAGGCCGCGGCGCAGCGCGCCCAGAGTGGCGATCGCGCCGCCCGCAGCCTGGTGGCCGCTGCCGATCTCTGCGAGCGCAAGCTCAACCAGAGCCGCGAAGCCCTTGAGCACTACATCGCCGCACTGACGCAGGTCTATGGTGCGCTGAGCAGCCTCGCCGCGACCAAGGGGGGCAAGCCCGACCCGCAGCTGCTGGCCGATCGCGATGCCGCCTGGAGTGGCGCCGAGCGCCTGCTGCGAACGGACAAGGTGCTGCGCGACCTTACCGCGCTGGATGCGCTGTATGTCGATCGCTTGGCTCATACACCGAGCAGCGAAGCGGAAGAGCGCGCCAACCTGCTGCAGCAGCGCCTGGATCTACTGGTCGAGCTGCGCCGCGCCGCGCCGGCCGCTGGCTCGACGGGCGACAATGAGGACGAAGACAGCAGCATCCCCGACGTCGCCGTGCTGGTGCGCACGATCAGCGAGCTGGCCATGCTGCGGCCGCAGGATGAGGCGCTGCTGATCAAGCTCGAAGAGCAGCTCCTTTCGCTGGAGCAGCTGGGGGCGGTGCGTGACTTGGCACGGCTGCGCGCTCAAGGTGCCGCGGCGCGGGGCGCCGATCCGCAGACCCAGGCCGATCGCTGGCTGCATGTCAGCGAGCGAGCGCTGGCGCTCAACGATCTGCGCGATGCCGAGGCGGCGCTGAATCAGGCGCTGAAGCTGACGCCGCAGTCGCTGCCGGCTCTGCGCGCGCTCGCGACGCTTAAGCAGCGCACCGGACAGCACCAGGAACAGGTCGATGTCCTTTTGCGCTATGCCGCGCAGGTTGTCGAGGTCGCCGATGCCGTGCAGGCCGAGCTGCAGGCGGCCAGTGTGCTGCGCAGAGAGCTGCACGATGCCGCGCAGGCGCGCACGCTGGTTAAAAGCGCTCTTGAGCGCGCGCAGGCCAGCGGCTCCGCGGCGGCGCAGGGAGCCGCCTATTTGGCGCTCTTTGACCTCGAACGAGAGGCCGGTGAGACCCAGGCTGCTGCCGAGGCCGGGAAGCGCGCTCTTGCGACCTCCGCGCTGTCCGGCCCAGCCGCCGCTGAGCTGCACGAGTTCCTTGGCCAGCTATCGCAGAGCCAGGGCGATATGGTCGCGGCGCAGGCTCAGCTCGAAGCTGCGCTCAAGCAGCAGCCCGGGCGCCTGCAGGCAACGCGCGCCCTGGTCGAGATCCTGCAGCCGAGCGGCGCGCACAGCCGCATCGAGACGCTGATCCGCGAGGCGCTCAAGCTGGCCGAGCCTGCCTCGGGGGCTGACGACAACGAGGCAGATGCGCAGGGCTCTTTGCTCGATGCGCGCCTGCATGCTGAGCTCTTGCGGCGACAAGCAGCGGCGCTGTTTGCCCTCGGTCAGAAGCAGGAGTCGTATACCGCGCTGCACGCGGCGGAAGAGCTGCTGCCCGGTGATCTGGGACAGCAGATCGAGCTCGGCGAGCAGGCCTTTGCTCTCGCTGACTACGCAGTGGCGGCGCAGTACCTGGGTGGCCTGCTGTCCTACGCTGGTGACGTCAGCGTGCTGCCGGCGCCGCTGTCCCTTGTGCGCTTGGTCGATGCCCTCGATCACGCCGCCAGTGCCGAGCGCGCCCTGCAGAACAATGGCCAGGCCCGCACCCTGTGGCAGGCGGCGCTGCGCTTGATTCCCGATCACGCCGCTGCGGCGGAGCACTATCTGGATCTGCTGCTCGCCGAAGGCAACGCGCAGGATGCCAGCGAAGCACAGGCCCTGCTCGCCGGTCGCGCCGAGCGCGCCATCGCCGCCGGCAACCCGGTGACTGCAGTGCGCGCGTATCTTAGCGCCGCTGAGCTAGCCCGTGACAAGCTGGGCGATGCCACGCGCGCCCATGCCCTGCTGCTGCAGGCCTATGCCCACGCGCCTGGCATCAAGAAGCCGCGCCCGCCCGGCAGCGAAGAAGAGAGCGGCATTCGCAGTGCCAGCGCTCTGTTGCCGCTGCCCGTCGAGCAGGCCGAGGTTCGTCGCGAGCTGCTGACCCAGCTTCTGGCCAGCGCTCGTCGGCTGAACCTGCTCGCCGAAGCGCAGAGCTATGCCGAAGCCTTGGCCGAGGTCAGCGAGCTTCCCGCGGAGAAGAGCGCCTATCTGCGTCAGGCCGCCGACTGCGCGCTGCGCCTGAGCCAGGCCGATGTCGGCAAGACGCTGCTGCTCAAGGCCCTGCGCTATGCCCCCGGTGATCTCGATCTGCTGAGCCAGCTGGCCCCGCTGTTCGATGACAGCGAGGCGGCCTCGATGCTGGGTGCCATGCTGGTGCAGAGCGCGAGCACGATGTTCCAAGCCCCGACCAGCACGACCGCGCTGCAAGAGGAGCCGCGCGAGCGCGTCGAGCAGCGCGTGCGCCTGTGGCGGCATCTGGCCAGCGTGCAAGAGCGCCTGGGGGAAAACGATGCCGCGGCGGACTCCTACGATCAGGCGCTCAGCGTCGGCGCTCGCCTCGGTCCCAGCCTGACCTCGGAGCTGCGCCGCGCTGCCCTGGCGGTCGTTGAAGGTCGCAGCCCCGAGCGGGCCCGCACGCACCTGCGCGCGCTTCTGGCCGCGACGCCGCTCGATCGCGCTCTGCTCATCCGGCTGCAGTCGCTGGAGGAGGCAGGCGACAACCCGACGCTGGCCGCCCGCATCGCCCAGGTCGTGCGCCTGCTGGAGCTCGGCCCAAGTGGAGCGCTGACCGCGGTGGTGGCCGGCACCTCGCTGGCTCTGCCT
Source organism: uncultured Myxococcales bacterium (assembly GCA_964628555.1). Taxonomy (GTDB): domain Bacteria; phylum Myxococcota_A; class Polyangia; order Palsa-1104; family JAEUJZ01; genus JAEUJZ01. The sequence continues at coordinate 3,241 of CAZVMD010000150.1, read as the reverse complement.
GCCCTGCCGGCCGCCCTCAAGCTCGACGAAGCGGAGCATGCGCGCTGGGCTGTGCCCGAGGCCCGCCTGCTGTCCGATGTCTTCGCTGCGCTGTGGGATGGCATCGTCGGCCTGAAGGCCCCGCAGCTCGATAGCTTCGGCGTGGCCGGCAACGATCGCGTCGTGTCTTCCGAGACCTCGGCCGATGAAGTGGCGCGCAGCTTTGCGCTGGCAAGCCGCGTGCTCGGCAACCAGCGCAGCTCGATGTACCGCGTCGGCTGGCAGCAGTTCGTGCTGCCGCGCATCTCTGGTCGCATGCCAGCCGGCCTCATCGTCTCGCCTGGCCTGGGCAAGCAGACGACGGGCGAGGTGCAGTTCATCATCGCCCGCGCCGTCGAGGCCCTGCGCCCCGAGTACATCCTGGCGGTCAGCCTGTCGCCGCGCGAGCTCTCCCAGCTGCTGGGTCTGTCGGTGCGCGGCTTCCATCCTCGCCATGCCCGTACCGCCTCGGACGATGTGACCGCCTGGAAGCGCGAGCTGCCCTATCGCACCGTCAAGCGCCTCGGCGAGGTCTTCCGCGATCTCGGAGAGGTGCAGTTCTCGACCATCGCCTGGCGCCGCGCGGTTCGCCGCACGCTGCAGCGCACCGCCCTGTTGCTGTCGGGCGACCTGCTGTCAGCAGTACATGTCCTGCGCAACATCGAGCTGCCGCTGGCTCAGGCCGCGGCGCAGGCGCTCAGCCAGGGCGGCGGCAAAGACGAGGTCAACGGCATGCACCTTCGCTTCGACAATGCCGCCCGCGGCGCCGATGCAGTCGCCGAGTGCGAGGCCGATATCCAGGATCTGTGCGCCTTCTTCATCGACCCGCAGCACGCCCCCCTGTTCGATCGCCTACACCCCCGCCCGGCCTAAAACGGAATATCGTCGTCGGCCGCGCCGCCAAAGTCGCCCATGTCGGCCCCCGCCGAGGGAGCAGGCGGTGCATAGGCTGGCTCGCCGCCGCCGCCGCCGCCGCCACCGCGACCATAGCTACGGCCCCCGCCGCGCTCGCCGCCGCGCTCGCCGCCACCGTAGCCGCCGCCGCCGCCATAGCCACCACTGGGCGGACCGCCGTAGCCCCCCTCGGCCCCGCCGGCTCGCGCGCCATCTTCAGCGCCTCCGCGCGGACCCGACAGGAACACCACCTGGTTGGCCACGACTTCCGTCATGTACTGCTTCTTGCCTTCCTTGTCGTCCCAGGTTCGCGTCTGCAGGCGGCCGTCGATGTAGACCTTCTGGCCCTTGGTCAGGTACTTGCCGCAGTTCTCGCCGGTCTTGCCCCACACCACGACGCGATGCCACTCGGTGCGCTCCTGCAGCTGCTCGTTGCGGTCGCGATAGCTCTCCGAGGTCGCAATGCGGAACTCGCAGACCGGCTGCCCCGAAGGCAGGTACTTGAGCTCGGGATTGGCTCCCAGGTTGCCGATCAGAATGACTTTGTTGACGCTGCCAGCCATGTGCTCTTCGCCTCGCTAATAGGGCGGCCATCGTGTCTACAATGCCCACCCGCGTCAAGCGACCAGTTGCGCCGCCGGCTGTGATACCTTGCGGGCTAGCGTGGCGCGCCAGTCTTCACTCGCCAAACCCACTTGCCTGCCGGTCCCGGCTAGCCGGCCGGTTGAAGGTCTGCCGCCGCACCCCGTCTTCATTACTTCAGGTCGATTCAAGGAGAACCGCATGCGCTTTTTCGCCCGCACTGCTGGCTCGCTGCTCGCATCCCTGCTGCTCCTCGCACCGCTCTCGCTCTCGCTCTCCTCTGGGGCTCAGGCCCAGCCAGCCGGGAGCGTCGCGCTCTCGGTCGATGGCGCCGCCAGCAGCATCAGCTACAAGATCGTGCACAAGCTCCACACCGTGGCCGGCACCTCGAAAGCCGCAAAGGGCAAGGCGGTCATCCTCCCCGATGGCAAGGCCCAGGTGATGGTCAGCGTGCCGGTGCAGACCTTCGACTCCGGCAACAGCCAGCGCGACGCCCACGTCAAAGAGACGGTCGCCGCGGCCGCATTTCCCGACGTCACCCTCAAGGCCCTCGGCGAGGGCGTGACCGTGCCGGCCAGCTTCCCAGCCACCGTCGAAAAGACCTTCAAGGGCGAGCTGTCCTTCCACGGCGAGAAGAAGACCCTCGACATCCCGGTCAAGCTGGTCTTCGAGAGCGCCACCCGCGTCACCGCCACCGCTGCGTTCCAGATCAGCCTCGAGTCCTTCAAGGTCGAGCGCCCCAGCCTGCTCCTGGTCAAGGTCGAGGATGCGGCCAGGATCGAAGTCAGCCTGGTCTTCAAAGCCTAAGCTGTGGAAGGACTCTCCGATGCTTGACCTGTCTTCTCTCCGCTCGCATCTGCGTGGCTGCGCGGCTCACCTTGGCTCGCGGCTCTGCGCTGGGCTCGGCGCTGCGATCCTGCTTACTGGCCTGCTCTCGACCCCCGGCTGCGGTCACCCCGACCTCAGCCAGGAGCCGGGCGCCGTCGCCGGCTGCGAGGCCCCCGGCGAGGGCGACCTCGATCCGCAGCCGATCATGCTGCCCGGCCGCCGCTGCGCCGCCTGTCACGAAAAGGGTCATCAGGCCGGCAACCGCGTCTGGACCGCCGCGGGTACCGTCTACGATCGCCTCGACTCGCCCTGCAACAGCGGCGTCGTGGCCGGCGCCAAGGTCGAGATCGCCGACGAGAACCGCAAGATCCTCGTCACCCTGTTTACCAACAGCCGCGGCAACTTCTACACCTCGGAGCCGCTGCGCTACACCGGCATCATCGTGCGCGTCAGCAAGGACGGCAAGATGCGCGAGATGCAGGGCGCCATGGCCAGCACCGACTGCGCCAACTGCCACTCTCCCGGCGGTGCGGCCGGCGGTCGCGTCTACCTCAACTAGCTCGCTGCATCCCCTCGCCCGCGCTGCGCAGCGGCGCGCCTGCGACCGCGCGCGCCATCGCTGCATTCATGTCGAACAATCATTGCCGCCTGTCCCCTGGCTGGGCAGAATAGGCGCCGTTCTAAGGAGGACCATCCGATGCCGAAGAAAACCGCCGCTGCCGGTCCGGCTGCGACGTCTCGCAAGAAGAAGGTCGGTCGCCGCAAGGGCACCGCAAGCAAGGCCGCAAGCAGCCAGCGCGCCGCCGGCCCCAAGCCTCGCCGCAAGAAGGCCGCCGCCAAGAAGCCGGGCCGCAAGAAGCCCGCCGCCAAGAAGATCAGCGCCAAGAAGGTCAGCGCCAAGAAGGTCAGCGCCAAGAAG
>CAZVMD010000149.1:0-16670 GCA_964628555.1 uncultured Myxococcales bacterium | reverse complement strand
GGCGTCTATGGCACGCACCACATCGGCGCCTCGACCGAGCAGGCGCAGACCGCGATCGCCGACGAGACGCTGCGCATCGTCACCGCCTTTGTGCAGAGCGGCGAGGTGCCCAACTGCGTCAACGTCCTTTTGGCCAGCCGCACCCCAGCCCGAGCTGAGCTCATCCTCCGCCACTACGATCGGGTCGGCGTGCTGGCCGAGGTCCTGGGGGCGGTGCGGCGCCACAACATCAACGTCGAGGCCATGCACAACACCATCTTCGACGGTGCCCGCGCCGCCTGTGCTCGCATCCGCCTTGGCACCCGCCCCAACGACGAGCTCCTGGCCGAGATCCGCGGCCGCAGCGACATCATTCACTGCGACGTCATCGAGCTTCCCGAGCCCGCCTTCGACGAGGGCTCAGCCTAGCGACTAGGCAGTTTCCCAGCTCCGCCCGCGACCAATACGCAAAATCACGCAATCAGTCGTCGCCCCCGCCACAAGCGAGCGACTACGCCGCTGTCTTGCCGGCTGCGGTAATGACCTGCGCGCCGCCCATATACGGCTGCAGCACGGCGGGCACACGCACGCTGCCGTCGGCCTGCTGATAGTTCTCCAGCACGCCGATCACCGTGCGCGGCAGCGCCAAGCCCGAGCCGTTGAGCGTGTGCACGTGGCGCGGCTTGTCTTTTTTGTCCTTGGCGCTCTTGAAGCGAATCTGCGCCCGCCGGGCCTGGAAGTCGCCGAAGTTGCTGCACGACGACACCTCCAGCCACTCGTTGCAGCCGGGCGCCCAGACCTCTAGGTCGTACTTTTCGCAGGCGGCAAACGACAGATCGCCGGTCACCATCTGCACCACGCGATACGGAAGCTCCAGCCCCTTGAGGATGGCCTCGGCGTCGGACAGAAGCTGCTGTAGAGCGGCGCTCGACTCCTCGGGGCGGACGAACTTGACCATCTCGACCTTGTCGAACTGGTGGCCGCGCTTCATGCCGCGGGTGTCGCGTCCGGCGGCCATCTTTTCCCGTCGGAAGCAGGCGGAAAACGCGACGTGCTTCACCGGCAGCGACTCGGCATCGAGGATCTCGTCGCGATACAGGTTGGTAACCGGCACCTCGGCGGTCGGGATGAAGTAGAAGTCTTCTTCCGCGTCGCGGTACAGGTTGTCGCCAAACTTCGGCAGGTTGCCGGTGCCAAACAGACAGGCCTGCTTGACCATGTACGGTGGATAGATCTCGGTGTAGCCCTGCTCGATGTGGACATCGAGCATCCAGGCGATGAGCGCGCGCTGCAGCCGAGCGCCGGCCCCTTTTAGGACATAAAAGCGCGTGCCCGAGATCTTCACGCCGCGCTCGAAGTCGAGGATGCCGAGGCTCTCGCCAAGCTCCCAGTGGGCCCGCGGGGCGAAGTCGAAGCTGCGCTTCTGCCCATGCTCGCGCGTCACCGGGTTTTCGGCATCGCTGCGCCCGGTCGGCACGTTGCCCGCCGGCAGGTTCGGCAACAGCAGCATCAGGCGCTCGAACTCGACCTCGATGGTGGCCAGCTTCTCGTCGAGCGCGGCGATCTCGCCCTTGGCGCCTTCGATCTCTTTGATCATGGCGGCGCGCCGAGCTTCGTCTTTTTCGCGACCGATGGCCTGCGATGCGCTGTTGCGCTTGGCCTTCAGCTCGTCGGCGGCGGCGAGCAGCTTGCGTCGCTCGGCATCGACCTTGAGGACCTCTTGCGCGGTCGTCACTGCAGCTTCGTCAAACAGGCGGTCGCGATAGATCGCGAGCACTTCTTCCGGGCGCTCTCGCAGGATTTTCGGGTCAATCATGGGAGGGCGATTGTGGCGGCCGGCAGCGCGCAGTGTCAACCCTGGGGACGCCAGAGACCGGCAACAGGCTGGCCGCGCCTCAGACCCGCGAAAAGCGCAGCCGCACGTGCGTGCGATCGTCGATGTCGAGCATGAAGCGCAGGAGACCCCCCAGCTGCTCGGGCTGCAGCTTAATGCGGGCTGGACTGTCGGCGCTGGCATCGCGCAGCGCGTAGCTCGCTGGCAGCTGGAGCAGCAGCTCACCGGTCCGTCGCGCCCCCAGCTCCAGCGTCAGCTGCAGCTCTAGCCGCTCGGGATCCCAGAGCTCACGCGTCAGCACGAACAAGGTGCCGCTGAGGTGGTGAGTCAAGCCGACCAGCTGCGGCCGCGGCTGGCCCGACTTGGGACAGGGACGCTGTGGTTGCAGGAGGAGCAGCGCCGTCCCATGCGGCGGCAGCGGCAGCGGCAGCGCCTCGTCCGCCGCCAGGAGTGCATAGGTATTGCTCCAGCGCTCGTAACAGTGGATGCGGGGCGAGCGAGCCAGCTCCTCCTGGCGCAGACCGAGCTCCGCCAGCGACACGCTGCGACGGGTGGGCCGATCTTCCCAGTTGAGGACGGCGGCGACGATCTCGGGACTGCCATCGCGCTCGCGGCGGCGGAGAAAGCGCCACGGTCGCGCCTCGGTCAGCAGGCCAGGAGCGTAGGCCTGCCCCTCGGGATCCTTGTCACAGACCGGCAGGGTCTGCTCCGCCAGCTGACGCCGCTCGCTGGCCAGTCGACTCATGTCATCGCTGAGAAACAGCGCGCCGCCGCTGAGCGCCAGCACGCTGCACAGGGTCTCGATCTCGGGCCGGGTCAGTCGGCTGTCGCGCTCGCGCACCAGCAGGCAGTCAGGGTCGTTGATAAACCAGCGCCGATGCAAGTGAGCACGCGTCAGGTCATTCCAGATCGCCAGCTCAGCAGCCGGGTGACCGCCCTCGCCGGCGAAGAAACCAACCGTCGCATCGCGCCACTGCTCTTTGACATCGGAGGACACGCGCAGGCCATCGCACAGACCGACAGCCGGCAAGAGCGGGGCACCACAGCCCAGCAGAAAGTCATCGCCCACCGCGTTGCGAATTACGGCCAGGGCGCGACGAAAGGCTTCGAGCGGCGACTGACTTTCGTCGTGGCGGCGCCCCTCGCGCAGGCCGGCGGCCAGAAAGTCGATCTTGAAGTAGGCAAAGCCGATCTCGCGCAGCGCCCGGAAGACCTTGTCGAGGTGGGCCAGGACCGCCGGCTGGCTGAGATCGAGGGCATAGATCTGTCCGTCGGTAACGCCCCAGGGTAGGTGGTGCGCGATGCGCCGGCGCTTGCCGTCGTGGTCCGCCAGGATCCAGTCGGGATGCTGCGCGAATAGCTGTGCCGTGCGCTGAACGATAAACGGCGCCACCCAGATGCCAGGCGCAAAGCCAGCCGCGCGAATGTTCGCCGCCAGCCGCCCCAGGGCCGCAAGCGAGGCACCGAACTTGGCGTTGGGCAGGAGCCAGTCGCCGACCTTGTTCTGATAGCCGTCATCGAGCTGCACGTAGCGCAGGGGCAGGCTGGCTCGCTCGGACTGCAGCGCCGAGACATTGCGACGCAGCGGCTCCTCGGCAATGCGTGTGTAGTAGTAGTACCAGGAGCACCAGCCCGAGGGAGCGGCCCCCTCATAGCGCCGCGCCTGCATCTGTCGCGCGACTTCGTCGACGTACTGGGCCAGCAGCGCCTCCCCTGCCCCGGGCTCAGACAGCGCGATGCGCAGCGGCTCACAGTCAAGGCTCTGGCCGGCGCTCAGCGTCTTGCCGCCGAAGGACAGGCGGGCCTGCAGGGCGGGCTGCGGGCTACGACGCAGCGCGATCTCGCCGAGCCCGACCCGGGCCGCCAGCCAGCCGCAGAGCAGCGTCTGAGCGGGCTCGGCGCGGCTAAACGTCGCGTACCACGGGGTCGACAGGAACTCCTCGCGACCGAAATAGACCGACTCGGCGTACTGATTGAACGTCGCCGCAGCAGCCACGCGCGGCCAGCGGAAGCGCTCGCGGCTATCGCGGCAGAGGGCGGGTGAAAACGAGTTATAGCCGGCGAGAAACACGCGAAAGTCCGGCTCTTGCCCCAGCCCGTGCAGGAAGCTGCCCGACGGCAGCTCGGCCGTAAGCTGCAGCGCGTGCAGCGCCAGCTTATCCGAGAGCGCCTGCAGGCTGACGCCGATCTCGACCCCCGCCTCATCGCTGCGCAGCGAGAGCGACAGCGCCAGCCCAGCGACCTCATCGCTCTGCCAGCGCTGCGCATCCCCGACCTGGCGTAGCTCGGTGAAGGTCCGCTGCTGGCGCTGGCCTGCCTGCGTAAAGTCGAGGTGAAGCGCGAACCCACCGGCGATCGCGGTGTCGGCGGCGCTGATCTCGATGCGCCCTGCCCGTATGGTCGCGCGGAGCCGCATGTTATCCCGGCCCCGACGGTGCCGCCGCCCCGGGGGGCTGCGTGGCCAGCAGATAGCTGTAGTCGATGATGCGAATCGGCGGTCGCTTGGCGGCGACGCGCAGCGCGTTTTCATCGCCGATCCACTTCAGCAAGCGCGGCAGCATATCGACGGTGGCCTGGTGAATATCGTGAAACAGGAGGATCGAGCGCGGGCGGCGCAGGCTGCGCAGGGCGTTGGTCATGAACTCGTAGATGCGGTCGGCGTCCTGCAACTTCCAGTCCTGCGGGTCCACGTCCCAGCCAATCGGGTGAATGTTCAGCTTTTTTAGTGTCGCCGATAAGCTGGCGCAGCGCGAGCCGAACGGCGTGCGGAACAGCTCGGGCGGCTTGCCGATCGCTTCGGCAATCAGGCTGGCGTTCTCGGTGATCTCGCGCTCGGCGATGGTCGGCCCGCGCTTGCCGCACAGAAAGGGGTGGTGGACGGTGTGATTGCCGATGATGTGACCGCGGCGCACCGTCTCGCGCAGCAGCTCGCGCGCCTTGTCCGGCCCCTTGCCTTTGCCCAAAAACCGGATGCCGTTGACGAAGAACACCGCTTTGACGCTGTGCTGATCCAGCGTGTCGAGCACCTTGGGCGTCGTATCTATGCGCGGCCCATCATCGAAGGTGAACAGCACCTCATAGGCGCTCGGCTCGGGGGGCGGGCTTGGCTTTTTCGGCCCGGGCTTGGTCGCCGCCTTGCCGACCGCCGCCGGTCCTGGCTTGGCGGCCGGGGCAGCGCCCTCTTTGGCCACCGCCGCTGGCTTGGCCGCAGCTGGCGCCGGAGCGGCCACCGCAGGTGCCACCGCCGCAGGTGCAGCAGCGACGGGGCTGGCTTGGCCACGTGCGTCATGCAGACCGAGCGCAGGGGACAGCAGCGGAAGGGCGAAGAGCAGCACAAAAAAAGGACGCGGGCGCAGCACGGCGCCATGGTACTGCAGCGCTCTCCCCGATCCATTTTTCGCAGCCGGGCATTCGACTGACCGCCACGCCGGGGGCTGGCTGACCGCGAACTGACTGCAGCGTTGACAACGCGCTGCGGCATCTGACTAGATAGTTGCAGTATCTAGTTGCGCCAGCCGGCGCAGCCCCTCGCCCCTAAAAGCCAGCAAGGAACAAGCCGATGTCGCAGAACCAGAACTTCTTTGTGGCCGATCTCCGTGAGATCCAGTTTGTCCTCTTTGAACAGTTCGGCCTCGCCGAGCTCTTGCAGTCGAAGCTTTACAGCAAGAGCTTCGACGACAGCGGCGCCCAGATGGTGCTCAAGGAGGCGCACAAGTTCGCCAGCGAGGTCCTTGGACCGCTGAACAGCGTCGGTGATCAAGTGGGCTGCAAGCTGGAAAATGGCGCCGTGCAGACGCCCCCCGGCTTCAAAGATGCCTGGGCCAAGATCTTCGAGGCCGGCCTGCGCACGACGTCGACCAGCACCGAGTACGGCGGCATGGGCGCCCCCAAGCTCTTGGCGGCGGCCGTCGAAGAGTTCCTGTGCAGCGGCAACGTCGCCTTCAACATGTATCCCGGCTTGGCGATGGGCGCGGCCGAGGTCATCGAGCAGTTTGGCACCGCCGAGCAGAAGGAAATGTTCCTGCACCGCATGTACAGCGGGCAGTGGGGCGGCACGATGTGCCTGACCGAGCCGCACGCCGGCTCCGACGTCGGCTCGGCGCGCACCAAAGCGGTCAAGCAGCCCGACGGCAAGTACCTGATCAGCGGCACCAAGATCTTCATCTCGGGCGGCGATCACGACCTGGCGGAAAACATCATCCACCTGGTCCTGGCCCGCACCGAGAGCGCGCCGGCCGGCACCAAGGGCCTGTCGCTGTTCATCGTGCCGAAGCACCGCTTCGACGCCGACGGCAAGCTGACCGACCTCAACGATGTCTCAGTCGGCCGCATCGAGCACAAGATGGGCCTCAACGGCAGCGCCACCTGCGTCATGAACTACGGCGAAAATGGCGCCTGTCTCGGCGAGCTTGTCGGCGGACCGGCCGGCGAAGGCCAGGGCATGCGACAGATGTTCCTGCTGATGAACGCCGCCCGCATTGCTGTCGGCCTGCAGTCACTGGGTGTGGCCTCTGTGGCCTACCTCAACGCGCTGCGTTATGCGCGCGAGCGTAAGCAGGGCCCCTCGGTCAAGCACTTCAAAGATCCCACCGCGCCGCGCGTGCCGATCATCGAGCATGCCGATGTCCGCCGCATGCTGCTCGATATGAAGGCGCGCGTCGAAGGCATCCGCGCCCTGCTGTGCAAGCTCGCCGCGCACCGCGATCGCTACGACATCGCGACCACCGACGGCGTCGGCGACGCCAACTATCACCTCGGGCAGATTGAGCTCCTGACGCCGGTGGTCAAGGCCTACGGCTCGGACCAGGCCTTCCGCATCTGTGAGACCGCCATCCAGACCCTAGGCGGCGTGGGCTACACCGCCGACTACGGCATCGAGCAGTACTGCCGCGACAGCAAGGTGTTCTCGATCTACGAAGGCACGAACCACATTCAGGCCATGGACCTGATCGGCCGCAAGCTGTCGATGCAGAACGGCGCCTTCGCCCAGGCCTTCCAAAAAGACGTGAGCGACTTTATCGACAAGCACAAGGACCACAAGGTCTACGGTCCGGCGGTGGCTCAGCTTGCCAAGGCCTCGGCAGCGCTGCAGGCAGCGACCATGAAGCTGATGTCGTGGTTCTTCTCCGGCCAGCTCGAGATGGTGCCGCTTTTCTCAACACGATTCTTGGAAATGTTGGCCGAAACGACGATTGGCTGGCTGCTGCTGGAGCAGGCCATCCTCGGCGAGAGCAAGCGGGCGGCGCTGCCGGAAGGCCACGCTGACCACGCCTTCTATCTCGGCAAGCACCACGTGGCGCTGTACTTTGCCGGCAACGTCCTGCCCGGTGTCGCCGACAAGGCGGACCTGCTCAACCTCGCCGACCGCAGCGCGCTCGACATCAGCGACGCGAGCTTCGCCACGATCTAAGCCGCACAAGCTCCGCTTCTGTTCTGCCCGGGCTGCCTGTAATATCCCGCTACCGCAGCCCCGCCATGTCTGACACCACAACCCACGGCATTCGCATCACCGCCCGCGCTCGCTATGCGCCTGAGCGCTCGCAGCCAGCGGCCAAGCTGTTCTTCTTCATCTACACCATCACCATCACCAACGTCGGCAGCGAGACGGCGCAGCTGCTCAGCCGGCACTGGATCATCACCGACGGCAACGAGCACGTCGAAGAGGTGCGTGGACCCGGTGTGGTCGGCGAGACCCCGGTGCTCGCGCCTGGCCAGACGTTTAGCTACCAGAGCCAGTGCGTGCTGCGCACCGAGTTCGGCACCATGCACGGCACCTATCAGATGGTGCGGCCCGACGGCACTGGCTTTGACGCCACCATCTCGCCGTTCGTGCTGGCACTACCGACGGCGATCAACTAGGGCGCAGCGAGCATGAAGGCGGCTGGCCGGTGGTTGTTGCTCCTGGTTGTTCTGGGAGGACCCCGCCTGGCCCCGGCCGTGCCGCAGCAGCCGCTGGCTGGCACACTGCCCGATGACGATGACAGCCCAAGCGAAGACGAGCCGGCCGGCGAAGTAGACGCGGGCTCGCCGGGCCAGCGCCGGACAGGGTCGGCGATGCCAGCCAAAGAGCGCGTCTCGATCCGCTTCGAGGCAGCGCTGCGACGGATTGGCAGCCCCGACTCCGAGGCGCAGCGACAGGCCGCCAAGGAGCTCGAAGAGCTGGCCAAGGACGAGCCAGGCAGCGAGCTGGCCCCCGAGGCGCTGTTCGAGGCGGGACAGCTCTACGAAGAGCACCTCGGAGATCCCGAGGCAGCCCGCCGCTGCTATCGCGCCCTGGTCAGTCGCTATCCGCAGAGTCGGCTGCTCCGGCGCAGCAATCAGCGGCTGCTGCAGCTCGACACTGCCCTGCGCAGTGGGGCGACAGCGCTCGTCACGTTTCAGCAGATCCTGCGCTCGACCGGCGAAGCCAGCGCCGAGCGACGGGCGCGTCTTTTGACCCTGCTGGCCGAGAGCCCGCAGTTCGCCCTGGCCGATCAGGCGCTGTTTCTGGTTGCCGATACCTCGCTGCGACTTGGCGATGAAGCGACCGCGCAGCGAAACTTCGCCGAGCTGCACCAGCGCTTCCCACGCAGCCTGTGGTCGGCGCAGGGGCATCGCGCGCAGGCCGAGGCAGCGCTGCGCGCCCGACGCATCGGCACGGCGCGCAGCCACTATGAAGCGCTGCACGCGTTTCCCGAGGCGCCGTGGCCGCTGATCCAGACTGAGGGTCTGCGGGCCTGCCAGGCAGCGACGCTGCGTCTGCGCCTAGCGACTGCAGCCTGGCTGTTTCTCGCCGCCGCCGCGACGCTCGCAGCCCTGCGCGGCCGTCGCCGCCTGTGGCCGCCGCCGTTTGAGGTCTGGTACTACGCGCCGCTGTCGATCTTTCTGGCCGCCGTCGCGCTGTGGGCGCAAGGCGGAGCGCTGGCGCTGCCGATCGCCGTGCTCGGCCTAGCGGGAACGGCCGTCGCCTGGCTGGGCGCCGCGGCCGCGCAAGAGCTGACCCTGACCGCCCCCACCGGTGCGCCCCGCTCGCTGTCGCGACTGCTGCTCGGCCTGGCGCTGCGCGCATGCGCGGTGGCGGCGATCTGCTTCCTGGTGATCTATCACTTCAACCTGGTCGAGATCGTCGCCGAGACCCTGCGCAACGGTCCCGACGCCGAGTAGCCTAGCGCGGCCAGTGATAGAGCATGGCGTAGACGATGACGCCGGTGACCGAGACGTACAGCCAGATCGGGTAGGCGTAGCGGACGATGCGGCGGTGGGCCTCGATGCGGCTCTGCCAGGCTAGCTGTACGGCGCGCAGCGCGACCACCGGCACCACCATCGCCAGCAGCATGTGCGACGACAGAATCGCCAAGTAGACGATGCGCCACAGGCCCTCGCCAGGAAAGCGATGCGTGCCGGTGAGTGCGACGCGAATGAGGTAACAGACCAGAAACAGCGCCGACACCGCGCAGGCCGTGAGCATGGCCCGGCGATGCGCGGTGATCTGCTTGTGCGCGATGAAGTAACGACCGGCTAGCAGGCAGATCGCGGACAGGCTGTTCAGGCCGGCGTTTACCGACGGCAGCAGCTGACCTAGTTGGTCCTGAAAATCACTCATGGCAAGTGGCCCGTGGCAGAGGGGAGATCGGACGACAGCGGACGCAGCCGCACCGGCTCGTCATACAGGGCGCCGCCTTCACCGGCATCGGTCAGCTTGGCGGCGATCAGCGCATTGGGACAGCGGCCATCGCGCAGGTGACCGCCCTTGGGTAGCAGCGCGACATCCCGTCGCTGACGTGGGTCCAGCTGCAGCCGCACGGTCATCGCCCCCAGCCGCGACTCGAGCCTTGCCAGAGCGCCTTCGGCCAGGCCCTGCGCGGCGGCCACCTCGGGGTGCAGGGTCAGCACGGCCGGGCCCGGCGGGATGACCGGCCACTGCGAAGACTGTGACTTCTCGGTGGATAACGACAGCAACAGCAGCGGGTACTCGGCGGACAGCGTGGGCGGTGCGGCTGCCGTCGCTAGCTTGGGATCCGCGATCAGGTTGACCCGTCCCGAGGGGGTGGCAAAGCCGGTGGGACGAAGCGCGCCGCCGCCAGCCACCGTCTCATCCGGTACGGCAGCAAAGATGACCTGGGGCGCGAGCGGGTTGCGCAGCGGCCCCGCTTCGATGCTCGAAAGCGTCACGCCGTGCGGATGCAGCTTGGGCGCCACCATCTTTTCCTGCCAGTCGCGGGCACTGCCGGCCACGACATCGGAAAGACCCACGCGGCTCGCCAGGCCCTGGATGATCTCAAGATCGCTCCTGACCTCGGGCGGCGGTGACACCACCGGACGCGCCACCCCCAGATAGTGATGCCCATAGGCCCCCAGCACGTCATCGGCTTCGAGCAGCGTGTTGCAGGGCAGGACCAGCGTCGCCAGCTCGGCGGTATCCGACAGCCAGCTATCGACGACGACGACAAACTCGCGGCTCTTGAGCGCCTGCACCGAGGTGTGCGAGTCGGGCAGCATCACCACCGGGTTGCCGGCGGTGATCCAGACCGCGCGGATCGGCGGATCGCTGGCGGCCAAGATGTCCTGACCAAACAGCGGCTCGCAGACCGTACGGGCCGCGCTGCCGCGACAGAACGAGGTGTCAAAGGCGCCCCGCCGCTTGAAGTAAAACGACACGCCGCCGCCGGGCACGCCGAGGTTGCCGCTTATGGCTCCCAGCGCATCCAGCGCGCGCACGATGGCCACGCCGTTGCCCCGCCGCCCCATACCCCAGCCGACGAGGATGGTAGAAGGAGAGGCCTCCGACAAGGCCGCTGCCAGATGCTCGACTTCGGCCAGGCTGACGTCGGCCTCTACCGCCCACTCAGCGACGGTCTTGGCGTGGCAGAGGGCGGTGAACTCGCCGAGGTGATCGCAGAAGCTGGCGGCGTTTTTGACCCACTTGCCCGCTTCGTAGAGGTGCCGAGCCACGGCCATCGCCAGGCCGAAGTCGCCGCCGGGGCGGACGGCAATGTGGCGCTCACACAGCGTCGCGGTGCGATGCCAGACTGGATCGATCAGCGTCAGCCGCGCACCGCGCTCGCGGGCCGCCCGCAGGATCGGGATCATGTGCGGGCTCGACACCCAGACGTTTTTGCCCCACAGCAGGATCGACTTGGCGTTCAGCAGATCGAAGACATCGCTGGAGTCCTCGATGCCGAAGTCGACCTCCTGCGCGTAGTCGCCCGCCCCTGAGCAGATGTCGCCGCGCTTGACCGTCACCGGCCCGAAGTGCTCGAAGAACAGATCGACGACCTTGGGCACCATGCCCAGCGTGCCGCCCGAGCGATAGTGGAAGATGGCCGCCGGCCCTGACTCAGCGCGAATGCGGCAGAGCGTCTCGGCCGCGACATCGAGGGCACGCTCCCAGGACACCGGCTCCAGCCGTCCACTTTCGGGACTGCGCAGCAGCGGCTGCGTCAGGCGGGTCGGCGAGTACTGCTGCTGCAGGAAGTGGCTGGTGCGATAGCAGAGAAAGCCCTGCGTGATCGGGTGCTCGGGATCGCCGCGCAGCTCGGTGATCCGTCCGTCCTGCACCGTTGCGACGATCGAGCAGGCATCCGGGCAGTCGCGATTACACGTCGTCTTGCGCTGCTCGCTCACCGCGGCGGGGCCGTTCGCTGTCCCGGGCTGCATGGTCGCCTCGCTCTCTTTTGCGGGTTACTTGATCTGCACCAAACCGGCGGGGCGCCGCGGCCCCGACATCACCAGCTTCATCACTGACTCAGCGACGCGCTGACCGGCCGCCATAAACAGCCGAGCATGCTCACTATCGGGCGCACCGATGACGATCGGGCGACCGATGTCGCCGCCGTAGCGCACGCGGGTATCGAGCGGAATCTCGCCCAAAAAGTCCACCTTCAGGGTCTGCGCCAGCTGCTGACCGCCGCCGCGCGAGAAGATCTCGTCGTGATGACCGCAGTTCGGGCAGACGTAGTAGGACATGTTCTCGATGATGCCGAGGATCGGCACCTCGACTTTCTTGAACATCGACACCGCTTTTTCGACGTCGATCAGCGCCACTTCCTGCGGCGTCGAGACAATGACCGCGCCGGTGATCGGGATCAGCTGCGAGAGCGAGAGCTGCGCATCCCCGGTGCCAGGTGGCAGATCGACGACCAGATAGTCGAGCTCTCCCCAGTCAACGTCTTCTAGGAACTGCTGCAGGAGCTTGTGGATCATCGGGCCACGCCAGACCACGGCGTTATCGCGCTCGGTAAAGAAGCCGACCGAGATCACCGGCATGCCGAAGTACACGGCCGGACCGATGCGACCCTTGCTCGCCGTGCTGGGTGGCGACTCAGCCTCGCCCAGCATGGTGGGTACCGACGGACCATAGATGTCGGCATCGAGCAGACCGACCCGCGCCCCCTGCTGCCGCATGGCCAGCGCCAGGTTGGTGGCGACGGTCGACTTGCCGACCCCGCCTTTGCCTGCCGCCACCGCGATGACGTTTTTGACACCTGGCAGCCGCGTGGCCGCCCCTCGCGTGCCCAAGGGCACAGTCACCGTCGACAGCACGCGGACGTCTTTGGCCCCCGGCGCGGTCTTCGCCGCGGTCTCGACGGCGCGCTCAAGCCCGGCCCGGTCACGGTACAGCGGGGTCGGCAGCTCGATGGTGATGTACACCACACCCCCATCGATATCGATCTTCTTGGTCATACCCAGCGACACGACGTCGCGTCCGAGCACCGGCTCGATCACGTCCTTAAGCGCCGCGCGCACCGCCTCCACCGTCGGAGTCTGACTCGCCATCCGTTCCTCGCTTCCCCTCGTTCGGGAGGTCCCCAGCTTATCTAGCGTGGCCAAGCTTCTCGCGCTTGACCGCCAGATAGTCCTGGTTGTGTTTGTTTTCCGTAACCCAGTGCGGCACTCGCCGTGTTACTTCGATGCCAGCCGCCGCCAGCTCACGCAGCTTATCGGGGTTGTTGGTCAGCAGCGCCACCGAGCGCACCCCCAGATCGGCGAGGATGGCGGCCGCTAGCTCATAGCTGCGCAGGTCGGCGGCGAAGCCCAGCGCCTCGTTGGCCTCGACCGTGTCGATGCCGGCGCTCTGCAGCGCATAGGCGCGGAGCTTGTTGCCCAGGCCAATGCCGCGACCTTCCTGTCGCAGATACACCACGACGCCACGGCCCGCTGCGGTGATGGCGGAGAGCGCGGCATCGAGCTGCTGACGACAGTCGCACTTGAGCGAGCCCAGCGTCTCGCCGGTCCAGCACTCGGAGTGCACGCGACATAGGACATCGGTGCCGCCGTGCAGCTCGCCGGCGACGATCGCCAGGTGCTCATCTTGGGCCGGCACGATGCTCCCTGCCGCGGCAGCGCTCGCCAGCCCGCCGGCCTCGCGCTTAGGACGATAGACAATCGCTCGCAGAGGCCCATGCACCGTCGGCATGGTGGCATCGGCGTATCGATAGATACTCACAGACATGGACGCGCCGAAATAACACAAACCCCCCTGCCTTGGCCATGAATCTGGCGCGGCCTGCGCCGCTAGGTTGACACCCAGCGCCGGACCTAGGGCGCGGCGGTAAAGACAAACGGATAGCGCAGGCGCGGCGGCGGCAGGCCGTCCGGCTGGGGGCGCGGACGTGGGAAGGCCCACTCCGACACGAGCTCAATGAGGCAGTGCTCGACGATCGGGCTACCCAGCAGGTTCAGCTCGCTCTGGATCTCGACCGCGCGACCAAACTCGCCGACTGCGACGACAGCAAACGACAGCTCGATGCGCCCGGTCGGAGCGGCGGGGTCGTGACGAAAGACACGATCGTAGCAAGCCCGCACCTGCGG
The DNA here is from genome assembly GCA_964628555.1 of uncultured Myxococcales bacterium. Lineage (GTDB taxonomy): Bacteria > Myxococcota_A > Polyangia > Palsa-1104 > JAEUJZ01 > JAEUJZ01. Next base: position 3,067 of record CAZVMD010000149.1, on the reverse strand, counting down.
ACCATGCGCTTCAGCAACAAAGCTGACATCAGACAGTGCGGTGTCTGGGCGCGGTGAGCCGCTGGCTGGCGTGGCCAAGCGCTCATCGCGTGCAGCCGTTGCCGGCGCCGCCACACTGGGGGCTGCGGCATCGCCCCGCGCCGACGCTCCAGCAAGGTCGGCAGCTGCGACAGCCGGCCCAGTCCGTGCCGCTGTCGCACTCGAGCGCGCTCGGCCCACACGGCCACTTCTAGGAACCGCCACCTCGGCACTCTTTGCCGGGATCGCAACGACCGCTAGCCGAGGCCCCACAAGCTGAGCCGTTAGGATCGCAACCGCCGTCGCCAGGATCAGGAACAGCGCCACCTGGCCCGCCGTGATCGGCATCCCGTCCCCTGGCTGCTTCCGAGCCGGACGCGACGACGGCCCACCAGCTGGCAGTCCTGCCTTGGCGGCTCGTGAAGCAAGCTGGGACGGCGCTCGGCTAGCTCGCCTCTCTCGCCGCCCCCCCGGCTCGCCCCCACCCCCAATAGCAGCGGACGGATCTCTGAAGGCCTTGGGGGACATCCGATAAGGGTATTGCACCGGCGACCCGACCGCGGTATGAAAAGCAGACTTAATTAATAGAGTCACGAACCGGTCACAGGAGAAAGTCCCATTCGAACCGACAGCCGCCCAGCCCCTGCCGAGCAGTATCGAGTCAACCACCGCATCCGCATCCCCCGCGTCCGCGTCATCGGTCCCGATGGCACCCAGGTGGGAATCCTAGACACGCCGGAGGCCCTGCGCATGGCGCGCGATGAGGGCCTCGACCTCGTCGAGATCTCGCCCAAGGCCGTGCCGCCGGTGTGCAAGATCATGGACTACGGCCGCTTCAAGTACGAGATGGCCAAGAAGGAGCGCGAGGAGCGGGCCAAGCGGACGGTGATCGAAGTCAAAGAGATGAAGTTCCGTCCCAAGACGGACGAGCACGACTTTGACTTTAAGGTGAAGCACATCCGCGAGTTCTTGCAGGACGGCAACAAGGCGAAGCTGGTCATCCAGTTCCGCGGTCGCGAGATCGTCCACCCCGAGGTCGGGCAGCAGGTGCTCAAGCGCGTGGTCGAGGCGCTCTCGGACGTGGCTCAGGTCGAGCAGGCGCCAATGATGGAAGGGCGCCGGATGCTGATGATCATCGGTCCGAAGTCGGGACAGCCCAAGCGTCCCCTGACGCCGCTGCCGGCCCCCGGCCCCACGGTGATCGTCAAGCCGCCGACCGGTGCTGCGCCACTAGCTGGAGCCCCAGCGGCCGCCGCGCCAGCCCCACTGCAGGCGGCTCCACAAGACGGCGCGGACGTCGAGTAGCCGCTCTTCCCCCCGCTGCGGCCACCGAGCCCGCCTTAGGCCTTCCCCATGCAGCGCGTCTCCTGGGATCGCTACTTTATGGATATTGCGCGCGTCGTCTCGTCGCGCTCGACCTGCAGTCGCAAGAATGTAGGTGCAGTGATCGTCCGTGATCGGACGATCCTGTCCACGGGCTACAACGGCTCGCTGCGCGGACTGCCGCACTGTGACGAGATCGGTCACATGATGGAAGCCGGCCACTGCGTCGCGACCATCCACGCCGAGCAGAACGCGATCATTCACGCGGCGAAAAATGGGGTCGCGATCAACGGCGGTACGGTCTATGTCACTGCGTCGCCCTGTTGGTCGTGCTTCAAGTCGATCGCCAACGCTGGCCTGAGCCGGATCGTCTACGGTGAGTTCTATCGCGATGAGCGAATCTTCGACTTCGCGCAGCGCCTCTCGATTGAGCTAGAGCATCTGCCGGTCATGGCCGAAAGCGCACCGGCGCCGCTACCGATCGATTGAAGCCACGCAACGTCGACGCTGCGCTGCCTCCTCGATGTCGTCGCGGCAGCAGCCTCCCTACGACTCTGACCCCGCACGCAGTCTCCCTTGTCGACGATGTCGCGTCAGTCATGGCAAGGTAGGCCGCAAGACATCATCGAGGAATAAAAGCGCCCGCCGCTTCGATTTCTCCTTGACCCACGTCACAGCAGCCGGCTACGGTGAGAGTTGCCTTACCGGTTGTTCTTTGATTCCTAGCTTGGATCGAGTGGCTTAGCCTGAACACGAGCGGCCGGAAACCTGTTAGCCCGCGTCGCTCACGCTCTGAATAGTGACCTCATAAGAGGTCTTGGCGAGGCCCCAGCGTTGCGGCGCTGGGACATCTAGTAGCAGTAGGAGGCTAGAGGATCGTGAAACCGCACAGCAGACTAACCGCCCTGGTGCTGGGAGCATGGCTCGGCATCAGCGTGTCGGTAGCAAGCGCTGAGCCCTCCCATTCGGCCCAAGCGGGTGCGAGCAAGCCCAGCAAAACCACCAAGAAGCACCCCCCCCGTCAGGTCTTCAATGGCTGGGCTGTTCCCGAGTCCAAGCTCCGCGTTCAGCCGGTCAAGCGTCCATCGGGCAAAATTGAGATCTTCTCGCTCAACGAGCCTGGGGCGCATATCTCGGTGAACATCTACAACCCGGACGGCACCTACAACGAAGAAGCGCTCGATCAGCTCAACCATCTGTGGCGCTGCCGGCGCACCGAGACGGAAAAGTCGATCGATCCGCACATCTTTGAAGTGCTGTCGCACGTCTACGACCGCTTCAAGAAGCCCATCTCCCTGGTCTCGGGATTTCGCAACCAGCGACGCACCACCAGCTATCACTACGTGGGCAGCGCGGCCGACTTCACCATCCAGGGCCTCGCCGACGGCGTCCTCAAGAACTTCGTCGAGAGCTTGGACACCGGCGGCATGGGCATTGGCATCTATCCGCACGCCGGCTTCATCCACGTCGATGTGCGGCCCGAGCCAAGCTATCGCTGGGTCGACTACTCGCCGCCGGGCTCGAGCGAGATGGGTCAGCCCAAGACCAAGCGCACCCGCGCTCCCAACACCTAGCCTGCCCCGCGTCTAGCGCGGCGCCGCCCCCCCATCCCCGGGGCTCGTCGCCCGCCATCCCCTGCTCTGCCTAGCCCCCTCCGCTCTCCCCTCGCGCTGCCCCTGTTAACATAGGAGCCGCTATGCGTGCTGCCTCGGCTCATCCTGCCCTG
>CAZVMD010000148.1:0-16682 GCA_964628555.1 uncultured Myxococcales bacterium | reverse complement strand
CTCCTAAACCAAGTTAGTTGCCGGCAAAGCCGACCGCGACATTGCCGAGGCTGCCGTCGGGGGCCTTGGGCGACAGGGCAACGCCCAGGCCGACCGCTAGGCCGGCTACGGCGACGACGCTGCCGCCGAGCACCACCCAGAACCAGGGCCGCTTGTGCAGCGGTCGCCCCTCTTTGACCTGCAGCAAGAGCTCTTGGTTCTGCTGCGTCTTTTCTGCGTTGTCGCGGGCCAGGCGCTCGGCTTCTTGTCGTCGCCGAATCGCTTCCTGTTCGGCGACCCCGAGCTGGCTCTGGATGCGCTGCACGTCGAGGCTGGCGCGGACCGAGGCGCTGTTGGCCTGCGCCTCGGGCACCATCGGCGACTTGGGGGCGGCGGCGATAAAGCGCTGGTACAAGGCCAGCGCATCGTCAAAGGCCTCGCCTTTGCGCAGGGCCTGGGCGGCGTTGAACAGCAGCAGGGGCTCGGGCTGCACGCGATAGGCGTCGACGTAGCTGCGGGCGGTGCTGGCATAGTCGCCCTGGCGGAAGCTGGCCAGGGCGCGCTCGACCAGGCGACGGAACTGCGCTTGGCGGTCGGCGGCGTCGCGGCTGGGCAGCGGCGAGTCAAGCGAAGCCAGCAGCGAGCTCTTGGCTGGGCTGCGGCTGGCGTCGCCATAGCCGGCCGGCGGCGGCTCGACCTCGGGCGCTGGGTCGGCCCAGGCGGCGGCGCTCGATATTGCGATAAATATCGCAATAAAGAAAAAATTAGCGAATAACTTCAACTTCATAGGTGCTATCGCCCTTGCGCTTACTGCCGCGTTTCTTGGGCTTCTTGCCGGGCTCATTGCCGCTCTTGGCTTCGGCTGCGCCGGGCTCTGTGATGCCGCTTTCGGCGGCTGCCGTCGGGCTCGTGACTGGCGGGGACGGCGACGCTGGTGGGGGGGCCGGTGCGGCCACAGGGGGGACGGCAGGTCGGCCCTCGCCCCCGCGGGCCACCGTCGTCCGCGGTCGGGCAGGGGCCAGCAGGGCCACCCCGCCCACCACGAGCAGTCCCAGCAGGACCGCGCCGCCTAGCCACAGCAGTCGGCGGGGGTCTGGCTTGGCCTGTGGCCGGCTCGCCGGCGGCAGCGGGGCCATGGTCAGCGACTCAGCGGTCGGCCGCGGCGCGGTCTGGGCGCGGGCGCAGTCGCGCTCACAGGCGGCGAGCGCGCGATCTAGCTCGGCCTCGTCTTGATAGCGCTCGGCCGGATCCTTGCGCAGCATGCGCATGACCACCTTGCGCAGCGACTCGGGGACGGTGCTGGGCAGGGGCGGCGGCTCGCGCGCGACCTGGTTGTAAAGGATGCTCGCCAGCGAGGTGCCGACGATCGGCGGCCGTCCGGCCAGCATCTCGTACAGCGTCGCGGCGGCCGAGTACTGATCGGCCCGGCCATCGATCTTTTCGCCCATCGCCTGCTCGGGCGCGATGTATAGCGGCGTGCCGAGCACGGCCCCGGTCGCGGTCAGCTTGGCCTGCTCGGTGCCCATCTGCTTGGCGATGCCGAAGTCCAGCACCTTGACCACCGGCGGCGTCTCTGGGCTGTAACGCAGCAGGCGGAGGTTGTCGGGCTTCACATCGCGGTGCACAAGCTGCAGGCGGTGCGCTTCGGCGAGGACGGCGAACAGCTGGCGGGCAATCGACAGGGCGCGGGCCGGGGGCAGCGGTCCCTCTTTTTCCAGCACCTCAGCCAGGCTCTGCCCCTCGATCAGCTCCATGATCAGAAAGGGCAGCTCGCCGTCGATGCCGTAGTCGTAGACCTGGGTGACCCCGGGGTGGTTTAGGCGGGCGGCGATGGCGGCCTCGCGCTCGAAGCGCTCGCGGCTCTCGCTGGAAGCAATCGCTTTGGGCAAAAGCGTCTTGATCGCCACCTGGCGCGGCAGGCTCAGGTGCTCGCCGCGATAGACCACGCCCATGCCGCCCTCGCCGAGGACGGCGGTGATGCGGTACGAGCCCTTGAGCACGCGGCCGATGTTGCTGGTCTCGGCCATCAGCGGTTCTTGGCCTGCCAGGCCTCGACCTCGGTGAGCTCGGTCTTGGCCAGCTTGCCGATCTCGCGATACAGCTTGCGAGCCTGCTCGGCCAGGGTGCGGGCTCGCGGTCGCTCGGTCTTCTTGCCAGCCAGCCACAGCGTGCGGGCCAGCGTGAAGTGAATGTTGGCGGCGATCTCGCGATCGGCGGTGGCCGGTAGCAGGCGCTCGGCCTGCTCGGCCAGTGGCAGCGCCTCTTTGCCGCGGCCTAGCTCGCGCAGATCGTCGGCGGTGGCGGCGAGCAGAGCCGGCAGGCTGGGATCGCAGCGCTTCTTGTCGCACAGATCCAAGCCGGCCTGGTGCATGGTCAGCGCGTCTTCAAAGCGCCCTTGGCGATACAGCACCTCGCCGACCAGGCGATGGCTCTCGGCTTGCCGGGCGGCATCCTTACCGCTGCGCACCGCATCAAAGGCCTGACGGGCGAAGACCAGCGCCGGCTCTAGCTGCCCCTGCTTGATGGCCCAGCGCGCGAGCAGGCTCTGCGACTCGTACAGCCGCGGCGAGTTTTCGCCAAACGTCTTGCGATAGATGGCGAGCGCCCGCTGCGTGTAGTCGACCGCCTCGGGATACTTGCCCTGCGCGGCGAACAGGTTGCCCAGGCTGGCCAGCGCCGAAGCGGTGCGCGGATGCTCAGGCCCGGAGGACTTCTCCAGCCCGTTGAGGGTCTGGCGCAGCAGCGCGAACGCTTCGTCGTAGCGGCCCTGGCGGCGATAGACATTGGCCAGGCTCGACAGCAGCCAGTGGGCGGTGCGCTCATGGCCATAGAGCTGCTCGTGCATCTTGATGCCCTGCAGGCAGTTCTTCTCGGCGCGGGCCAGCTCACCGCGCGCGGTGTCGACCTGGCAAGCGTAGTACAGCAGGTTGCCTTCGAGCGTGTCGCGCATGCGGCCGCTGCGCAGATGGCTAAACTCGGCCAGGGCCAGGCGATGGTAGCGATCGGCGAGCTCGTACTGCTGGAACTGCCGACCAACCAAGCGCATAAGCTCCATGTAGGCGTGGGCGGCGGCGCGATGATCACCGCCTTCGATGGCCGCGACGGCGGCGCTAAAGAAGCTGCGCTCGGCGCTGGGAAAGTCCGCCGCGTTGGCGTCGATGTTGCCGAGCAGGGCCAGGGCGCGCGAGGTGGCCGGCGGATAGCTGGCTTGCTCGGCCTGCTTGATCAGGCTCTGGGCGCGCTCACGCGCTTGGCTGTAGCGACCCATGCGGGTCATGACGCGCACCGCGCCGATCTCGCGGTACAGATCTTCGACGCGCTTTCTCGCCTGCGGCTGCTCCGGCACCTGCGCGTTGAGCGCAATGGCATCCGCGCAGGAGCTCGGCAGGCTGAAGTCACTGCTGGCGTCGGCGGCGCGGTCGAGGATCTCTTCATCGGCGTGGCGCAGGAGCTCAGCGAAGGCCGTGACCTCTTGCAGCTGATTGTCGAGACAGCTGATGCGCAGGTTGAGGTGCACGCGCGGCTGGCGGCGCTGCGCAAACGTCGCATCACAGGCATCTTGGCGAGCCTGCTGCCAGTCTCGCAGGTATTTTTCGACGTTGTTGTCGACGCGCACCCAGACGTCTTTGGCGTAGGGCGCCTTGGTCGCCAGCATCGCCTGCGCGGCCTGCGCTTTGACGCTGCCCCAGGCCTTGTCGATCAGGGAATCGGCGCGGCTGCAGGCGCGGTTGGCATTGGCCAGATACAGCTGCTGCGCTGAGGCGACTCCAGTCGCGACGAGCAGCAGGGCGACGCCACCCACCACACCATAGATGCCCAGGCGGCGCTTGCGCCGGGCCTCGGGCGAGATGATGTCGAGCAGCTCCTGCATGCTCTGCGGCCGCGCCGCCGGATCGAGGCTCAGTCCGCGCAGCAGCGCCTTGTGAACAAAGCTCGGCACGCCCTTGCGATCGCTGGGCTGCTGCAGCCGGCCTTCCAGCACCGACAGCGCCAGCTCGCCGAGCGAGTTGCCGGGGAAGGCCTGGATGCCGTACAGCGACTCATAGAGCACGACGCAGAACGTAAAGACGTCGGTGCGGGCGTCGGTCGGCTGGCCGTTAAACTGCTCGGGGGCCATGTAGCGCGGCGTGCCCATGATCGCGCCGGCCTGCGTCATCGGGCTCGACAGCGTCTGACTGCTGGCGATGGCCTGGCGGATCTCGGCCGGCAGCTCAGCCAGGCGATCGCCGCCCTTGGCTCCGCTCTGCACCTGGTGCGGCGTCGGGCTGCTCTGCTTGAACTCGCGGGCTAGGCCAAAATCGACGACGCGCGGCCGCAGATCGCTGCCCAAAAGGCAGTTGTCCGGTTTGAAGTCGCGATGCACCAGCCCGGCGGCATGCGCGGCCTGCAGACCACAGCCGGCCTGATAGAACATCTCGAGGATGGCTTCCCAGCTATGGCCGCCGCGCTCCAGCCAGTCGGTCAGCGTGCCGCCCTCGGCGAACTCCATGGCGACAAAGACCTGCTCGAAAGCGGTTCCGACGTCGTAGACGGCGATGACGTTGGGGTGCGACAGGCGGGCCATGGCCTGGGCTTCGCGCTGCAGCCGGACCCGGCCCTCGCTGTCGGCGGCGCGGCCGGTGCTGGCGTGCAGGAGCTTGATCGCCACCTTGCGGTTGAGCTCAGGATCATAGGCGGCGTAGACCACGCCCATGCCGCCGGCCCCCAGGCGCTTGACGACCAGATAGCGGCCGATGGTCGCCCCCTTGGGCAGGTCATTGGTCGAGGTGCCAATCGGCAGTGTGCTGGTCGCTACCGCAGGAGCAGGAGGAGAGGAGGCAGAGGTACTCATTCTCCGTCAGTTTATCGCAGCCGCCGGGCCTTGTGTGAGCCCTCGCGTGAGCGCGGCTTCGTCGTCCAGCCCCCCGCTGCCGCGCCGCGCCGGCCGCTTTTGTGGGCGACAGGTTTGATACACTGCCGAGATGCTCTTTGGGTCGAACATGCAGCGGTTGCGCCGTCGCGGAATGCAGCAGGTCGGAGGCTTTGGGTTGGGGCTGGGGCTGGGGCTCTCTGGGCTCCTCGGCGCCGGCTGTGTGACGGGGCGCCCGGACTACACCGTGAACGTACCGCCCAACCTGCTGGCTATTCGGCCGCCGCAGTCGGTGCTGTTCGTCGAGGCGCCGCTGTCTTTGGCCCCGCTGGAGCAGCAGATCGATCAGGTCATCGGGCGCGTCGTGCCGCCGGGTCGCGGTGGGCAGCTGCGCCTGGGCATGCTAGAGGTCGGCTTCCGTCTGAGCCGGCAGCCGATCAGCATCGTCGCCGCACCCCCCGGACTGTCGCTGCGCCTGCCCCTGACCGGCGATGTCAGCATCGGGGCAGGCTTCCTGCGCTGCCAGGCGGGCGGGGTTGGCGGGACGTTTACCGTCGGGCTGCGGCCGACGCTCGACGCGCAGGGAGCGCTGGTGCTGCGCGACGCCCAGGTCGCGGTGTCGCCGCTCGGTGGCATTCAGTGCGTCGGCCTCTCGGTGCCGACCCCCAGCCTGTTCTCGTCGATCCTCGACCCGATCTCGCAGGGGCTGTCAGGGGCGCTGTCGGCCTACCGCCTGCCCATGGGGCCGGCGGTGCAGGAGGGCCTGCGCCAGCTCGCGACGCCGCGCGGCCTGACGCTGGCGGGGCAGCCGGCCTGCCTCGATCTGGCTCCCGGCGGGCTGGTGTTAGCGCCGCCGGCCCCTTCCGAGCGAGCCGGGGTCATTGCGCTCAAGCTGGGCGTCGAGGTCGCGCCGCGGGTCAGCCTCGGGCCCTGTCCGCCCACTGCTGCTGCCGCTCCCGCCCCCAGCGTCAGCGTCCGCGATGCCAGCCTCGGCGATGACTTCCGCCTGCTGGTCGCCGTCGCGGTGCCCACAAGCCAGATCGAGGCTCGCCTGCGGCCGCAGCTCGTCGGCAAGCGCCTGGGCAGCGGCGCCACCGCGGTCCTGGTCACTGGCCTGGCGGTCGGCGATGCCTCGGGCCGGCTGCTGCTCAAGCTCGATGTCGTCGGCGCGTTTACCGGCGCCGTCTACCTGTGGGGCACGCCCGAGGTGCGCGAGGAGGCCGGCGTCCAGCTGCTGCGCGTCCCCGATCTGAAGCTGGCCGCCGAGAGTCAGTCCGCCATCGAGAACCTCAAGCTGTCCTTGGCTCAGCTGTGGGAGGGCGATCTGGCGGCCCGCCTGCGCGAGCAGCTGGTCCTCGATGTCAGCAAGCCGCTCGCCGATGCCCGGCAGCAGCTCTCGGGGACGCTGGCGCTGCAGGGCGCAAGCTGGCAGCAGGTCGCCAACACCCTGGGTGGCCGCGGCCTCTCGCTGAGCGCCAACATCGCCCAGGTCCTGCCCCAGGCCGTGATCTCGCAGCCCGGCGTCCTAGTCGTCCATACGCTGCTTGTCGGGCGGCTGCGGCTGAATGTACAGTGAGTTTGTGTTGATTTATGTGTGGTTGATTTGATATTTGTCTCGGAAATTATCGCTTGAATAATAAAGCAACGTAAGTCGGGATATATATCAATTTTCGCCTGCCGATAGCGTTCCCGCGCACAGCCCTCCGCTGCCCAGCCGTGGGGTGAGGATGGCGTAGGCGGGGCAGTGCCGCGCTGACGGCGGCCGCCGGATGCGGCATGATGGCGCGATGTCTGCCTCCGCAACGTCGCTCTCCGTGTGGCCGCGCGCTCGGCTGGTCGTGCTCCTGGGCCTGGTCGGGGGGGCCAGCTGTGTGACCCCTCCCAGCCCGCGGCCGACGCCGCTTCCGGTCGCGCCGGCTCCCTCGGGTCAGGCGCAGCCCCAGCCCACGTCCCCGCTCGACCCGGCAGCGGCCGCGGGTCCGACTGAGGTCGGCGGGTCGCCGGGCCGCGATGCCGCCGCGTCGCCGCCAAGCCAGAGCTGGCCGGCGCTGCGCCTGCCCTGGGTCAACCCGGCCCGCTGCCCCAGCCGCTGTGACTTCGATCCCGGCGACGAGCTGCTCGCCATCAATCCCAGCGGCGGTGACGATCCCCGCGGCCGGCTGCGGGTCGCCCGCTCGATCGTCGAGCCGCTGCGGGCCCTGCTCCAGGCGGCGCGCGCAGCCGGTCATGCCCTGCGCATCGAGTCGGCCTACCGCTCGTACAGCGAGCAGGAGCGGCTGTTTTCGTCGATCAAGGAGATCGGCCGCGCCGCTCGCCCCGGGCACAGCGAGCATCAGCTTGGCACCACCGTCGATCTGCGGCTGCCGACCGGCGCCGCCATCGCCTGGCTGGCCGAGCACGCGGCTGAGCACGGCTTTACGCGCAGCTATCCCCCTGGCAAGCAGCGCCTGACCGGCTACCGCCCCGAGCCCTGGCATGTTCGCTACGTCGGGCGCGAGCTAGCGCAGCTCCTGCAGACCCGCGGCCTGATCCTCGAAGAGGCCTTCCGCACCCAGCCCAGCCTCGGTGAGTCGGGCAGCTGCAGCGACTGTCCATCGCCCGCCTCGCGGGCCGCCTGCGGCAGCGTGACCGTGCAGGGCCAGTGCCAGGGCAGCGTGCTCAGCTACTGCTACGAGGGCGTGCTGACCAGCGTCGACTGTGGTCTATCAGGCGAGACCTGCGGCACCGTCCCCGCCCCCGTGGCTGCCGCTGCCGCTGCCGCTGCCGCCCCGTCGCCGGCCGCCGAGATCAGCACCTGCGTCCCCGCCCCCAAGCCGGCCGTCTCGCTGAACCAAGGAGGGGGAAGTCGTCGTCCATGATTCAATGCTTGATATGATTTGTAAGGCTCACTGTGGTTAATTAATTTGATTCTTTATATTCCAAGACAAACTGTTTTATGCTCCAGTTTTCTTTCAGACAGGAAGCCGGCCGCGCTCCGCCGAGCTCGCCGCCGCCTCTCCGACACGCAAGCGCCATCGACAAGGAAAACAAGCCATGAGACGCACTCTTCGCTGGACATTGGTCGGGCTGTTTCTCGTCGGCGCGGCGGGCTTTGCCCTCTATCGCCGCGACATGCGGCGCGCCTACGCCCGGACCGAGGGGCAGAGCACGGTGATCGGCTCGCCCTACGGCGACATCGAGTACCGCCAGGGCGGTCACGGTCCCGCGGTGCTGGTCATCCATGGCAGCGGTGGTGGCTACGATCAGGGCGAGCTAATGGTCCGCGCCGTCCTCGACGACTCGTTTCACTGGATCGCCCCCTCGCGCTTTGGCTACCTGCGATCGACGTCGCTGCCCGGCGCCACGTTCGACGAGCAGGCCCACGCCTACGCCGCTCTGCTCGATCGGCTGGGTATCGAGCGGGTGGCAGTGCTCGCGCTGTCGCATGGCGGCCCCTCGGCCCTGCTCTTTGCCGCTCTGCACCCCGGGCGAGTGTCGTCGCTGACCCTCGTCTCTTGTGGCGTAGCCGCGGCGTCCAGCGGGGCGCAAGCGCAGGCCAACCAGCGCGGCAGCCGGCTTGTGACCCTCTTTCGCCATGACGTTCTTTACTGGGGCATCAGCCGCTTCTTCCGCCGACCGCTCATGCGCTTGATGGGCGCCACCGACGATGTGGTCGCGCACCTAACTGCCGAGGAGACGGCGCTCATCGATGAGCTTATCGAGCGCATGAGTCCGGTCGAGCCCCGCTCAGCCGGGGCCACCTTCGACAATCAGGCCGCCCTGCCCAACGCGCGCATCGCGGCGATTCGCGCACCTACCCTGATCTTCCACGCCACCGACGACACGCTGCAGCTCTTCCACCATGCTCGCTATGCCGCCGAGCACATACCAGGGGCCACTCTGCGGACGTTCGAGCATGGCGGGCATCTGCTCTTGGCGGTCGAGCGCCGACGGATTCAAGCCGAGCTGCAGTCGCACATCCGCCGCCATGCGCAGCCCTGACGCCACGCCCAGCCCGACGGGTGACGACGGGCTACAGCGAACCTGACAGGTAGTTGCCGATAGAGCGGATATCGCCGGCCCAGGTCCTCTCGACGGGCTGTGATCGGGCGCGCACAGCTCGCCGCAGCGTCGACACGCCGTGCTAACATCGCGGGCTACTGTCTGTATGTTGACGTCGGTGACATGGACCACTCAGCCCGGTACTGCAGAGGCGGAAGCGGCCACGCCGGAGCTGCTCCATCTGGTCATTGCCTGGTCGAAGGACGAGCCACACCGCGTCGGTGAAGTGGCGGCGATTGCCGGCCCCTGCCTGCTGGGGCGAGGGGGGGCGGCAGACAGCGACAGCGTGCCGCGCCTGGGGTTTGTGCGGCAGCGTCCCGCCACTGCGCAGCTCCGGCCGCCGCTGGAGGCACCGCGCATCTCGCGCACGCAGCTAGAGTTATCACCGACTGAGGATGGCCGGCTGCACGTCAGGTCGGTCGGTCGCTGTCCGCTCCTCATCAATGGCAGCGAAGCCAAAGAGGGCGTGGTGGGCCGTGGCGATACGCTGCTGCTGCGCAACGCCGCGGTCTTCTTCGTGGTGCGCCGTCCGGCCCAGCTACCGCCCCTGCACAGTCGCGGCAAAACTCGCGGCGATGGCCTCGGCTTCGGCGATGCCGATGCGCAGGGGCTGGTGGGCGAGAGCCCAGCTCTGTGGGCGCTGCGCGATGTCCTGGGCTTTGCGGCGCAGGCCGAGCGGCCGGTGCTGCTGCAGGGGCCAGCGGGCAGCGGCAAGTCGCTGGCGGCGCGTGCCATCCATGCGCTGTCGGAGCGCAGCGATGGTCCCTTCGTCGAGTGCGCGCCCGGTAGCCGGCAGCCGCCGCTCGGCGAGGCGGAGCTCCTGGGCGGCACAAGTCCGTCGCTGGCTAGCCCCGGCCAGCCGGCTGGCCTACTGGCCCAGGCGAGCGCCGGGACGCTCTTTCTGCGCGAGGTGAGCGAACTGCCGGCGACGCTGCAGGCTCGCCTGTCGGCCTGGCTGGCGCACCCGGGCCAGGGCACGGCGCAGCTGGGCTCGGCCTGGCGGCCGCCGCTCTCGCTGATTGCCTCGACCTGCGGCTCGGTCGCGGCCCTGCATCCGGCTCTGGCCGCGCAGCTCTCCTTCCTCGTCGAGGTGCCGGAGCTGAACAGTCGGCGCGAAGACATCCCGCTGCTCCTCAACCATCTGCTGGGCGAGGCGGCACAGAGCAATCCGGTCATCGCCAGCCGCTTCTTTGAGCGACGGGGCGGCATCCTCGCCGAGCCGCGCATCGCGCCTGAGCTGATCGAGGCCCTCCTGCGTCACCACTACACGCTGCAGCTGCGCGAGCTAAACCGCCTGTTGTGGATCGCGCTGTCCACTAGCCGCGAAAATGTGCTGGCCCTGACCCCCGCTTTGGCCACGGAGCTGCGCCAGGCCCCGAACGCCAGCGCGCCCCCGCCCGACCGATCGCCCGCAGCGGGGTCCGAGCCGGCGCCGACGCGGAGCGAGATCGAAGCAGCCCTGGCCAGCGCCCGCCAGGCCCTGGAGCAGCAGTCGCAGCAGATCCTGCAGCTAAGCGATGAGCTGCGTCGGCAGATCGAGCATCGGGCTCGCCGCTTGATGGATGCGCTGAGCTCAGTGTCGCCGCGGGCTGGCCTGGGTGCCTTGGCCGAGGTGCCGCATGTCGAGCGGCTACTGCCGGGTCAGACCGGGAGCGGTACGGCGCGCAGCTGGCAGGCGGGCGAGCTGTTAGGAGACAGCTACCGTGTGGTGCGGCTGTTAGGCACCGGCGGCATGGGCGCGGTGTATGAAGTCGAGCGCAGCAGCGATCAGAAGCGCCTGGCGGCCAAGCTCTTGCGCGAGCTGCCCGATCGCGCTGCGCTAGGTCGCTTCGCTCGCGAGGCCTACATCATGGCCCGCTGCAACCACCGCAACCTGCTGTCGGTCTGGGACATCGACTTTACCGTCGATGGCTGGCTGTATCTGGTGATGGAGCTGGTGCATGGCTCGTCGCTGTGGCAGCAGCGTCGGCGCTTCGGCGAGCTGGCCTGGGCCCTGCCCATCCTGCGTCAGATCGCCGACGCGCTGCACGCGCTGCACAGCCAGGGCGTGGTGCACCGCGATCTGAAGCCAGAGAACATCCTGTTAGCGCTGCAGCCGGTTGGGGTCGGGCTGGTCAAGCTGGCCGACTTTGGCATCTCGCGGCTGCTGGATGGCAGCGCGGACGAAGAGGGTGGGACCGCAAGCGGAAAGGTGGAGGTTGGCGGGCTGGCGCCAGGGGTGGCAGCGCGCTCGCCGGTGGATGCGCAGGAGGCGCTGCAGCTTGGGCAGCAAGAGACGCTGGCTCTGGCTCAGCTGCCGACGCGGCCGGGCGCTGCCAAGGTGGCGCCCGATGCTCTTCTTGACGACGACGGGCGGCAGCGGACGGGCACGGGCGTCATCTTTGGCACGCCGCTTTACATGGCACCTGAGCTGCTGCAGGGCTCACGACATGCCGAGGCGCCGGCCGATGTGTTCAGCTTTGGCGTGCTTGCGTATGAGCTGCTCAGCGGCGAGCCGCCCTTCGCCAAGCCACCGATGCTGCTGCACGCCGCCGGACAGCTGGCCCCACCGGCCGGGCTGGCCAGCCGGTGCCCGGGCCTGTCGGCCGAAGTGGCGCAGCTCGTCGACGCTTGCCTCTCGCCGCAGCCGAGCGGGCGGCCGACGATGGAGAGCGTGCGGCGCGTCCTTGGGCCAGCGGCTTCGGGGCCCAGCTAGTCGGCGCTGGCTTGGTCGCTGGCCTCGGCGCTGGTCGGGCTGGGACACATCAAGGTCACCAGCACCTGGTAGGCGCCTTCCCACTGCTGCTGGTGTCGCGGGCTCCACTCGTCCTGGGTGGCCTCAGCCATCGAGGCGATGAGCGCTTCACCGACCCAGTCGTACATCGGTCGCGTGACGCCATAGCGAACATGGTGCTCACCCAGCAGCGATAGCCGCTCGCGCAGCCACTGGGGATCGTCGAGGTGATCGAGGATGGCCATCAGCGTCTGAGCCAGCAGCGAGTGCTGCGCGCCATCGCTGTTGCGAGCAAACAGGCTGCGCACCTCGGGATGGCGGGCGAACAGGATCTCGTAGAAGCGCGCCGGGAAGTGCTCATCGCGCTGGAGTACCAGCTCGAAGTGGTCACGGAGGAAAGGGCCGTCAAGTGCCATATGCGTCGGTCACAGACGAAAAACAGCACTTAAGCCGTACCATCTTCCGACGGTGCGGTCAATGCTCCTGTCTGCGCTGCGGGGAGCCACCGGCCGACCCGGCGGCGCGCCGTGTCGCGGGCTGCGAGTGGCTCGACGGGGAGGGCGTCGTCGTCATAGCCTGAGGAGATGAAGGACCGAGATGAGCTACGCCGCGGCTTGGCGCAGCGGATGGCGCGACCGCAGCGGCACCGACTGCTGCAAGGCTTTCCAGCCGTGCCCGCCATGGCGAGCGCAGTGCCGAGGGGGGCGTTGCTCAGTCCGAGCGCGGCGGCTGCGACCGTGAGCCCCGAGGAGCTCGATGACCCAGAGGAGGGCACAGAGGCAGACCGCGAGCTGGCTGAAGGTGCTGCTGCGGCGGCGCACTTTTCGGCTGGCCGCAGGCTGGCGCGGGTGCGAACGCTCGACGGTGCGCTGCTCGATACGGCCTACCGCCATGCGCAAGAGTGCCTGGCGCGCGGGGCACCCAAGTGGCCGCCGCCTGTGCCCAACACCCCGGCTCGGCAGGCGGAGCGCCGACAGCTCGAGGAACGCTACGCGGCCGCTGCGGTGCACTGGCGTCGCGTCGTCGAGCGCGGCGATCTATCGACCGCACCGCTGCTCTCTATCGATACGAGCCGCGATCTGATCGTGGGCGTGATCCCGCATACGCAGTGCGTGCCGCGACGCGAGGGCTGCGGCTTCTGCACCTTCCCGCACGACGCTGCCAACCCGCGCAAGCGGCGCGACATGCTGGAGGCGATCTTGAACGAGATCGACCACCATGGCCGAGCCGATGCCCTGCGAGGCCGGCGCCTGCACGCCATCTACCTGGGTGGCGGAACCGCCAACCTGTCGGAGCCGGTCGAGATCGCCGAGATCGTGCGCGCGCTGGGCCGCAGCTTCCGGATCGACGAGGCCGAGCTAAGTCTGGAGGGCACGCCGCAGCTGTTCGAGCGCCTGCTGTCCTCGCACCTGCGCAACCTGGCGCAGCAGGGGACGGCGAGCAAGCGGATCAGCATCGGCGTGCAGACCTTTGATGCCGGCTTTCTGCGGCTGATGGGGCGCGAAAAGTTTGGCGATGCCAGCACCGTCAAGAAGCTGACCAAGAAGGCGCGCTCGCTGTCGATCGCGACCTCGGCCGATCTGCTGTTCAACCTGCCAGGGCAGACGGCGGCGCAGATGGATCAGGATGTCGAGATCGCGCTCGCCTGTGGTCTCGATCAGATCTGCCTGTACAACCTGGTGTTGTACGAAGGCCTCGGCACGCCGTGGGCCCAGGAGCGCGCGCTCGTCCGGGCCATGCTGCCGAATCAGGCGGCCTGCGAAAACTGGCTGCGCCTGCGCGAGCGCCTGCTGCGACAAGGCTATGTGCAGACCACCCTGACCAACTTCGAGCGGCAGGACAGCCACGACGGCCCACAGCGCTTTCGCTATGAGCTCGCCAGCTTTTCGCCCGAGCGCACCGATGGGCTGGGCATTGGTCCACTGGGCTTGTCGACGTTTGTGAACCTGGGCCAAAAGCGGGGCCTCAAGCTCCTGCGCCGCAAGGACCTCGCGGCCACGCCCTGGTCAGGTGGCGACCTGCTCTTTGTCTACGACGAGCGGACGCTGCCGCTGCTGTTTCTGACGCGCAGCCTGGCGAAGACGCGGGTCGATGGCGCGGTCTTTCGCGCTGGCTTCGGGGCGGGGCTTTCCGACATGTTTTCTGCCGCGGTCGCCGTCTGCCGCGAGGCCGGACTGCTGTCGCTACAGGGCGAGGACATCGTGCTCACGCCGCTTGGCATGTTCTACGCCGATGCCATCGTCTCGACCTTCACCGACGGCTTTGTGGCGCCCGGAGCCGGCCTGCATACCGCCGACCTCTTGGCTGAGCGGCCCCGCGCCAGCGACTACATCAGCATGGGCTGAGCCAGCCGCACGGCGGGGCGTGACTAGCCGACTGTGGCTAGAGCTTGGGGGCGGCGTGCTCGGGACGACGACCTCGCCCCTGTGGCGGGCGATGCGGGCTGCTCGGGGCGGCGTGATGTCCGGCCGAGGCCGGCTGGCGACGGGGCCCAGCCTGGCCACCGTGGCCCTGCGGCTTCCCCTCGTGAGCGGGGCGGCGACCGGAACGACCCGCGGGGGGGCCGGCATGGCGACCGCTGCTCGCTGTGGCTTCACCGCGCGAAGGTTCACGCGGGGGCCGGCTACCGCGACCGCGGCCGGGCTGCGAGCGACCACCGGGCCGAGCCCCACGCGGCGCGCTATCGCTGCTCGGCAGGCTGAAGCCCACGGTCTCAAAGCCCGGCAGCGACAGCTGCTCCAGCGGGGCCGACAACAGCTTCTGAATATCGCGCAGCAGCGGCGCCTCATCGGCTGCCACCAGCGAGATCGCGCGGCCTGGTGATCCCGCCCGACCGGTGCGGCCGATGCGGTGCACATAGTCAGCAGCCACGAGCGGCAGGTCATAGTTGATGACCAGCGGCAGCTGCGCGATGTCGAGCCCACGAGCCGCGACATCGGTGGCCACCAGCACCTCGACGCGCCCCGACTTGAAGTCCGAGAGGGCCCGCACGCGCGCATTCTGGCTCTTGTTGCCGTGGATAACGCCGACCTTGATGCCGGCCACTTCCAGCTGTCGCCCAACCCGGTTCGAGCCGTGCTTGGTGCGGCAGAAGACCAGCGTCTGTCCGCTATCCGGCTGACGCAAGATGTAGGTCAGAAGCTCGCGCTTGCGATCCTGCGTGACGTAGTGGATGTAGTGGCTGACCGTCACCGCCACCGTGTTCTTTGGCGTGACGTCGATCTGCACCGGGTCGTGGGTGAACGATGTCGCCAGCTCTTGCACTTCTGGCGCCAGAGTCGCCGACAACAGCAGCGTCTGCCGCTTGGTCGGCAGCACCGAAAGGATGCGGCGCAGTGGCGGCAGAAAGCCCATGTCCAGCATGCGGTCGGCTTCATCGAGCACCAGGATTTCGATGCGCGACAGATCGATCGTGCGCTGGCCCAGGTGATCGATCAGGCGGCCGGGCGTGGCCACCACGATGTCGACACCGCGCGACAGCGCCGAGATCTGCGGTCCGATGCTGACGCCACCGAAGATCGCAGCGACACGCAGGCGCATCGGCTCGCCATAGGCGACCAGCGACTCATAGACCTGCAGCGCTAGCTCGCGGGTGGGAACCAGCACCAGCCCGCGCGGCTGTCGGCTCTTGGTGGGCGCATGTTCGGCACCCGGAGCCGAAAACAGGCGCTGAATCATCGGCAGACCAAACGCTGCGGTCTTGCCGGTGCCGGTCTGAGCGCGGGCAAAGACATCGCGCCCTTCCAACATGACCGGGATGGCAGCGGCCTGCACAGGGGTGGGAGAGGCATAGCCACGGCGAGATAGTGGCAGGGCCAGGCTCGGCACGAGCCCTAACGAAACGAACGGCATGGAACAACACTCCTTCGGACCCAGAGCGTTTTCCCAATACCGCGCTGCAGGGTTACGTGAACTAGAAAAGACGTACGCCAGAAAGGGGGGCGACTACGTGAATGCGCAGGAGACCAAGTGGTGAGGAGGATGAGTCCGTCGGGAAAGCAAGGCAGCACAACGCAAACAGGAGTCACTCTAATCCCTTTTTGCGCTGCCGCCAACTGCGAAGTTGGAGCCAGGGCTCGCCGGCCGTCTTGCGCGGCGGGCCAGAATCGGACGCTGCGCGGATGCTGCTCGCTTGTTGTCCCTCGTTCGTACGTAGACGGTACGTGCGCGAGTCCCTGCGCGCTTTGGCCAGCCTCCAAGCGCCGCGGAGCCACAGCCGAGCGCGCCGTATTTTCAGTCGGTCGGAGCTGAGAGCTTCCCGTATAATGTGGCGAAGCGCGTCTGACGTCCGCTCGGGGGGGATGTGTCGGCCCAGCTCACCAAGATTGGCGGCTACGAGATCGTTCGCCGGATCGGCCAAGGCGGAATGGGCGCGGTATACGAAGGCCTGCACGGCAGCATTGGCCGCCGCGTAGCGATCAAGGTCCTGCTGCCCGAGTACGCCCATCAACCTGACGTAGTCCGCCGCTTCTTCAACGAAGCCAAGGCCGTCAACGCCATCAACCATCCTGGCGTGGTGCAGGTCTCGGATGTCGGCACCGCCGAGGACGGCAGCCTCTTTCTGGTGATGGAATTCCTGGAGGGGCAGACCCTCGGCGAGCGGCTGAGTCAGCACGGCGGTCGCCTCAACCAGAGCGATACGGTCAGCATCGCCTGGCAGCTAGCCGGGGTCCTGACCGCGGCGCACAGCAAGAACATCGTGCACCGCGATCTGAAGCCGGGAAACGTCATGCTGGTGCCCGACATGGCGGGGCCAGATGGCGAGCGGGTCAAGCTGCTGGACTTTGGCATCGCCAAGCTGGGCGTCGAGCACCTGCAGGATCAGGACGTCAAGACACGCACCGGCCAGATCTTGGGCACCGCCGCCTATATGTCCCCCGAGCAGTTCATGGGCAATCGCGCCATCGATGCTCAGACCGATGTGTACTCGCTGGGGATCATGCTGTTTCGCATGCTGGCCGGCCGCGTTCCCTTCACCTCAACCAACGGCGAGATGGCGCTCGGCATGATGCACCTCATGGAAGCGCCCCCTCCCCTGGCCGAACAGGCCCCCGAGACCTCCCCCTGGCTGGTGGAGCTGGTGCACCGCATGCTGGCCAA
>CAZVMD010000147.1:0-16763 GCA_964628555.1 uncultured Myxococcales bacterium | reverse complement strand
GGCGAACCGGGCTAGGGAAAGAACCTAGTCGTGGTCGGCGGCGTCGAGGGCCTGGGCGAGGTCGGCGCGCAGGTCGTCGATGTGCTCGATGCCGGTGCTGATGCGGATCAGGCCGTCGGCGATGCCGAGGCGCTGGCGCTGGGCGGGCGGGATGGAGGCGTGGGTCATGATCGCCGGGTGCTCGATCAGCGACTCGACGCCGCCTAGGCTCTCGGCGCAGGCGAAGAGGTGGCAGCGGCGCAGGATGCTGCGCGAGCGGTCGAGGGCCGAGCGGCGGCTGCCGGGCTTGACGAGGAAGCTGATCATGCCGCCGGGGCCGCGGTGCTGGCGCTGGCCGAGGGCGTACTGCGGGTGGCTGGGCAGGCCGGGATAGATGACGCGCTCGACGAGCGGATGCCCCTCCAGCCAGGTCGCTAGCTGCAGCGCATTCTGACTGTGACGCTCCATGCGCAGGGCCAGGGTCTTGGTGCCGCGCAGGACCAGGTAGCAGTCCATGGGCGAGGGCACGGCCCCGATGGCGTTCTGCAGGAACTTCAGCCGCTCGTGTAGCTCGGGATCGCTGGTCACCAGCGCGCCGCCGACGACATCGGAGTGACCGCCGAGGTACTTGGTGACCGAGTGCACGGCCAGCGTGGCGCCTAGGTCGAGCGGGCGCTGCAGGATCGGCGAGAGGAAGGTGTTGTCGACGGCCAGGATCAGGCGGTGCTGGCGGGCGATCTCGGCGACGGCGGCGATGTCGCAGAGCTTGAGCAGCGGGTTGGTCGGCGTCTCGGCCCAGATCAGGCGGGTGGTGGGTCGGATGGCGGCGCGGAAAGCCGCCGGGTCGGTGGGATCGACATAGGTGAAGTCGAGGCCAAGCTGGCGCATGACGCGCTCGAAGATGCGATAGGTGCCGCCGTATAGGTCGTCGCCCGCGATGACGTGATCGCCGGCCGACAGCAGGTGCAGGACGGTGGTGGCGGCGGCGCAGCCCGAGGCAAAGCACAGGCCGTGCTTGCCGCCTTCGAGGCCAGCTAGGTTGGCTTCGAGGGCAAAGCGCGTCGGGTTATGGGTCCGCGAGTACTCAAAGCCCTTGTGCTCCCCCGGACCGGCCTGCACATAGGTGGACGAGAGAAAGACCGGCACGTTGACGGCGCCCGTCTGCGGCTCAGGGGTCTGCCCGGCGTGGACCGCGAGGGTCTCCAGCCGATGCCTGTCGTTGGTCTGCATGTTTTTTTGGGGGGCAGGGCAGAGGTCAGTTGGCGATCGAGACCGCCGTGACTTCGCGGATGACGGTGACTTTGATCTGGCCGGGGAAGGTCAGGTTCTCGCTGATGTGCGCGGCGAGCTCGGACGACATCTGGGCGGCGCGAACGTCGTCGACTTCGTTCTCTTTGACGTGGATGCGCACCTCGCGGCCGGCCTGCAGCGCGTAGACGCGATCGACGCCCTTGATGCCGTAGACCAGGCGCTCTAGGTCATCGACGCGCTGCACGAAGCTGCCTTCCTGCTCGTGGCGGGCGCCCGGGCGAGCACCGCTCATGGCATCGCCGGCGGCCACCAGCAGGGCATAGGCCGAGTTGAACGGCTCGTCGAGGTGATGGGCGCCGATCGCGTTGGCCACCACCTCGCTCTCGCCGAGGCGCCGCGCGTAGTCGGCACCGATGACGGCGTGCGAGCCATCGATGGCATGGGTCAGCGACTTGCCGATGTCGTGCATCAGGGCGGCGCGGCGGGCGATCTTGACGTCGAGCCGCAGCTCGCTGGCCATCATGCCGCAGAGGAACGAGGCCTCGACGGCATGCTTCCACTGGTTCTGGCTGTAGCTGGTGCGGAAGTTGAGGCGGCCGACCAGCTTGACGATGTCGGGATGGGCGCGCGGGATCTGCAGCTCGCGGAAGGCGCGGCGGCCAAGCTCTACTGTCTCGCGATCGAGCTCTTCGGCGATGCCCTGCACGGTCCGGCGGATCAGCTCGACATCGCCGCGCGGTGGGTGCTTGCCGAAGCGGCTGAGGGCCCGCCGCGCGATCTCGCGACCGAAGCTGTCCTGGCCCTCCAGGCGAATCGCGGTGTGATCGTCGGCCAGGGCCAGCTTGACGTTGGCGACCTCGCCGATGACCTCGAATCCGGCACCGCTGGCACCGCCGATCTGCTCGGCCAGGGCCGGCTCGATCGGCAGGTTGGACAGCAGGCGCTCGGTCAGGTAGTGGCCGTGATAGCGCTGGCTGGCGATCTCCAGCATGCGCCGACCCTCGCGCGAAAACTCGGGGCTGTTCTGACTCTGGTCGAGCTGGCGCAGCGCCTCGGCACCGTCGGCGCGGACCTGCTCGCTCCACTCGGTGATCAGGCGCTGGCGGGCCTCTTTGAAGGTCTCGCCGGCGATCTGCTGCAGGCGCTCGCGGGCCTCGCCCTCGGCCTTCTTCTGCTCGGCCAGGGCGTTCTTCTGGCGGTCGGCGATGCTGGTCAGCGCCTGCTCGCGCACCACCAGGTTCTCGGCTCGGCTCTGCAGCTGCGACTCGGTCTTCTGCAGCGCCGACTCCCAGCTCTGCAGCTGCTCGGCGGTGGTGGCCATCAGGTTCTTGCGCTGGGCCAGCTCACCAGCGACGCGCTGGCGGCGCTCGGCCTGCTCGGCCTGGGCTTCTGCCTGGGCCTTGCGCAGCAGCGACTCGGCTTCGGCTTTCGCCTGCGCGCGCAGCGCTTCGGCCTGCTTTTGCGCGGCGCGGCGCTCGGCCTCGGCGGCCTCTTGCGCCCGGCGCGTCCTTCGGGCGGCGGTGGTCCGGCTGGCATAGAGGCCGCCACAGAGCCCCAGGGCTGCCGTGAAGCCAAAAACAAGAAGCTCGGTCACGCCGCAGAGTGTTTGTCAGTCGCCGACCTCGCGTCAAGAGTGCAGTCTGGACGCGCGCGTTTTGTCGCGGGGACAGAGGGGGATGCGGCTATGCTCGGGACTCTTTCGCGATTGGAGCTGACATGGCCACGATTCACTTTGCCCAGACCACGGACTACGCCTTTGTCGACGAGCTGCTGACCTATGGCGAAGACTATGCGCCGCAGGCGGGTGACTACGTCGAGTTCGACCCCAACGACATCACGATCGAGGGAGGCGAGCCCTTCCCGTCGCGCTACGCCACGGTCGTCGCGCGGGGGGACGAGACGCTCGTGCTGCGCGATGAGGAGAGCGGCGCCCAGCACGAGGTGGTCCCTGACGGCTGGTTCCATGTCCGCGAGTCGCCGGGCATCCGCGCGGTCTGGGAGACCCACCTGCAGCGGCCGGCCCCCGACGGCGTGGCCTATGCCGATGGCCTGGTGGAGCCGGCCCTGCGCGAGCGCCTGCGCGCCGATGTTCGTCGCCTGCTCGCCGAGGAGCCGGCCGATTACCACCCCGGATCGGGAACCAAGGTGCGCGATCTGGTGCATCCCTCGCTGTATCCCTACATCGAAGGGCGCTCGCCGCGGCCAGCCGGTTTGTCGTCGGGCGCGGACCAGAGCACGCCGACCAGTGACCGTTTTGGTCGGCCCTATGAGGGCTCGCGCTATCAGTGGCTGCCGACGCCGTTTCAGATCTCGGCCGAGGGCAAGGCGCAGCCGCTTGGCTATATCAACAACCTCGATCGCCAGCGTCATCCGGCGGCCTACGACAACCTGGCGGCGCTGCTGACGACGGCCCTGCCCCTCTTGGAGAGCGTGGTGGGCTACGTCGAGCACACTCGCTTCTGGGTCGAAGACTGCGAGGACATCGAGCACGAGGGCGAGCTTCCCGAGAAGTCCGAGACCGAGCCAGCGCCGCCGACCTCGCTGCGCGGCCGCGAGATCTTGGTCATCCCCAAGATCGTCGAGTACCACCTGGCAGCTGGCGAGACACACGAGGGGGTGTGGCACGTCGAGGGCATGAGCCACGAGCACATCATCGCCACCTGCGTCTACATCCTCGATCGCGACGAGGCGCTGCTGGGCGGCGAGCTGCAGTTTAAGCGCGCCTACACCGTGCAAGAAGCCGGGCGGCTGTTCTGGAACATCTCGCAGAGTCGCCCCCGCCCCGTCGAGGAAATGGTCGATGAGGGGACGATACCGCTGGGTCAGCTGGCGACGCCGGCCGATCGGCTGCTGGTGTTTCCCAACTCGCACATCCACAAGCTAAGTCAGCTTGCTGTGGCGGCCGGTGCGACCGAGGCACGGCGGCGGGTCATTGTCTTCTGGCTGGTCGATCCCGCGGTGCGGCTGCCCTCGACGCGCGAGGTGCCACCGCAGCAGGGACTGATCCCGCACGACGAGGCGCTGGCAGTCCGGCTGGAGCTGATGGAAGAGCGCAAGCGCCACAAGCAGAGCCTCAACGTCCGCGCCGTCAGCCTGTGTGAACACTAAAGAACGTGGCGCAACACCGGCCTCGCTTCGCGATATCCTAGGGGTCCGCATGTGGCCGGCCTAGCTGCTCTGGCAGCCCCGGGGGGATGGCGCCGTGTGAGGGCCGGACGGGGTCCCAGCCGCTGCGGGGAAAGAGGACTGCGCGTGCGAGGACACATGCTTGCGGGGGCGCTCTTGTGGCTGAGCGTCCTTTCGGCGACGACCGGGGCCCTGGCCGATTCACCACCGATGCCGCCCTGCCCACCCGGCTGGGAGCAGGTGGACAAGTTCACCTGCAAAGAGCCCTTCGCCTGTCCGCCTGGCTGGAAGCTCGACAGCGGGCCGGTCTGCGTGCCCTGGGAGTGCGAGAAGAACGCCGACTGCAGCTGGAAAGGCTCCATCCCCTGTCGCGAGGCCGATGTCTGCGTCGGCGCGGCCGGCGGTCGTGCGCTGCGAGTGTGCGAGGGCACAGGCGGCAGCCTCAGCTGTCCGAGTGGGCTTAGCTGTCAGAAGCGCAAGCTGTGCGCCAACTTTTCCGCGGCTCAT
This sequence comes from uncultured Myxococcales bacterium, assembly GCA_964628555.1. Taxonomy (GTDB): domain Bacteria; phylum Myxococcota_A; class Polyangia; order Palsa-1104; family JAEUJZ01; genus JAEUJZ01. The sequence goes on along the minus strand of CAZVMD010000147.1, from coordinate 11,900 downwards.
GCGGGTGAGTCGTTTGGCAACTGGACGCCGGGAAGCGGCAGCGCGGCGTCGAGCGTGACCAAGCCGCCGGTCTCTTCATCGGCCGCGGCGGCGACTCCGGCGACGGGCAGCGAGGCTGCTCCGCCCGCCCGCGAGTCTGCTCCAGGCCGGCGCAGCGGCTGTGCCTATGTCGGGACGGCATCCCCCGTCGGAGCGGGAGCGCCGCTTGGGCTGCTGACCGGGCTTTTGCCTCTGCTCTGGCTGGCGCGGCGACGGCTCGGCGCAGGCTCGGCTCGCCCCCGGGGATAAGCGGTGGCCGACGAGGCGCGAGGGCGCGGCGGCTTTACGCCAGAGCGGGTGGCGGCGCTGTTTCGCGACGAGATCACGGCGGCTGCGCTCTCTTCCTGGCCGCTGCTAGAAGAGTATCGGCTGGTCGCACCGCTTGGGCGGGGGGCGATGGGGCGGGTCTATCTCGCCCACGACACGCTGCTCGATCGCTCGGTCGCCATCAAGTTTCTCGACGGACTGCAGGCCCATGCCGATGCCCGCGAGCGCTTCCTGCTCGAAGCCCGCGCCATCGCCCGCCTGTCGCACCCCAACGTCGTCGGCATCTATCGCATCGGCGAGGTGCACGGCCACCCCTATCTGGTGTCAGAGTTCGTGCGCGGGCAGAGCCTGGATCGGCTGCGCCTGCCTCTGCCCTGGCCGCGCGCGCTGGCCATCGCGCTGGATCTGTGTCGCGGCCTGTCGGCGGCCCACCGGCGGGGCGTGCTGCATCGCGACATCAAGCGGGCCAACGCCATCCTGACCGAAGAGCAGACGGTCAAGCTGCTCGACTTCGGGCTGGCCAAGCTGGTCGATGCCGCGCTGCCGCCGTCGCTGCGTACCTCGTTTATCGGCACCGCGACGACGCTGCGGCCGGGCCAGGTCAGCAGCCCGGTGGCCGGCCAGCCGCACAGTCCAGCGACCGGCCCGGCGACCGCGTCGGCGACCGCGCCGGTGACCGTTCAGGCGACCGCGTCGGTGCCCGGCTCGCTGGCTGGGTCGGTCAGTGGCTATGAAGCGACGGATCCGCGGGCCGCACCGCCGGTCTCGGCGGCTGGGCTGCTGACGCAGACGGGCGCGCTCCTAGGCACGCCGATCTACATGGCGCCCGAGGTGTGGAACAGCGAGCCCGCCACCGAGCGCTCAGACCTCTATTCGCTGGGGGTGGTGCTGTACGAGCTCTGCAGCGCCCGGCCGCCTCACTATGTAGAAGATCTGATGGGGCTGGGCTATGCCGTGACACATACGGATGCAGCGCCGCTGGCCAGCCTGGCGCCGACGGTGGATGCGCGCTTTGCGGCGGCCATCGATCGCTGCCTGCGCCGCGCCCCGGCCGAGCGGCCGCGCAGCGTCGATGAGCTGTACCAGGCCCTGCTGCGCATCCCCGCCGAGGGGCAGCCGGCGACGCCAGCGAGCGCTCGGCCGCGCGGCAACCCCTATCGCGGCCTGTACCCGTTTGAGGCCGATGATCAGGCGCTGTTCTTTGGCCGCGCGCAGGACATCCGCATCCTGCTGGAGCGCCTGCGCGCCGAGCCGCTGCTCCTGGTGGCCGGCGACTCGGGGGTGGGCAAGTCATCGCTGTGTCGGGCCGGCCTGCTGTCACGCATCCGCGGTGGTGAGCTCGGCGAGGGGCGGCGCTTTCGCATCCTGACGATGTTTCCTGGCAAGCGGCCGCTGTCGACGCTGGCCGAGGTGCTCTCGCCGATCTTGGAGCGGCCGCGCAGCGCCCTGATGCAGGAGCTAGCCAGCCAGCCGGCCGACTGCGTGCGTCGCATGCACCGACTGCAAGGCGAGCGGCAGGGCCTGCTGCTGTTCGTCGATCAGCTGGAGGAGCTTATCACCCAGAGCGAGGCCGGCGAGGCGGCGGCCTTTGCCGAGGTGCTGGGGCAGCTTCTGGCTCGCGGACCGGGGGTGCGTGTGCTGTGCACGGCGCGCGGCGACTTTCTGACCCGCTTGGCCGAGCTTCCCGGCCTGGGGCGCGATCTGCAGCGCACGCTGTACATCCTGCGCTCGCTGGATCGCGACGGCCTGCAGGCGGCGATCGTCGGTCCGGCCGAGGTTGGCGGCGTGCAGTTCGAGTCGCAGGCGCTGATCGAAGAGCTGGTCGAGACGACGCTGCAGACCGAGGGGGGGCTGCCGCTTCTGCAGTTTGCCCTGGCCGAGCTGTGGCAGGCCCGCGATCAGCAGACGCAGTGCATCACGGCAGCGGCGCTGCGGTCGCTGGGCGGGGTGGCCGGCGCGCTGTCGCGACACGCCGATCGGGTGGTCGATGGTCTGTTGCCGGCCGGGCGGCTGGCGGCGCGTCATCTGTTGACTCGCCTGGTCAGCCGCGATGGCCTGCGCCTGCGTCGGAGCGCTGACGAGATCCAGAGCGGCCAGCCGGCCGAGGCGAGCGTGCTGGAGACGCTGGTCAGCGAGCGCCTGCTCTTGGTCCGCGAGCAGGACGGGGTGCCGGTCTATGCCATCGCGCACGAGGCGCTGGTCAGCGGCTGGGCCCGGCTGCGCGAGTGGCTGAGCAACGCAGCCGAGCAGCGCGCGGTACACGAGCGGCTGAGCAGCGCGGCCGCCGAGTGGCAGCGCCTGGGCAAGGCCAGCGATGCGCTGTGGAACGAGCGGCAGCTGCAAGAGCTCGACGGCAGCGGCCTCGATCGCGCCCAGCTGTCGCAGCGCGAGAGCGAGTTCGTCAAGCAGGCGCGGCGTCAGGTCTCGCGCAAGCGACGCGGCCGGCTGGCGGTGTGGGTCCTTCTGGGCAACTTCGTGGCGCTGAGCGCGGCCAGTGCCTATCTATGGATTCTCAAAGAGCAGAACGCCCGGCTGGCGGCCGGCGAGCGCGGCCGCAAAGAGATCGCCGAGCGAATGGAGATCGCCTCGCAGGCGCTGAGCCTGGCCCAGCTACCTGGGCGCGAGGTGCCGGCCCTGCTGCAGAGCCTGTCGGTGGTGGCGACCAGCGAGCGACGCGGCGAGCGGCCGCCACCAGCGGCACTGGAGGCGCTGAGCGCGGCGGTCGGGGCGGGGCTGCGGTCGCTGCCGCTGCGCGCCCATCGCCTGCCGGTGCAGAGCGCCAGCTTCTCGCCCGACGGTCGCCAGGTCCTGACCACCAGCGACGATGAGAGCGCTCGCCTGTGGCAGGTGGCGGATGGCACGCAGCGCTGGGTGGCCGAGGGGGTCGGGCAGTGGGGGACGTTCTTGCCCGACGGGCAGCGGCTGCTGGTGAACCACCGCACCGGGCGCACCCATGTGCTAAGTCGGCAGACCGGGGCGGTGCTGCAGGTGCTGACGCACCAGGGCAGCCTGGGCGTGACGCGCTTTTCGCCCGACGGCCGCTTGGCGGCGACGCGGCTCATCTCGGCCCAGGATCAGGAGGGCACGGTGCTGTGGCAGCCGACCGATGGCCGCACCCTGGCCGTGCTGCCGGGGGCGCTGGAGCCGCGCTCACCGACGGTGTTCAGCCCCGATGGCCGCCTGCTTTTGACCGGCGATCAAGAGCGCACGATCAGCCTGTGGGACACGGGGAGCGGCGCGCGCGTCGCCACCCTGACCACGCCAGAGCCGGTCATGCCGCCGGCCTGGCTGCACGCCTTCTTCTCGTCCGATGGCCAGAAGATCGTCGGCAGCAATGCCTACGACGTCTGGATCTGGGAGGCCAAGAGTCAGCGCCGGCTGGTCACGATCAAAGGCGCGCAGGATCCGCAGTCCTTCGGGCTCTTGCTTTCGCCCGACGGCAGCACGCTGATCAGCAGCGCCGCGGGGGCCGCGCTGCGGCTGTTTTCGGCGCTGGGCGGCGGCCTCCTGGCGCGACCAGCTGGGCACGCCGGCCAGATCCTGTCGGGGCGGCTGTCGACCGATGCCAGCCTGCTTTTGACCACCAGCGCCGACAAGACGGCGCGGCTGTGGCGCTTAAGCAGCGGCCAGGCTCTCGACGTGCTGAGCGGTCACACCGAAGCGGTGCTCAGCGGCGAGTTTTCCCCCGACGGCGAGAAGGTGGTGACGGCCAGCCGCGACAACGACGCCCGCATCTTTACCCTGGGCGGCGGTCAGCAGCTCCTGCGGCTCGGGGGCCATCGCGACATGGTGCTTTACGCCACCTACTCGCGCGATGGGCGCTACATCGCCACTGCCAGCGCCGATCGCAGCGCCGCGGTCTTCGATGCGACAAGTGGCAAGATGCTGGCCAGCATCAGCCTGCCCGACAGCGTGCAGGTCGTTGCCTTCTCGCTCGATGGTGAGTATCTGGCCACCGGCACGGGCTATCTCGATCGCACGATCCGCATCTGGGACTGGCACCAGCGCCGCGTCGTCGTCGAGCTCAGCGGCCATAGCGGCGGCATCACTGCGCTGGCCTTTTCGCCCGATGCGCGGCTCCTGGGCAGCACCAGCAGCGACGGCACGCTGCGGCTGTGGGACTTTCGCGCCGGGCAGCCGGTGTGGATCTCGCCGCCGCAGCCGGTCGGCCTCTGTCAGCTGGCCTTTGCGCCGCGCGGCGAGCGTATCGCCACCAGCGAGGTCAGCGGCAGCGTGCGCCTCTGGGATGTAGCCACAGGCCAGGTGCTGTACTCGCTCACCGACAGCCCCGGGCGGGCGGCGGCGGCGGCTTTCTCGCCGGATGGCTCTCGCCTGGCGGTGGCGGGCCGGCGCACCCGCATCCTCGACAGCGGGAGCGGCCGCGAGCTCGTCGAGCTCTTGGGGCACCTGGATGCGACGGTGACCGCGTCCTTTTCGCCCGACGGTCGCCAGGTGGTGACGCAGGGCAGCGATCAGACCGTGCGAGTGTGGGACGCCGCCGGCGGCCCGCCGCTTTACATCCTGCGCACCGAGGTGGCAGCCGGCGCGCAGTTCTCGCCCGACGGTCAGCGCCTGCTCGTCACCCACCCCAACGACCACAGCGCCAAGCTCTATCCGGCCACCACCGCCGCCCTACTACAGCGAGCCTGCTCCCTCCTGCGCTCGCAGCCCGAGTGGCCCCAGGTCGCCGCGCTGTGCGCTCGCTAGGTCCTGGCTACTGCACGACGAGCTTGCCGCGCAGGGGGCTGGGGTGGCTGGCGGTGCTGCAGCTGCAGGTGAACTCGTAGTAGCCGGCGGGCGGGGCGACGAAGGCCACGACCTGGCGCTGGCCGGGCGCGACCCAGGGGCTTCGGGCCAGCACGGCGGCCTGGGCGGCTTCGGCGCTGCGATCGCCAGGCGGAGCGGCAGCGGCGGCCAGGACCTCGTCGATGTGGCCCGGCTGGACCAGCACGAAGTTGTGCACCGAGCTGGTGTGGTTGTGCAAAAGCAGGCGGACCAGGGTGCCGGCCGGCACGTACACATCGATGGGCTCGGTGGTGATGCTGGGACGGGGGGCGTGGACATCGTTGACCAGCGTCACGTCGAGGTCGACCTCGCGCGGGCGGCGATTGCAGGCCAGGGCCAGCGCCACGGCCGCGAGCAGCCCAAGCCAGCCCAGCCCTTGGCCGAGCCGGGTCGCGTGGCGTGTCGTTGGGCGGGGGAGTGCGGGGGCCGTCACAGCGCTCTTACCCTGTCATATTCGCCGGCAAAGCGGAAGGCAGGGCAGCGAGGCTGGGGCTGGGTCTTAGCGGCCGCGGAAGTTGGCTTTGCGCTTGTCGAGGATCGAGCGCACACCCTCGCGGGCATCGTCGGTGCGCGACAGGATGGCCTGGGCCTGTGACTCCCAGTCGAGCATGCTGGCAAAGTCGCTGGCCAGGGCTCGCCGCAGGCCGCGCTTGGTCATCGCCTGGGCGACGCGCGGACCGGTGGCCAGCTTGGCGGCCAGGGCCTGCACCTCTTCGTTGATCTTGTCATCGGGGACCACGCGGTGAACGAGGCCAATCGTCTCGGCCCGCGCTGCCTGCACCGGATCCCCGACCAGCAAGAGCTCGGTGGCGCGGGCGACGCCGACGATCTGCGGCAACAGCCACATCAGGCCGTAGTCCGCCGTCATGCCCAGGCGATGGGCGGGGGCGGCGAAGGCGGCCGAGGGGCTGCACAGCCGGACATCGCAGGCCAGGGCCAGGGCTAGACCGGCCCCGGCACAGGCGCCCTGGATCTGGGCGATCACCGGCCGATCGAGCTCATATAGCTGACGGATGACCTGCGCGTCTTGGTACAGCCGCTGCTGCAGGTCGGGGGCGGGCCGCTCCAGCTGATCGGCGATGGTGCGGATGTCGCTGCCGGTGCAGAAGTTGTTGGCGGCGCCGCGCAGGATCACCACCCGCACGCGGTCTTCCGCCGCGATGTGGTTTAGCTGCTCGCCGAGAAGCTGCCACTCCAGCGGCCCCAGCGAGTTGCGCGAGTCCGGCCGATTCAGCGTCAGCACCGCCACGCCGGCCAGCGGCTCGGGCAGGTAGCTGCACGCGATCGGCGGCTGCGTCGCCGCGGTCAGTTCCAGATCGCCAGAGCCAGGCGGCAGTGGCAGCGCGCCATAGTTGCCAGAGATGCGAACATTCTTGCTCATGAGTCCTGCCCACCTTCATCGTACTCTGTACTCCGAGGGTGAATAAAGGACTGATTGCGCGGACTTTTTCGGCTGCGGATTCGGTCGCAGATCCGGGGCTTAAAACGTCAGCACACCGCCGAGCAGGGTCAGCTTGCCGCCGATGCTGACCCAGGGCGCCCAGCGCGAGCCCGGCACGAAGTAGCGGTAGGTGTCGCAGAGGGCCGGGCCGATGAGCATAAGCCCCACCGCCCACGGCGGGATGGCGAGGGCCCGCGCCATGGTATTGACGTCGCTCTGCCGCGGCCCGACGCCGGCAAAGCCGGTGATGGCATAGCCCGTCGACAGGAGCGTGTGCAGGGCCAGCATGCCCTTGAGCAGCGGCCGGTTGTGCTCGCGCAGGTGGGGATCGAGCTGCAGGATCGTCTCGCTGTACAGGTCCTGCATGGCAAAGCCGGCCATGGCGATGGCGTAGCGCTGCTGCTGCGACTGGATGTTCGTCGGGCCGATGGCGAAGAATGGAAACGGCCCCAGGCTGACCGGCATCAGCTCGGGCTTGGCGTCGGTGGCGACATCGACCAAAAGGTGCGCGCCCTCGTGCAGGGCCAGGCCGACCCCGGCGCCGAGGACAAACCACAGATAGTCGGTAAAGCGGCGGAAGTTGGCCTCGCGGGCCAGCGCGGGCCGCGGCAGCGCGAACAGCAGCAGCCCCAGCAGGCCCGCCGCCACAAACGCCCGGGGAAGGCCGTAGCGCCGGTGGGCTTTTCGGGAGATATCCCTGGATAAATCCCCCTCGACACTGGCGCAGGCTAAGGCGGGATGGGACGTAGATCCCCCTGGATGCATGGCGGCTACTTGGGGCTCTGCGTAGCGCCGGGGCGGCGCTGGCGCAGGGCCTCGTAGAGCAGGACGGCGCCGGCTGCCGAGACATTGAGCGAGGCGCCGTGCAGCCCGCTCTGCAGCGGCACTTCGATGCGTCCGTCGCAGCTCTTGCGCACCTGCGGGCGCAGGCCGCGTCCCTCGCTGCCGAGTAAAAGGGCAGTCGGTCGGCGCAGATCGCAGTCCCAGGCCGGCGTGCCACCCTGACCGGGGGCGACGGCGGCCAGGAGCTGCACCTCGCGTTCCTTTAAGTCGCGCAGGGCCCGCACCAGGTTGGCGACCTGGGCGATCGGCAGGACCTCGGTGGCGCCGGCCGCGGCCTTGACCGAGGCGGCGGTGACCTGGGCGCTGTGGTTCATCGGCAGGACGATGCCGTGCCCGCCCAGGACATAGGTGCTGCGGACCAGCGCCCCGAGGTTCTGCGGATCGGTCACTCCGTCGAGGATGACGATCAAAGGCGGCGCCTCGCCGGCCGCTCGCAGCAGCGCATGGACATCGCTGTGATAGTGAAAGGCGGGACAGAAGGCGACGACCCCCTGATGCACCCCGCCGCGCGTCAGGCGATCGAGATCGCCGCGGGCGTAGGACGAGACGGCGATGCCGCGCTCGGCGGCGAGCTCCGACAGGGACGCCAGGCCCGGGGCGGCCGACTTATGCGGCGGGCCAGCTAAGCCCGACGGAGCCGCGATCGCCAGCGCATAGACCTGGCTTTCTGGCTGGCGCAGGAGCTCGGTGACGGCGTGGATGCCGTAGACGATGCGCGCCTCGGCCGGGACCGATGGTGGCAGCGACAGCGGGGCCCGCGGCTCAGAGGTGTAGCGGGGCTCAGAAGAGCGGGAATAGGCCGGGTATTTCGACGGCGGATAAGGAGCGCGAGGGGAGACGGACACGCGCCGAATCTATGCGCAAAGTCGCGCCGGGGGGAAGCGCTTAAAGCAGGGTGGGGCGGCGCTTACTTGAGACGGAACAGGGCGGGGTCGAGCTTCTCGTCCAGGCTGGCCGACTCGACGTCGATGGTGACGTTGTAGCCGAGCGCGTTGTTGTCGATGACGACGTGGGTCGGCACCGACTGCCCCTGGATCTCTTTGAACTGCTGGGCGCGGATGGTGCGCTCGGTCTCGACGATGCGCAGCTCGCCTTCTTTGAGGCCGAGGATCTTCTGGCGCGAGGGCAGCTTGGGCTCCAGATCGAAGGCGGCGGCCAGGTCGGCTCCGATCGACAGCAGCACCTTCTGCTCCAGCCGCTGATCGGCGCCGGGCATGCCCTGCACGACCTTGATGTCGCCGCCGACCTTGATGAGATCGAACAGCGTGATGTTGCCGGGACCGTAGGCCTGCAGGCGGAAGCGATCGGGCCGCTCGACGGCAACCAGGCCGCGCACATCCAGCGAGTCGCGTCCGTCGCCGCGCGGGAAGTCGATGTGGACGTGATGGACAGCGCGCATGGTGTTCCAGCGGAAGTCGCTGACCGGCTGCACGATCGGGCCCTTGATGATGATCGGCTTGGTCTTGTTCTCGCAGCCGAGGCCGGCGAGCCCTACTCCGGAGACGGTAGACAGGACGACGAGGCCGCCCAGCAAGCCGGAAAACAGGGTGCGGGCGCGACGCGGTCGCGACAGCGTGGAGCACCCGGCAACGGAAAATACAGTGGCAAGACGAGACAGCATCGGTTGATTCGCCTCCATCATGTGCGGCTGGCCTGCGCGCTGAGCTCGCGGTCAAGGTCGAGCTCTGAGTCGTCGGATTGCAGTCGGTTGCGGCCCCAAAACGGCGAGCTGACCACCAAGCCCAGCACGCGCAGCGTGTCTTCCCAGTTGCGGAAGTGGGTACGCGGCGGCTGGGCCTCGGTAGTCGGGGCGGCGCTCTCTGGGCTGGGTGCCTCGCTCGCGGCGGCGGCGGGCACGGCGTAGATGGTCTGGATCGGCACCTCGACGAGCGGTACGGCAAGCTTGCTGGCACACAGCAGGAGCTCGGTCTCGGTGTCGAAGCGTCGCGTGCGCAGGGCCAGGCAGAACAGGCGCTGCGGATAGACGCGAAAGCCGGTCTGGGTGTCGCTGTGCCGGCGGCCGGCGAACAGCGAGATAAAGAACGTCGAGATGTGGTTGCCGATGCGGCTGCGGCGCGGCATCAGCGCCGGATCGAAGCTGCGCACGCCCAGCACCAGGCTGCGGCGGTCGGCCTGCCAGGCGGCCAGCAGCTTCGGGATCTCGCCGGTGTCGTGCTGGCCGTCGGCATCGAGGGTCAGCACGGCCTCGCAGCCGGCTTGGCGGGCGTAGGCAAAGCCGGTCTGCAGCGCCGCACCCTTGCCGCGGTTGCCGTGGTGGCGCAGCACGGTTGCCCCAGCGGCCTGGGCCTTGGCCCCCGTCCCGTCGCTGCTGCCGTCATCGACGACCACGACGGGAAAGCCCATTCGCTGCGCCCCCTGAATCACCGCACCGACCTGCGACGCGGCGTTGTAGGCCGGAATCAGGATCAGCACCTTGGACTCGGGACTTGGGGGGGCAGCCTGCTGCGGATCTTCGCTCGTCACGGGAGGTCCCCAGAATATCACTTTGAAGTCACGGCGAAAAGCAGCCGTCCGTGGCCCAGCCGGCGAGCCTGCGGCGGCAGTAGGAACCGCGCCTCCTGCGACGGAGAGGCAGCGCTTTGCGGCGGACTTTGGGCGGCGCTTTGGGCGGCGTCCCGGCCCCCCGCAGGCAGAGCTGGCAGGCAGAAGGCCTGGCCGAAAAAGGCGGTCAGCGCGCCCAGGCTCTCCTGCTTTTTGACGTGCAAAAGCAGCGTATCTCCAGGGCTTGCGCCGGCCTGCAGCTCCTCTGGGAACCGGAAGTCGGTCACAGACACTAAGAACCCAAGATGCGCGTCTTCGGCCGATTCTTCCGCCCTGGCGTTCGCCGCAGCCGGCTGAGCGGTCTTGGGCTTGGCAGCGGCCGCGGCCAGCAGGTTGAAGCAGGCTGCAGCTTGGCTCAGCGCCTCGATCAGCAGCAGCGAGGGCAGGCCGGCCGGCTGAGCGAGCGCCGCATCCGCGACGGGGGACAGGATCGGCGTCTCTCCGGGCCAGAGCGCATCGCCGGCCGAGACGCGCTTGTCCGCCCACAGCTCGCCCATCGCCAGATCGACGTGGCACAGGCGGTCGAGCAGGCGAAACGGGCTGCGGTGCGGCAGGCCAGCCGGCGGCGGCAGCGGGCGCGGCAGATGGAAGGGCTCAGAGACGATGGGCATGCGACAGCAGTGAGGGACGGGACCGCCAGTCGACAATCAGACGGCCAGTGCCCCGCCACCGTGTACTAACTTGTGCCAAGGAGCAACCATGAAGCGCGGAATCGCAGATGCAAAGTTCGCCCCGGCCGCTCAGAGCCGGCTGGCTCGGCTCGGTCGCGGTGGTCAGGCGGTCTCGCTCTTGGCCCTGCTGGCGGTGGCGGGCTGCGCCCATACGCGGGCCACGCCGGCCAGCCCAGCCCTGTCGGGACCGGTGACCAACCTGGAGATGGAGCCGGTGCAGATCGAGGTCGGCGGCGGCAAGGATGAGCTGGTCGCCTTCGATGCACCGACGCTGTTCGAAGAAGGCGGGGCGCACATGGACGGCAACCGCTTTGCCGATGCGGTGGCCAGCTTCGAGCGCCTGCTCAAGAACTTTCCCGACAGCAGCTATGCGCCGCCGGCCCTGTTCAACCTGGCCCTGTCGCTGGAGATCCAGGGCCAGTTTGCCGACGCGGCGACCCGCTATCGTCAGGTGTCCGAGCTGTTTCCGGCTGCCCGCGTGGCCAAGGAAGCCAGCCTGCGGCTTGGCGCCTGCTATGCCGAGCTCGGTCGCTGGCCGGCCTCGATCGAGAGCCTGGAGGCGGTGCTGCGCCGCGGCGACCTGAGCCTGTCGGAGCGCATCGAGACGCTGTCGCGGGTCGGCCTGGGCTACTTCGAGATCAAAGACCTCACCAGCGCCGAGCGCGTCTTCCGCGAGACGCTGAGCTACTACCAAGCGCACAAAGAAGAAGAGCGCATCGAGTCGCCGTTCTTCGTCGCCATGGCGCAGTTCTATCAGGCGCATCTGGCGCATCGTCGCTTCCGCGAGCTGCCGCTCTCGGCGGCCAAGGGCCGGCTGCCGCAGGACATCGAGGCGCTGGCCAAGCAGTTCATCGCCACCAACGAGGGCTATGTGGCCGCGATTCGCTACAAAGATCCGTTCTGGGCCTCGGCGGCGGGCTTCCACATCGGCGCGCTGTACCGCGAGCTGTACGACACGCTGATCAAGGCCCCGGTGCCCATCGAGCTTTCCGAGCTACAGCGCCTGTTTTACAGCGACATGCTCAAGGGTCAGCTGCGCACGCTGCTGGAAAAAGCCCAGGGCGTGCTGCAGAAAAACGTCGAGTGGGCCTCGCGAGTCGGAGTGAAGAACGGCTGGATCGAGAAGTCCTCGGAGCAGCTAGAGGAGCTGTCGCGCCTCCTGGCCGCCATCGAGACCCAGCCGGTCGGCCCGACGGCCCCGACCCCGACTCCCAAGACCGACGTCCCGCCCTCACCGCCCCGCCCAACCCGTCACAGTCCCGTCGATACCCGCCCGCGCTCGCTGCTTTAGC
>CAZVMD010000146.1:0-16784 GCA_964628555.1 uncultured Myxococcales bacterium | reverse complement strand
TGCGCGGCGAGCTGCGCGGCGATGCCGACCTCTTGGAAAGATTGCTTTTGGGCGCGGTGCAGTATTCCATTACCCGCCACCTGCGTCAGCCCGACCAAGAGCCGCTCTTGCCGGGCACCGGCCGCCGCATCGTCAGCGCACTGTTGCGCGGCTTCGCCGTCCGCCCAAGCGTCGCGTCGAGCAGCAAGAAGCCGAGCTCGGCCCGCCGCTCCAAGTCGCCTGCCACCCGCCCAGCGCAGAGCAAATCGACGCCCCAAACCCAGAGCAAGAAGAGCGAGAGAACGAGGAAAGAGGCGGCCACACGGCGCACTCGCTCGGACCTCAAGAGACGCTAGCTGTGGCCATCCCTGCCATGATGAAACCCGTGCAAACAATCGCCATGATGAACTCCACAAATGCATATCGCCGTCGCAGTTTGATGTCTGGTCTGGGCCGCGGGCCTGGGCTGTTGGCTACCGCCCTGCTGGGCACGGCCTTGTTCGCCCTCGGCTGTGGCCGCGGAGACAGCGCAGCGCCGAACGCCGCCCCGGCCAAGCAGCAGCAGAAAAAACCGGCCGAGCCGCCGCGCGTCGAAGTGGTGCGCGCTGCCATGCACACCTTCTCAGGCCGCCTGCCGATCACCGGCGAGCTCAAGCCGATTCAAGAAGTGACGCTCAAGTCGCGCATCGGTGGCGTCGTGGTGGTGCTGAGCTTCGACGAAGGCGACTACGTCAAGAAGGGCGCGCTGATCGCCCGCATCGAGGCGCAGAACCAGAACGCGCAGTTCCGTGGCTCGCAGGCTGCGGTCGGTGTGGCGGAAGCGCAGCTACAGCGAGCGCAGGCTGATCTAGAGCGACTTAAGCGCGACCTGGCCCGTGTGGAACAGCTGAACGCGCAGGGGGCCGCGGATCAGAAGACGCTCGATGACACGCGGAGCGCCGTCAAGCTGGCAACGGTCACCGTGCAGAGCGCGCTGGCCCAGCTCGATCAGTCGCGCGCCTCACGCGATCTGGCCCGCAACGCGGTGGGCGAGACGCGCTATGTCGCTCCGATCTCGGGCGTCATCAGTCGGCGCGGAGTGTCGCTGCACGAGTACGTCGACACCATGAAGAACCGCGACATCGTCACCATCGTCGATAACTCCTCGATGGAGCTGGTGGCGTCGGTGGCTGCCGACCTGGCCTCGGGTCTGACCAAGGGCGCCAAGGTCGAGTTTCAGGTCAAGTCGAACACCGTGCGCACCATCGAGGGCGAGGTCTCAGCCGTCAACCCGACGGTCGATCCGCGCACCCGCACCATCCGCTTGCGCGTGCGCATTCCCAACCCGGACGGCGTGCTCAAGGGCGGCATGTATGCCACCGGCTACGTCACGGTCGGCGGCGAGCGTCGCGCCGTCGGCGTGCCTGCCAATTCCTTGCGGCAAGAGGCCACTCTCGACACCGGCGACGACAGCGGCGAGGAAGCCGACAAGCAGAGCATCGTCTGGCGCGTCAAAAACGGCACGCTGGAAAAGCTGGTCGTGCGCAGCGGCCTGTCAGATGGCGACCTGGTCGAGATCATCGACAGCGTGGTGGAGGGCGATCAGATCGTCATCAGCTCACCCGCTAGCTTGAAGCCCGGCATCGCCGTACAGGTCCATGAGACGACGCTGCCCAGCGCCAAAGAGTCGGCCAAGGACGCTGAAAAAGAGAGCGTCAAGGCCGAAGAAGCGGCCGCGGCCAAAGACGCGCCAGTCGGCAAGAAGGCAACCGCCAAGGCCGGCGCCAAGTAGGGTAAGGCGACGGCACAAGCGCCAAAGAACTCGCTAAGACCCCTTTCGGGGAGGAATTTCCGTGCTGCTATCTGATCTTTCCATTCGTCGCCCAGTCTTCATCACGATGATCATGCTGGCCTTCGTGGTGCTGGGACTGTTTGCCCTGCGCCGACTGAGCGTCGATGAGTTTCCCAACGTCGACCTGCCGGTGGTTACCGTCACCACCACCTGGCCCGGCGCCGGTCCCGAGTCGGTCGAGACCGACATCAGCAAGAAGATCGAAGAAGCGCTGAACACCGTCACCGGCGTCAAGCAGATCTCGTCGCAGTCGCTGGAGGGGGTATCGAGTGTCGTCGTCGTCTTCCACCTGAACATCAAGATCAACGATGCGGCCAACGATGTGCGCGAGAAGCTAGCGCGTATCAAGGCCGACCTGCCGACTGACGCCAAGGACCCGCTCATCGAGCGCCTCGATCCCGGTGACCGGCCGGTCCTGAGCTTGGCGCTGTCGTCAGAGACCATGCCGATGCGCGAGCTTACCGAGCTTGCTGACGAGGTCGTGCGCAAGAAGCTGGAGAACGTCCAGGGCGTCGGCAAGGTCACGCTGGTCGGTGGCACCAAGCGCGAGATCGAGATCCTGCTCGATCCCGAGCGCCTCGATGCCCGCAACCTGCTGCCGACCGACATCATCAATGCCCTGCGCTCGTCGAACGTCGACCTGCCGGCTGGCCGCATCGAGCGCGGTGCGCAAGAGACGCTGCTGCGCGTCGCTGGGCGCGTGCGCAGCGTGCGCGAGTTTGAGAGCCTGCCGCTGCGCCTGGCGGGCGGCACGGTGATTCGCTTAAACGAAGTCGCCACCGTGCGTGACGGCGCCGAGGAGCGTCGCAGCCTGTCGCTGGTGGCCCGTGGCTCGTTCGATCCCAGCGCTCCCGATGCGGTGGATGCCGGGGGCAAAAAGACGCTGGAGGTGCAGCCGACCGTCGCGCTGGAGATTCGCAAGCAGTCGGGTCAGAACACCGTCACGGTGGTCGACTCGATCGCCGAGCGCCTCGATGAGCTTCGCAGCGGTCTGCCCGAGGGCGTGAAGCTCGATATCGTCATTAACAACGCCATCTACATCAAGGCCAGCGTCAAGCAGGTCGAAGAAGACCTGATCCTCGGCGCCATCCTCACGGTGTGCATCGTCTTCCTGTTCTTGCAGAGCTGGCGCTCGACGGTCATCACCGGCCTGACGCTGCCGATCTCGGTCATCGGCGCGTTTACTGCGGTGTGGGCGGCCGGCTTTACGCTCAATCAGCTGACGCTGATGGCGCTGACTCTGGCCATCGGCCTGCTGATCGACGACGCCATCGTGGTTCGCGAGAACATCGTCCGCCACGCCGAGATGGGCAAAGACCACGTGCGGGCGGCGCGCGAAGGCACCGAGGAGATCGGCCTCGCCGTTCTGGCCACCACGCTGTCGATCGTCGCGGTGTTCATCCCCGTCGCTTACATGGGCGGCATCGTCGGTCGCTTCTTCTTCCAGTTCGGCATCACCATCTCGGTCGCCGTGCTGCTGTCGCTGTTCGTGTCGTTCACGCTCGACCCGATGATGTCGTCGGTCTGGCCGGAGCCGCACCACACCGGCAAGCGCAACCTGTTTATGCGCGCCATCGGCAGCTTCAACCGCGCCTTTGACCTGCTGGCGGTGGGCTATCGTCACCTGATCGCCTGGGCCTTGCGGCATCGCATCGCGACGCTGTTCCTGACCGCCGCGGTCTTCGTCGGCACGATGATGCTGGCGCCGCTGATCGGCTTTGCCTTCTTCCCCGATACCGATCGCGGCGAGTTCGTCGTCACCCTGCGCACGCCGGTCGGCAGCTCGCTGGCCTATACCGAGACCAAGGCCAATGAGCTGCTGCGCGCCATCCACCAGGACAACGACATCGCCTACACTTATACGACCATCGGCGCCGGCAATACCGGCACGGTCACCGACGGACAGATCTTTGTGAAGCTGAAGCCGCGGGCCCAGCGCAAAAAGACCATCTTCCTGATCCGACCGGGCGTGCGCGAGCGCATCAGTCAGGTGGTCGACGTCGTGCCGGCCGTGCTCGATGCCGGCGGCATTGGCGGACCGCAGGCGCCGCTGCAGATCAGCGTCAAAGGCCCCGAGCTCAAGCAGCTCGACGAGATCGCCAAGCAGGTGCTGACCGTGGTCACCAACACCCGCGGCACCGCCGACGTGCAGATCTCGCAAGAGAACAGCAAGCCCGAGCTGCGGCTGCGCATCGATCGCCAGCGCGCTGCCGACCTCGGCGTCAACATCTCTGAGGTCGCGAGCACACTGCGCGCGCTCGTTGCTGGCGAGCAAGCCGGCAACTTCGAAGATCGCAATGGCCGCACCTATGGCATCCGCGTCCGCCTGCCGAGCGCTGGTCGCGACTCGCAGAAAGACATCGCGCGGCTGTTCGTGCCGGGAGCGCCCAAGTCCGATGGCTCGCGCTCGCTGGTCGCTCTCGATCAGGTGGCCAGCATCCGCCGCGGCGTTGGTCCTTCGAAGATCAACCGCATCGATCTTTCGCGCGAGGTGCGCATCACCGGCAGCGTCGAAGGTCGGGCACTCGGCGACATCAGCAGCGACATCAAAAAAGCCGTCGAGGGCATGGGCCTACCGCCCGGCTACACCGTCGATCTTGGCGGCCAGACGCGCGACCTGAAAGAGACGGTCGGCTATGTGCTAGAGACCCTGATCCTGGCCATCATCTTTATCTACTTGGTGCTGGCCTCGCAGTTCGAGAGCTTCCTGCAGCCGCTGGCCATCATGCTGTCGCTGCCGCTGTCGATGATCGGCGTCTTTTTGGCCATGCTGGCGACGCGCGGCAACATGAACATGATGTCGATGATCGGCGTCATCATGCTGATGGGCATGGTGACCAAGAACGCCATCTTGCTCATCGACAACGCGAATCAGCGACGCGGGGAAGGTCTGAGCCGGGAGGAGGCGCTGATCACCGCCGGCGAGATTCGTCTGCGGCCCATCGTCATGACCACGCTAGCCATGATCTTCGGCATGCTGCCGCTGGCGATGGCGCTCGGCGAAGGCTCAGAGTTCCGCTCGCCGATGGCTCGCGCGGTGATCGGTGGCCTGATCAGCTCGACGCTGCTGACCCTGGTCGTGGTGCCCGTCGTCTATACCTATCTCGATGGCATCGGCACGGCGATCTCGCGCCTGTTCGGCAGCGGCAGTCATCCCGAGAAGCATCCCGAAAACGCGCATGTCTCGGCCGCCCAGGCGGCAGTGAGCTATGGGCATATCGCCGCCATCGCCGCCGCCGCGGATGAGCCAGCAGCGCAGGCCCCAGCCGGTCCGGCCGTGCCGCAGGTGGCTGTGCCACAGGTGGCAGCGCCGGTGATCCCTGCGCCGGTGATCCCTGCGCCGGTGATGGCCGCGCCCGTTCCAGCGGCGCCCCCGGTCGCGGCCCCGCCCGCCGTTGCGGCACCTTTGGCCGCATCGCCCGCCGTAGCGCAGAGCGAGCCGGAAGATCGCACCGAGATGTCGTCCACGCCGCTCTCAGCCGCCGCCGGGGTCTCGGTACAGGACTTCGCCGCCGCTGCTCGCTCCGACGAAGCACCGCGCGTCTAAGCCGAAAACTGCGTCCCCCCTCCCCCCTTCGGCTCTACTTCACGTTGATCTGCAGCTTGAAGCGCCCCGGGCCGATCTTCGATCGCACCGTCAGGAAGTAGCTGCCGGCTGTGGCGGGCTTGACCAGCTCAAACTGCAGCGAGTGCGGGTTCTCGCGACCGGGCTGATAGGTCAGGCCGGCGCCTAGCTCGGCGGTAAAGCTGTCGCGCCCAAGCAGCGGCTGCCCTCCGCCATCGACCTGCAAGAACAGCAGCGTAAAGTTGGTCACACCCTCTTTCAGATCGAAAGTGCCGTCGATGTCACCGACTGGACGCAGCGCGAAGGTGCCGAATCCCATCGAGGCAGTATTAAAGGCTAGCTGCGCCACCTCGACGACCTTGACGGCCAGGCGATCGACCTCGGTCTCGCTGGTGTCGATGGCCGACAGATAGGCTGTGCCCGTCCCCTGCCCGACGATGGCCAGCCCACCACGATCGCTGGGCTGCACAGTCAGGATGGCGGGGATATCGGCGCGCAGGCTCAGCGGCAGGCCGCTCTTTACCCCCTTGGCCGCGACATCGACGACCCCACCAGCCGCGACGCCTTTTTTCAGATCGCAGCCGCCCAGATCCGACAGCAGGCCGCCGCAGTTGCTGGCGGTAAACACCGCGGTGCCGCGCTCGCCGGTAAAGTCGGTGCTGCCGCAGCCGACGGCCAACAGCGCCAGCCCGCCGAGTCCCGCCCAGGCTCGCCGAAGACCCCCGCGCCGCGCTCGCCGACGATCGGGGAGGCTGGGTGCCACGGGTTCGGTGGGATGAAGGCTGCACGACTCAAGCTGCTGTGGCATGGGGCTCATCGGATCCTCCTCTGCGTGCGGTAGTTTTGGTTGGCGGCGGTCGCTGGCGGGCAGCTACTGCCGAGCAAAAATCGACGGCGGCTGCGTCGAGCCGGGACCGCGCAGGACGGCGCGGAAATCGCTGCGGCCCTGGTTTTTTGCGCTTGCTCTGCTCGGGGCAGGGCAATAGACTGCCTGCCTGCGTCGCCACTGTAGCTCAGCGGTAGAGCAACGGTTTCGTAAACCGTAGGTCCTGGGTTCAAGTCCCAGCAGTGGCTCTGGATGCGTCGGCGGAGAACTCTCTTGCTGCGACGCGTGACGGGGGGAGGTGGCTCCCACCGGTCTGTCCCACCCCTCCTGCGCTGCCCACCAACCCCCTCGCAGCCGCCTTGTTCGCCAGCGGTTCCTCCCCGAACTCTCAAGTAGCCCCAACCCTCAAGAGCCTCAACAAGTAGGATGACGCGATGGCGGTCCCCTTAGAAATCATCGGCCTGAACCGGCCTGACATCACCATCGTCTGGGAAGACGAGCACCGCACCGTCTACTCGGCGCGTCAGCTTCGCCTGCTCTGCCGCTGCGCCCACTGCGTCGACGAAATGAGCGGCAAGCCGCGCTTAAATCCCGACACCGTGCCGCAGGACATCGTTGCCAAGCACATCGAGCTCGTCGGTGGCTACGCCATCAGCATCGCGTGGTCAGATCGCCACAACACCGGCATCTATCACTTCCGTCGCCTGCGCGAGCAGTGCCCGTGCTCTCAATGCCAAGCCCAGCGAGCCCAGTCGAACTAGGTGCGCTGCCGCGGCTGCGCCTGCGCCGAGAGCTCTCGCGCAGCCTGCGTGGGGGGCATCCCTGGGTATATCGCGAGGCGCTGCAGTCGCCGCCTAAGCTGTCGGCCGGCAGCGTCGTCGAGCTACTCGATGAGGGCGGGCAGTTTCTGGCCCGTGGCCTGTTCGATCCGGCCTCCCCCATCGCCTTTCGTGTCTTCTCGCTCGACCCCAGCGAGGCCATCGATCGCCGGCTGATCCATAGCCGCCTGGCGCGCGCGCTGAGCCTGCGGCAGCAGAGCTTCGCCGCCGATCGCGAGCCGACCGATGCTTTTCGCTGGTGTCATGGCGAAGGCGATCGCCTGCCGGGCCTAGTGATCGACTGCTACGGCCCGGTGGCGGTGCTGGTGCTTGACGGCGGCGGCGACAGCGACAGCCCAGCCAGTGGACAGGCGCCGCTCTCGGCGTTCTTGCCCGACATCGTCGATGCCGTGCGCAGCCTGGGCCAGCCGCTCGGCATCCGCGCCATCTATCAGCGCCTGCAGCGGCGCAGCGGCGGCACCGGAGCCCTGCTCTGGGGCGAGCTGCCACCACCGCCGCCCGACGGCAAACCGGGCGAGATTATCGTCCACGAGCACGGCGTGCGCTTCTTCGTCGACATCGTGCACGGGCAGAAGTCGGGGCTGTTTCTCGATCAGCGGGAAAACCGCCTGCGCCTGCGTCGCTATGTCGCGGGTCGCACGCTGTGGAACGGCTTTGCCTATACCGGCGGCTTCTCGCTGCACGCCGCCCTGGCCGGTGCTTCGCGGGTAATTACCGTCGACCGCGCCAGCCCAGCCATCGTCGCAGCCCGGCGCAACTTCGTGCTAAACGGCATCGATCCTAGCCCGCACGCCTTCCTGGCCGTCGATGTCTTCCAGGAGCTAGAGGCGGCCCGGCGGCGCGGCGAGCGGCACGATGTCGTGCTCGTCGATCCGCCGAGCTTCGCCCCCAATGAGCGCTCGCTGCCGGCCGCACTCGCCGCCTATCGCGAGCTGCATCGCCTAGCGCTGTCGCTCGTCGCTCCAGGCGGAACCCTGATTGCCGCCTCGTGCAGCAGCCACGTTGATGAAGCCGCGTTTGTTACCACGCTCTCCAGCGCCGCCGAGGCCACCTCGCGCTGCCTGCGCATCCTCGAAGTCCATGGCCAGCCCGCTGACCATCCATCCCCGCCCGCCTTTGCCGAGGGACGCTACCTGAAGTTCGTGGTCTTGGCCGTCGACTAGCGCGGCCGATCCTTAGCCCAGGCGAACCAGCAGGTCGGGTAGCTGGTGCAGCGTGTCGAGCAGGTGCGGCGCCGCCGACTGATCCTGGCCATAGCGATTGCCCGCCCGCACGGCGACGACTGCCATGCCCGCGGCCAGCGCGGCCGCAATGCCCGGGGTCGAGTCTTCGATGGCCAGACAGACCCCAGGCGCGACGCGCAGAGCCGCCGCTGCCTGGGCATAGGCGTCGGGAGCCGGCTTGCCCCGCGGATACTCGCCAGCACACAGGGTGATGCGGAAACAGCTCGCCAGATCGAGCGCCCGCAGCATCAGCTCAGCCTCGCTGCGCGTCGAGCCAGTGACCAGGGCCAGCGGATAGCGAGCCGCCACCCAGCGCACGGTCTCCTTCGCGCCGGGCAGGATGCTCACCCCGCGCTCGTGAAACAGCTCGACTCGCGCGGCGAAGACCGCCTCCTCGAACTGCTGATCGCTCCACGAAACGCCGCCGTTGCGACGCAGCAGCGCCAGGATCTCGCCAGCCCCATGTCCGACGACAAAGTCGCGCTCAGCAGACGACAGCGGGCGACCGATCTGGGCCAGCGCACGCTCGATGCCATCGGCGCAGTCGCCCTCGCTGTCGACCAGCGTCCCGTCAAGATCAAAGCAGACAGCCTGTACCGCCATGTGCCCGAGGCGGGAATCGAACCCGCACGCCATACGGCTAAGGATTTTAAGTCCTCTGCGTTTACCAGTTTCGCCACTCGGGCCGCGCTGCGACCGCGGCGGATTATGTACCAACTGCAGCCGGTGAAAGAACGGCAAACAGCGACCGACCGCACCAGGCCACCAGCTCAGCCAGCGTTGACAGTTTGTCAGTGCGCTCTGCGGCCCCGCTGCCAGCCTGTCTGTCGAGCGACAGCAGCGCCCCCTCCGCCGCCCAGTCCGCAGCCCGGGCAGCAGGCGCTCGACCGCTGACAGCTCCGTCGAGCGCGCGACGGGATCGCCGCCCGCCGCCGCCGGGGCTCGCCAGGCTCGGCACACAAAAGTTGTGATGGTCTGCCTCTTGCTCTACGAAACAGGGCATGAGGTGGACACATCCCCAGAAGCGGAGTGCATGGCTGGCCGCGGCGCTTTGGGTCCCCGCCCTGCTGGCTCCGGCCCAGGCGCAGACGATGAGCACCGACAGCGGCACCTGCGAGGGCATGGTCGGGATGCAGACCATCGCCGGCAAGACCTTCGTCTCCGTCGATCAGCTGCCGATCACCGGCATGGCCGGCTACGTCTACAACCGCGCCGAGTGCGAGTGCAAGACCCGCGATCTGGGCATGCGCATCGAGATGTCGATGCCGATTCCCATGGGCGCCTCCGGCGTCGGAGCCGAGCTGTGGGTGGGGGCCGCCGACTGCACCGCCGCCACGACCCGGCAGCAGACCGGCACGCTATGCGAAAAAGCCAGCACGCCGATCACCCTCAGCAGCTTCATGAGCATCGGCACCATCGATCTGACGATCCCGTCCGAGACGATCCCCAATCCCAAGCCGGTCAACTGGATGTCGACCGATCCCATGGTGCCGACCTATCCCTATTCCTGCGACGTCAATGGCACCTCGACGCGCACCTTCTTCGTGCTGCTCGGTGACCTGACCAGCTCGCCGGCCACCTGCAAGCTGCCGCTCGCCATCGATACCACGCCGCCGGCCGCCCCCAAGAACGTCTCGGCGGCCAATGGCGATGGCGCGGTGACGGTGTTCTGGGAAGCGCCGACCGGCGACAACACGCAGGACATCGACTCGTATCAGGTGCTGTGTCGCCGCAAAGACCAGCCAACGGTGCCGGTCAAGTCCACCGACTTCCGGCAGAGCGTCCGCTACTACTACTCGACCTGCATCAACGGCAGCATGTACCGACGGCCGCCACCCACCCAGACCGCCAACAAGCCCGCCTATCCAGACAAGGGCATCCCCGAGGCCGTGGCCGGTGTGTTCTCGCTGCACCCGGCGTTTATCTGCTCGGATCGCGTGCAGGTCGGAGCCGGCGGGACCAGCTTCAACGCCCGCATTACCGAGCTTGAGAACGGTGTCCCCTACGAGTTCCTCGTCGTAGCCATCGACAAGAGCGGCAATCCCTCGACCCCCAGCCAGCAGCAGATCCTCGCAGCGACGCCGGCCCCGGTGGTAAACCCGCTGTCGCAGTTCTGCCAGACCGAGCAGGACTGCCCGGCGGGCTTCGGCTGTGCGATGGCTGATGGGCGACGCCGACCGCTGGCCGAGACCTCTGCCCTTGCCATGCTGGGCCTCGGCTCGGCGCTCATCGCCTGGCGCAGCAGTCGGCGGCGCAAGAGCACCCCCTCGCTGACCGGGAGGAGCGCGTGATGTCCTCGGCTCAATCGCCCAAGGGCCTGCCGCGCTCGCGCTCGCTGGGCTGGCCCGCGGCTGCCGTGGCGCTCGCCGGGCTCGGCATAGCGTCGCCGGCGGTCGCCCAGACCTTCGAGCAGATCCAGCACCCGCAGTCGCATGAGTCCCCGCGGCGCCTGGCCTTCGAGCTCAAGTTTGGCCCGTATGTGCCGGCGGTCGATGCCAGCTCGGTCTTTGCCGGACGCACCCCCGCCGCGACGCCGTTTTCCGACTACTTCGGCAGCAACGACGAGCGGGCCGGTGTCAGCCCATCGCGCGGCCTGCTCACCCAGGGCGAGATCGACTACCAGTTCCTTAACCGCTTCGGCTCGCTGGGCGTCGGGATCAGCGGCGGCTACTACAGCCGACGCGCGCCTGCCTTCACCGGCTTCACCAACAGCAGTGGGCAGCAGCAGGCCGTGTGCTCACTTACCGCCGACATCGACGGCTGGCGCAACTACCGCTCGAACCGGACCGGGGAAGCCGCCAGCTATGAGTCCTGCATCTCGGGCGACGAGGTCGTCTTCAACCTAGTGCCGGTATCGCTGCTCCTCGTCTATCGCTTCGACGAGCTCTCGAAGCGCTTCCGCATTCCGATCATCCCGTACATGAAGGCTGGCTTTGGCGCCTACTTCTGGTGGATCGGCAGCAGCGCCAGCTTCGTTTCGAACATCGACACGCGCCAGGCCGACGGCATGACGATCAGCCGAAGCTCAGCCGGCGCCACCTATGGCCTGGTCCTTCACCCCGGCCTGGCCATCGATCTGTCGGCCATCGACCAGCAGGCCTCGCGCGTCATCGACAACGAGATCGGCCTCAACCGCGTCTCGCTGTTCGTCGAGCTACACGGCGCCTTTATGAGCGGCTGGGCTCAGAAGAACAAGCTCGACCTGTCGGACCTGACCTTCAACGCCGGCATCAACTTCGAGTTCTAAAGCGCGCTGCGGCGCCGGCCGACCAGCTACTCGGCGCTGAGGAAGCCGTAGCGGTGGTCGGTCGGCGGGACGAAGTTTTCTTTGATCGTCCGCAGCGAGATCCAGCGCAGCAGGTTCACCGGCGCGCCGGCCTTGTCGTTGGTGCCGGAGGCGCGAGCCCCCCCGAAGGGCTGCTGACCGACCACAGCGCCGGTCGGCTTGTCGTTGATGTAGAAGTTGCCGGCCGCCTGGCGCAGCGCTGACATGGTGCGGCTGATCACCTGACGATCGCGGGCAAAGACGGCCCCGGTCAGCGCGTAGGGCGAGGCCGTATCGACGAGCTTGAGCGCCTCGTCGTAGTCGCGGTAGACGTGCAGGGTGACCACCGGGCCGAAGATCTCTTCGCTCATCAGGCGATGGCGGGGGTCGTCGGCCTGGATCAGCGTCGGGCGGATGAAATAGCCCTCCGAGTCGTCGCAGACCCCACCGCACAGCAGGCGGGCGCCGCTCTGACCATCGGCGAGCTCGATGTAGCCGCGGATCGACTGGAAGGCGCGGCGATCGATGACCGCGCCAACGAAGTTGCGGAAGTCGCTGACATCGCCCATGGCCAGGCCGCTGATCTCAGCGGTCAGGCGATCGAGCACGCGCGCCGCCATGGCCTGCGGAATGTAGATGCGCGAGGCCGCCGAGCACTTCTGGCCCTGATACTCGTAGCCACCGCGGATGATCGCCGTGACCAGCGCGTCCTCGTCGGCGCTGTCGTGCGCCAGGATGAAGTCCTTGCCGCCCGTCTCACCCACCAAGCGGGGATACGCGCGGTAGCGATCGATGTTCTGCCCAACGGTGCGCCACATCTGATGGAACACGCCGGTCGAGCCGGTGAAGTGCACGCCAGCCAGGTCGGGATGGGCCAGCGCCACAGCGCTGATCTCGGCCGCAGGTCCTGACACCAGGTTGATCACGCCCGGCGGCAAGCCCGCTTCCAACAGCAGCTCCATGATGTAGTAGGCGCTGAGCATGGCGGTCTGCGCCGGCTTCCACACCACGGTGTTGCCCAGCAGGGCCGGGGCGGTCGGCAGGTTGCCGGCGATGCTGGTGAAGTTAAACGGCGTCACCGCAAAGACGAAGCCTTCGAGCGGTCGCAGATCGAGCTGATTCCACTGCCCCGGCGTCGACAGCGGCTGCTCGCTCTCCAGCATGCGGCGCAGGAAGTAGACGTTGAAGCGGAAGAAGTCGATAAGCTCGCAGGCGGCATCGATCTCGGCCTGATGGCAGGTCTTGGACTGCCCGAGCATGGTCGCGGCGTTGAGCCGATCGCGCCACGGCCCAGCCAAAAGATCGGCGGCACGCAGGAACACCGCGGCGCGCTGCTCCCACGGCAGCTCGGACCAGCCGGGCGCGGCGGCCTTCGCGGCGGCGATCGCGGCCTCGACCTGGGCCCCGCCGCCACCGTGCAGCGTGCCGAGCACATGGCGATGGCGATGCGGCGACACGATGGCGCTGCTGCGGCCAGTGCGCAGCCGCTCGCTGCCGATGTAAAGCGGCACCTCGACCGCCTGCGCCGACATCGCGGCCAGCGTGCGCTTGAGCGCGGCGCGCTCGGGGCTGCCCGGCAGGTAGCCGAGCACGGGTTCGTTCTTGGGCTCACAGAAGCGAGGGATGGTAGCCAGCATGCGGTTTGGTCTTATCGGCGGATATCGACGTGGGCTTTGCGGCGCAGCTCTTTGGTCCAGTTCTGGATGCCGCGCTCTAGACTTTGCTCGTACAGCTGACGGCGCAGGTCTTCTTTGACGTCTTCGAAGCTCTTGACCTCGCCGCTCTTCTTCTCGATGAGCTGCAGGATGTGCAGGCCGCGCTCGGACTGAATCGGGCCGCGCACATCGCCGGGATCCATGCTCACCACCGGCTCGCGCAGCTCTGGCGGCAGATCGCCACGCGCCAGGAAGCCGAGGTCGCCGCCGGCCTTGCTGGCTGCGTCATCGCCGTGCTGCTTGGCCAGCTGGGTGAAGTCTTTGCCCCCGCGCAGGTCGGCGACGATCTTCATGCCCAGGCGGCGCTTCTCGTCGAGCTGGTTCGAGCTGGCACCGCTTGGCAGCGCCAAAAAGATCTGCTTGAGGTGGACCTGCATGGCATCGCCGCTGGCCTGTCTGACGTTCTGCGCGTACAGGGCCCGGACTTCGTCATCGCCGACGGTAATCTTGCTGCGCACCGCCTGGTTGATGACCCGCAGCTGCACAAGCTGCTTCTGCAGCGACTTTTTGTACTCTTCGATCGAGTTGAAGCCCTGCTGCTTGAGCGCTTCCTGAAACTGCTCGGGCGAGAGGTTGTTCTGGGTGCGCACCGAATCGACGGCGGTCCGCAGCTCGTCTTCGCTGACCTCGACCTTCATCTCGCGCGCCTGCTGCATGATCAGCACGCGCTCGACCAGCGACTCCAGCGTCTTTTTGCGATGCTGCTCGAACTTGCGCTGCCCCTCTGGTGAGGCGAAGTCGACATCGCCCAGCTCAGCGCGAGCGGTCTGCAGCGCGCTCTGATTGACCTCAGACTCAAGGACGATCTCTTCGTTGACCACAGCCGCGATGCGGTCCAGGACGATGGCCGGGGCCGGCCGCGGGGCCAGCGCAAGGACCGCAAGCGCTGACAAGACGATCGCTGGGGCTCGTGTCCCTTGCAGCCAGAGCAGCGACGAGAAAAGACCAGAGCGAAGAGCAGCGGCCATGACTTAGGGACCTCCAGTGGGCGCCGCGGCCGGAGCCGCCGAAGCCGGGGGCGGTGATGCCGCCGGGGGAGCAGAGGGCGTAGGTGACTTCGGGGCATCCGCCGGGCCGGCTGAGGTCGGGGCCGACGGGGCAAGGGCTGGCGTTGCCGGTGGCTGCGCGGCGCCCAGCGTGGCTGCGGCAGCCGGGCCGACGGTCGGTGTACCTGGCCGCTGCGGTGAGGCCTGCGGGGCGCGCTGCCCGGCGGGGTGAAACTCGCCGCTGTGGGGCGGCGGACGCAGGTCATCGGGCGCTCCCTGCGCACTCTGCGTCAGATCCACCCGCACCAGCGTCAGGCGATCGGCGAAGACCTGCACGCTGGTGCTCTTGCGCAGCGAGTCCTCGTACTCGTCCATCAGCCGCTGTCGCTTATCGCGGAACAGCCGGGCGCGGATCTGCGGCGTCACTTCGGCCAGGCTGCGGGTCAGGGCCCGCCGCTGGCCAGTCAGCTTCAGCACCGCATAGCCGCGGGGGGTCTTGACGATCGGGCTCACCTCCCCGATGTTGACCAGCTTGAAGGCCGCGTCGACGATCTCGCGCGGAAGCTCGCGATTGTTCTGATCAAAAAAGCGCAGGTCGCCGCCGCGATCTTTGGTCTCCTGATCGATGCTGAGCTCGCCGACCAGCTGGCGGAAGCCAAGGTTTTCGATGCCCTGCAGGCGCGGATCCGCCACCAGCTTTTTCGCCGCGGCTTCGTCGGCAACCAGGATCAGGCTGGCGCGGATCTCGGGCGGGCGGTTGAACTCTTCCGGGTGCCCGTCGAAGTAGCGCTGCACCTCGGCATCCGCGATGTCTTCCTGCTTGAGCTTGTCAAAGCGCGCCTTGAGCAGCTTCTGAATCATCATCTGCTTCATGGTGCGCACGACATCGGGGTCGCGATCGATGCCCTGCTTCTTGGCCTCAGCGGCCAGGAGCTCGAACTTGACCAGGTTGTCGAGGTATTCCTTCTTCTGCTCGACGGAGGCGTAGCGGGCCCGCACATACGGCGACTGGTTGTTCAGTCGCTCTTCAAAGTCGGCGACGGTGATCACCGTGTCGTTGATCTGCGCCAGGACATTGCCCTTGTTCGCCGCCCGCTTGGCCGACAGATCGCGGCAGCCGGTGAGACTGATGCCGAGCGCCGCGATCAGGCACAGGGTCAGGCGACCACGCCGGCCCGACCGCGCCGGCCACAGCCCAAGCCCGGCCCAGCCTGGGGTCCGCCCGAGGGAAGCCCTAAAGTGGGGAAGCATCATTCCCATTGAAATAGCCCGACGCGCGCCGCAAAGCAATCTGTTACCTTCGTCGCAGTTTAGGAGATCCCGCATGCGACACATCATTGGACGCTTTCTGGCTTGGATCGGTGGTCTGTTTCTCTTCGGACTATTGACCGTGGTGTTGGTGGCGGTGTTCAGCAGCCGCGAAAAAGCGGTGCCGGCCCGCACCATCCTCGAAGTTGATCTGGAGACCGAGCTCTCGGAGGACACGCCGCAGAGTCCGCTCGCGGCCCTGCGCCCAGACAGCGGCGGCAGCCTGCGCACGCTGCTCACCGGACTTGAGCGGGCTGGCGAGGACGGACGGGTGCTGGGGCTGGTGGCGCGCATCGGCCAGGCCAAGCTGGGCATGGCGCAGGTGCAAGAGCTACGCGACGCCGTGCGCCGCTTCCGCGAGCGTGGCAAGTTCGCGCTGGCCTACGGCGAGACCTTTGGCGAGTTCGGACCGGGCAACTCGTCCTACTACCTGGCCACGGCGTTCGAGCAGATCTGGCTGCAGCCGTCGGGCGATGTCGGGCTGACCGGCGTGCTGATGGAGCCGATGTTCATCAAGAACGCGCTCGACAAGCTCGGCCTCAAGCCGCAGATGGATCAGCGCTACGAGTACAAAAACGCGATGAACATGTTCACCCAGAGCAAGTTCACCGCCGCGCACAAGGAAGCGCTCGACGGGATCGCCGGGGGCTGGTTTGCCCAGATGGTCCGCGGCATCGCCGAGGGTCGCAAGCTCAGCGAGGCCGAGGTGCGGGCCCTGTTCGATCGCGGGCCGTTTCTCGGCCCCGAGGCGCTCAAGGAAAAGCTCGTCGATCAGCTGGGCTATCGCGACGAGTTTTACGCCAAGCTGCGCGAGCGCGGCAGCGACGCGCAGCTCCTGTACCTGCACAAGTACGTCAGCCGCACCGACAAGGCCGAGAAGCAGCGCCAGAAGAGCGCGCCGGCCCTGGCCCTGATCTATGGCCTAGGTGGTGTGCAGCGCGGCAAGGGCGAGGTCGATCCGTTAAGCGGTGGCAGTGCGCTCGGCTCCGATACCGTCGCCGCGGCCTTCCGCGCCGCCGTCGCCGACAAAGAGGTCAAGGCCATCGTCTTCCGCATCGACAGCCCGGGCGGCTCCTACGTCGCCTCGGACACCATCTGGCGCGAGGTGGTGCGGGCCCGGGCCGCCGGCAAGCCGGTCATCGCCACCATGGGCAACGTCGCCGGCTCGGGCGGCTACTTCGTCGCCATGGCGGCCGACAAGATCGTCGCCCAGCCAGCCACCATCACCGGCTCGATCGGCGTCCTGG
>CAZVMD010000145.1:10694-16997 GCA_964628555.1 uncultured Myxococcales bacterium | reverse complement strand
CCCAGGCCTCGGCCGTCGCGCCCATGATGTCGGACATCGCTTCGTTGAGCGCGCCGGGCTCGTTCTTGTATTCCAGATCCGAGGTCAGGTTGGTAACCGCGTGCGAGAGCTCGTGCGCCGCGACGTCAAAGCCCAGCGTCATCTCTTTGAGCAGGAAGCCGAACAGGCTGCCGTTGCCGTAGAGCATGATGCTGTACGGTGCGCCGACCCAGGCCGCGTTGCCGCCATCGCAGCCGCCCATGCCGGTGTCGAACGTCGCCATCACCGACGAGGTCAGCTTGGCGCCCATGTCGTCGTAGCTGTCGCGGCCGAACGAGTGCTTGTAGAACCAGTAGACGTTGCCGCTGTTGTTGTAGGCGCGTAGGCCGGGCGCATCCATCGTCGTGCCGCCCTCGCTGACCACCGGCTTGCCGGGGAGCTCATCGCCGGTTTTGACGCAGACCTTGTCGAGTGTGTAGATGTCGCGATTTAGCGCTTCATAGATGTGCGAATAACGCTCGGTCACGCTGGCATCGCTCGCCGAGACGATCAGCTCTTCGATGGCGCGGCCCTTGGCACTGAAGTACTCGACGACGGCCGAGTAGACCAGGCGCGGCGTGCCGTGATCGATGAAGATCGCCAGCTCAGGCGCGCTGTGCACCCGGCTGGGCGTGCTGGGCAGGGCCAAGCCTGCGAGCGCGGTCTGGATCGCCGCAGCGCCGGTCAAGGCCGGGCGGATCTCCAGCGTCAGATCGGGGGTCAGGCTGCCCAGGATGGCTTCGACGGCGTGGTCACGGCCAAGCTGCACCACGACCTCGCTGCCGATCACCCGCAGATCGGCGTGGCGCTGCTGCAGGCGCACCAGGCGGCGCCCGGCGTCGTCTTGCTGATTGCTGCGCACCGAAAAGCTGGTCAGCGGGGCCAGACGATAGCCGCTGCGCAGATCGTTTAGCAGCACGCGCTGGGCCAGGTGAGCAGCCCCGTTATCGACATCCATGCCGACCGGCATGCTGGTGCCGGTGTTGAGGCGACCGCCGAGGAAGCTGGGCGTGCCGTTGTCGGTCACAGTAGCCTCGTCGAAGCCGAAGCGGGCATAGGCGCCGCCGCGACCATGATCAGTCGCCGGGGCACCGCAGGCCACAAGCGACAGGCCGAGCGATAAGCCGAGGAGGGAAAGCGTCCGTGAGTAGGTCATACTGAGCTCCTTTGCGAGGGAGGGAAGAGTCTCGCCGGGTGCGGGATGGCACGCCCCCTTTGGGTGGGGCAGCGATGTGGGCGGATAATGGCGAAGCTCGTCCCGAAGAACAAGATCCGAGACGCAGGAGCCAGGCGGCGGCTGGGGGTGGGACGCGGGGGAGGCTAGTAGTACGGACGCGGCGGCGGCGGCGCGAAGCGGCCGGGGAAGGGATCTGCGGCCTCGCGGCGACGCGCTTCGTCGTCGAGCTCGGGCGGGTTCGAGTCCGGCAGCGGCCAGGCCGCACCGCGCTCCATGAACAGCGCGACTCCGATGACGCCGACGTGACGGTCGCCGAACTCAGCGGTCTGGCTGGCGTAGGAGTCGCGCACCGAGCCGAAGCGGAAGGCGGCGATCTCGCTCATGCTGCGGCGGTAGCCATCGATGCGCAGCGTGGCATGGGGCGCCGCAAGATAGCCGCGCTTGCCCAGCCCAGCTGGCCGCCCGTCGATGACATCGAGCCCATCGACCGAGGTGACAACCTCGAAGCGCTGGCCGGTGCGATTTTCGATCTCGATCGAGTAGCGCTGCCCGGCCTCGCCCACCAGCAGCACGCGATCCTCGACGCGGTAGGCGGGCAGCGGGCTGCCGTTCTCATCGACGACGCGGACAACGACACCGCCCCACAGCGAGCTGCCGCCACGGCCAGGTCGCAGCGCGCGAAACAGCGGCTCGCCGGGCTGGTAGCGATGGCTCAGCTGGCGGCGCTGCGCCTCGGCCCCGGCGGCATCGTTATAGTGCAGGCTGGCGACGAAGGTTGGGCTATCGCTGTCGCGGCTAAACGGCACATCGCGCACCGGTGAATAGCGCGTCTCACCAAAGGTCGTGCCCAGGCCAGGGCGCTCGGCCGGCACCTCGCCGCGCTGGGCCGACAGCGCACTCGGAGCCCCGGCGGGTGGGGCGGCGGCGCTGTCGCTACTGCCATAGCCGCTGTAGTCACTGACCGGTGCGCTGCGCGGTGCCTGCTGCATGATGCTGCTGTGGCAAGCAAAGAACGACAGAGCCAGAGCCCCCACCCAGCTGCGAACCAGCGTGGGGAGCTTGGCCAGCGAAACCGGCATCGGGATGTGCGAGGTCATGGGCGTTGTCCTGTGCTGCGTTTTGTCGCCTAAACGCTCGCCGCCGCCCGGGCTTACACTCGGCCGCTGCAAAAGATGCAACAACCTTGCATCTAGGCGCGGCGGCTTAGAAATTTTCGCTAGCGGCGCGGCGCCAGGCGGGCGCGGACAGCCAGGCACAGCTCGGGGGAGTCGCAGAACAGGCCATCGCTACCCAGCGAAAGCAGGGCCGCGGCTTCGGCCTGGGCATCGGCGCGAAACGACGGCAGGACATAGACCGGCTCGGCGCGCAGGGTAAAGACGTGCACCAAGAGCCGGCGCGCGTGAGCATCGCGGACCAGCCGGCTCACCGCGCCGAGCTGCCCGCCAGCAGCGGTCGGGATGATCAGCGCTTTGTGTACCCCGATGCCGTCGGCATAGCCGCGGATGTAGTCGAGCCCAGCCGGTGCGACTAGCTCGCCATAGCTGCGCCGATCGCCGCTCTGCCACAGATCGTAGGGATGGCCGCTCGGCTCATCGATCAGCTGGATCAGTCGCAGCGCGGTGCGCGGACGCAGCCGCTGCAGGCACAGCGGCTCAAACGACTGGATGAACACCGGATCCGCGCGTCGGCCATAGCCCGCCGCGGACAGAGCCGCCAGCAGCGCATCCTCGACGCGCAAGCCCAGCGCGCGGAAGTACGAGGGGTGCTTAAGCTCGGGATACAGGCCGATGCGACGCTGCAGCGCACGCTCCTTCTGCGCCACCAGCTGCAAGACCTCGTCGAGGGTCAAGACCGTCAGCTGACCGTCGAATTCGTGGCTGCGCAGCGGCAGCCGCTCGCGGGCCCGCAGCGTGCGGATCTCGGCCAGCGTGAAGTCCTCGCTGAAGAAGCCCTGGCGCGACTCCCCGTCGATCGTCTTGTGCGTCCGCCGCTCGGGATAGCGGTCGGCGACATCGGTGGTATCGCTCAGATCGTTCTCGTGCCGGACGATCAGCACGCCATCGCGAGTCGGCACCAGATCCGGCTCGATGTAGTCGGCGCCCTGGGCCATGGCCAGCTCGTAGGCAGCGCGCGTGTGCTCGGGCCGATGCCCCGAGGCGCCGCGGTGCGCGATGACCAGCGCAGGCGGGGGCGCCGACGGCAGGCAGGCCATAAGCACAAGGCTCGTGGCCAGCCAGCCAGCCCGGACGAAGCGGAGGTGGTGGCGACGTTGCAGACCGCAGCGCGAGCCTGACATGGCCTACTTCCCCACGCAGATCATCATGCAGAAGGCGTTCTGGGTATCGCCGGCCATGGCCGGGGGGCAGACCGCCCGCAGCCGCACCTGCGCCTCGCCGAGCAGCTCGCCGGAGCTGTTGTCTTCCAGGCGAAGCTTCAGCTCAAGCGGTGCATCGAGCGCGTTGACGCCGAGCGGGGTCGGGCAGACGAAGCTCGGGATCGGGGCCGGCGACTGCCACGGCGACTCGGCCGGGATGCGCTCGGTCCCATCAGCGGTGAGGACGCGCTTGCGGCTGCCATCGCTGCCCAGGCGATCGATGTAGCGGCGGACGCGGATGCGCTGATCGCTGCGGTTGCCCCCAATGCGATACAGCGTCCAGATGTGGAAGCCGCCCTGCGCCCCCCCGGCGAGCTGGACCTGCAGATCATCACTCAGTGGCAGGTAGCGCATGCCCAGGGGATCGCTGGGGTCAAGGGTGCCTAGCTCGACGGTCAAGGGGCTAGGATCGCTGGGCCCACCGCAGGCCGGACTAACCGCCAAACTGGCGAGTAGCAAGCCGGTTCCCAGACGGGCGCATCGCCATCGACGTATCCCTTTAAGATGAAGAAGGTCTGTTAGGGCCATATGCGCTCCTCGCGAGTCTAGGGGGTCACTTATGCACGATCGTCGTCATCATCGCCTGTTTCGGGCACCGCGCTTCCGTCGCCTTCATAACGCATCTTGGGCCGCACGGTCGTCCCTAGACGGCGGCCGCGGGGCGCTCCCGGCGCTGCTGCTTGCCGTCGGACTGTGGCTGGCGCTGACCCGCCTGGCGGTGGCGGCGCCGCCGCGCTGTCCCAACCTGGCCTTCCTCCTCGATCAGTCCGCCTCGATGAACCAGAACCCGCAGGGCGGCATCGAGAGCGATCGCAGCAAGACCAAGTGGGGCATCGCCACCAGCTCACTGACCGCGCTCAACAACAACATCACCGGCCGCCTGCCGCTCGCCTACACCAACTTCCCCCGCTACAACGGCACCTGCGTCGCCTACGACACCTTCCGCGTGCCGCTTAGCAACCAGAACCAGAAGGCGATCAACGACGCGATGATCGAAAACCCGTTTGTCACCGGCGCCACCCCGATGTGCACGGCGATCAGCAAGCTGGCCGACGAGATGGCGTTTACCGATCCGCTGCGGCCCAACTACATCCTGCTGCTGACCGATGGCGCACCGGATGCTTCGTGCTGTGGAGCCAACCCGGTGCAGGCGACGATCGATGCTATCGTTGCCGCGGCCAGCCAGAGCCCGCCGGTCAAGACCATCGTCGTCGGCTTCGGCAACCTGCCGCCGGCCGAGCGCGACGCGCTAAACCGCATGGCGCAGGCCGGTGGTCTGCCGAACAAAGGCACCAATCAGTTCTATGTAGCGACCGACGCGGACTCGCTAAACAGCGTGCTTAACACCATCTTGCACACGCTGGTGGTGGGCGATGCCGGCGGCGGACTTTTGTGTGAAGACGGCTGCTATGCCACCCCCTGCCCGTCGGGACAGGCCTGCCTGGCCGATACGTGCAAGGCCAATCCCTGCACCAGCCAGACCTGCCCCGAGGGCCAGTCCTGCCTGTTTACCGGCGGCGCGGCCTCGTGTGTTGCCGCTTGCAAGACGCCCTGCCCGCTGCGCTCGCGCTGCGACAACGGCGTCTGCGTCCCTGACTCCTGCAGCGGTCCCTGCGAGTCCGGCTTCTCGTGCTACATGGGCGTGTGCGAGCCCGACTCGCGCTGCGACAACGTCCTGTGCCACACCTCGCAGGCCTGCATCGAAGGCAAGTGTGTCGACAATCCCTGCCTGTACACCACCTGCCCGGAAGGCACGCAGTGCGTCGACTTCACCGGCATGTGCATGGCGCCGCGCCCGCCCGGCTTCAGCCAGACCTATGGCAGCTGCCAGTGTCAGCTGGGCCGGGACACTCCGGCTGGGGTGCTCGCGCCGCTGAGCGCGCTGTTCTTGGCTGCGCTGCTCCTGCGCCGCCGCCGCCTCGGCACACGCTAGCGCGGGCTGGCTGCAACCTCTGCCTCAGCCGCCGTCCCCGGGGCCAGCCGCGACGTACACGCCGTAGAGCTGAAAGCCACCTGCGGCGCGAGCAAAGCGGTAGATGCGCCCGACCTTGGTGACCTCATCGTCCTCCTGCTCGCCGGTATAAAAGCGCAGCACACCCCCTTCGTAGCTCGGCGCCTGGCGCAGCATGCGAGCGATGATGGCGGGCGGCAGGTAGTACGACAGGCTGCGGCTCAGCTCGGCGCGCCCGACCCGCTGCGAGCGCCCCGTGCGCAGCATGGCATCGAGGCCATCGCGAAAGTCACTGCTGGTCAGAGCGGCGACGCGAGCCGCGCTGCCACTCTTGAGCGCGACGCGGAAGCGGGCCCAGAACTCCTGCACCTCAGCCGGCAGCTTGGCCATGGCCTGCCTCGCCTCCTCTTCCTCCTGTCGGGCCTGCGCTTCTTTTTTCTGCCGCTCGACCTGGCGGATCAGCGCGACGTTCTTGCGCTCGATATCGGACAAAAGTGAGCTCGCGTCATCGACCTCGCCGGCATACCAGCTCTGCTGTTCGAAGTGCTGCGCCAAGCTCGGGCTCTTGAAGCGATGCCCATGGCGGGCAAAGACCTCATTGCGCATCAGCGACAGCGTTGGCAGGTCTCGGCTCGCCAGATCCTCCGGACGCAGAAGCCGCGTCGAGGCTTCGGGAAAGCGCCCCGGTACATCAGCAGCCCAGGCGCGACTGCCAGCCAGCCCTACAAGCCACGCGGGTTCCCACAGAGCAAGCAGCCCCCAGAGCAGCCCCCAGAGCAGCCC